>NZ_QSEU01000002.1:0-215180 GCF_003466705.1 Eubacterium sp. AM46-8
GTTAAATTTGATTTAAATAAGGAAAATAGTAATGGATTAGGTTTATATATTGTAAGTAATATTCTGAATAATTACAATATGGAATATAAAGCATTGCAGGATGAAGAATTTTTTATCTTTAAAATTAAAATATTTTCTTAAACAACATATAATTTTGCAATACTTATTGAAACTGTATCGGGAATGGCTCCTTGATAAACCGTTACAAATTCAAAGCAAAATCTTTCAAACATTGATGAACTTTGACATAATTCCAAATTGTGATAGTCAATATCTTGCAATAAAATATTATTCGCCCATTTATTTTTATGCAAATAAGTGGTTATTTAGTGAGGAACTTACTGAGGAAAATAAAATAGCTTTTCGCGAAGCTGCATACAAACATATTCAAATATTTTTTACGGAAATGGGAGAAAATAAATAATGGCAAATATAATTATAACAGGAGCAAATGAAGGTATCGGATACTATATGATAAAAAAATTACTTGCTGATGGAAATAGGGTATCCGTTCTAGATATTGAAACTCAAAATCTTGAAATCCTAAAAAATAAGTACAATAGCAATTTTATTTTTTATAAGGTTGACTTGAGAAATAATGAAGAGGTAAAAATGGCAGTAGATAAAACAGCTAAAGAGTTTGGTATTATTGATATTGCTGTACATAATGCATGTAAATGCACTTTTAAAAGTGAAATTGAAACAGATTTTGATACCTATAAAGATGTTTTTGATGTAAATTATTTTGGCGCATTGCGTTTTGCTAAGAGCATAATTCCGTATATGACAGCCAAGAAGAAGGGCAAGGTCATTTTTACAAGTTCAGGTGTAGGTGTAACAGGTTTTATGAATATTTCACCGTATAGTTCAACAAAGGGAGCTTTAGAAGCATTGGCTAAATGTCTTCGTATTGAATATGCAAAGGATAATATTACTTTTCATATTATGCATCCACCCCTTACACAAACAAAATCGGCTTCTCCATTACCGGTGCCTAATGAATTTAAGGCATCTCCAGAAAAAGTTGGTTATGGTCTTGCGAAACATATTAATTCAAAGAGATACATAATCTGCCATAGTTTCAATCAGAAAATCCAAACAATGGGGTGCTATGTATTCCCTATAAAAATGGGTACTTTACTTTCAAAAATGACAGCCAATGTAGATAAGTAAATAATAGGATTATGTTGATAAAAAGTATGAAAAGAATAAATTCAGCGGGGGCAGAAAGTGCCCCAACTTTCACTATTTGGGGGCGAAAAGCGCCCCACATATAATAAACAAAGGGTTCAAGGGAAAAGTTACTTGCTAGAACAGCATTTGGATGGAGACATCTCTAATGCGTATCTAGCCGTCAACCTAAGAAGTATCAAGGCAGCCAAAACAGCAGATTAATCATGCAACATTTCCTACTGGTTAATCACCATGTCATTTTCATTTTGTGTTATAATGTGTTATCAGATTTTTTGCCCTTATCAGAGTTCGTAAACACTGGTGGGACGATTCATGCGGAAACTGAATTTGATAATATATATTACATTAGTATTTTAAGGAGAATGTATGGAAGGTGAAAGAAAAACATTGACACAGCTATCTGTGCCAATATGCCTGGAAACTTTATTTTATATGCTTTCAGGTATGGTTGATACACTGATGTTATCATCAGTAAGTGATCAGGCTGTGGGGGCTGTTGGAACAGCAAATACATATATAGGTGTTTTTATTATCATGTTCGGGGTAATATCATCCGGTATGGTAGCAGTTATGTCACAAAATATTGGAGCTGGAAAACCTGGAATTGCATATCAGGCCAGACAGCTTGGACTTGTATTTAATGCACTGACAGGTATCCTGATGTCTTTTATTCTTGCTGCTTTTTCTGGGTGGATACTTAAGATAGTGAGTATTGCCCCTGCTTTACTTGAGCCGGCTGAAACATACCTTAAAATTGTTGGAGGTGCAAGTTTTTTAAATGCGCTTATTCCAATTTTTTCGAGTTATTTAAGAGTGTTTGGTTATACAAAACATTCCTTAATAGGCACAGTTGTTGGTAATGTAATTAATATTATATTGAATTCGGTATTCTTGTTTGTGTTTAACTGGGGAGTAATGGGAGTTGCTGCTGCAACAGTTTTTTCAAAGGTTGTGAATCTTATTATTGTAGCAGCAATGGGAGCTGTACTTATAAAAGCAAAGCAAAGTCCTGAGCGCGCACAACCACGAAAGATACTTGCACAGATTGTTAAAATCGGTTTTCCTTCGGCATTCGAAACTGCACTTTATAATGTGGCAATGACATTTATAGTATGTTTTATGAACCATATGGATACGGATGGAATGAATGTTACAGCTCGTTCGTATGCTATGCAGATAGCCAATTTTTCATATTGTGTGGGAGCTGCGCTTGCACAGGCAAATGCCATTATGACGGGCTGGAGAATCGGGGCAAAGAAGTATGAGGAATGTGACAGGGGTACGCGAAAAGCTGTGATATATGGTCTTGTAACAGCAACGTGCTTTTCTGTGACATTTGCAATTACCGGACGTTTTATCGTTCATATATTTACGAATGATATACAGATGATTGAGCTTGTAGTAAAACTGTTGGTAGTAGATATATTTCTTGAATTTGGAAGAGTGACAAATCTTGTATATGGTCAGGCATTAAAAACAAGTGGAGATGCTATTTTCCCTGTTATAATGGGTGCAATATTTATGTATCTGTTTGCAGTTGGTGGAACATATTTTCTTGGAATACATATGGGGCTGCTTGCGGTAGGGGCATATATTGCATGGCAGGTGACGAGTGTGCGAGAGCAGTTGGAATGGTGCTTAGATGGAAAAGTGGAAAATGGAAAAGTAAGAGTCTTGTAGAATAGAAGAGAATATGTCTCTTCGTGTGGAGAGGCAGTTAGAGGATAAATTGGAATTTACTGTTGAAAGGATTAAACAATGCCAAGTTACATAATGGATTTAAGAAAGCTTGTAGGACACAGGACACTGATGCAGTGCGCCGCAAGCATAATAATAGTGAATGAAAAGAACCAGATTCTTTTAGGAAAGCGTACAGATAATCACAAATGGGGATATGCCGGGGGTTCTATTGAACTTGACGAGAAAGTGGAGGATTGTGCAAGAAGAGAGCTGTTTGAGGAGACAGGTCTTATTGCAGATGAGATAGAATTTTTTATGGTGAATTCCGGTCCGGAGGTGCATTACGTGTATCCTAATGGAGATGAAGTGTCTAATATTGAGATTATATATGTGTGCAGAAAATACCATGGAGAATTAAAGAGACAGGAAGAAGAAATTGAAGAACTGAAGTTTTTCAATATTGCCGAGGTTGAACTGGATAACATTTCACCACCGATAAGACCAGTGGTGAAACGGTTTATAGAACAGAATTCTTAGCAAATGCTGTGCAGATGAAATGCATTTTTTCTGAATTCAATAAGCCCTTCATTACGCATTTTTCCAAGTTCCTTGGAAAGTGCTGAACGGTCAACGTTAAGATAATCGGCAAGCTGCTGGCGGTCGAATGGAATTACGAATTCCTGACTGCCAGCTTTTCTTGACTCATTGGACAGATATATAAGAAGCCTTTCTCGGATTGTCTTAGGTGATGTGCAGAATATCCGGTTAGACAGGGTGAGATTCTTCTGAATGGAAATGTGCAGCAGATTGTTAAGGATTGTATCTTTGCAGTGTGTATTTTCAAATTGTGAACTCATCAATTTATCCATATCAAGAAAAAGAATCACACTTGTTTCAGAAGCGACCGCATCTACCATGAGCGGTTCGCCAGTCAGAGCATATGTTTCAGCAAATACATGTCCAGGAGTAATATTGCTCATAATAGCTTTGTTGCCCCACAAATCTATATATTCAATAGTTACCTGACCAGATGCAACAATTCCAATTTCGTGAACACTGTCTGTTACATGATATATAAACGAATTTTTGCGGAATTTTCTGGCACGCAGGAAGCCGGCTGAGGTCATTTCTGATATTTCAGCCTCGCTAATGCCTTTAAATACAGGTGATTTAATGATTGCCATAAGCTCTCCTTTTATTATTAGTTAAATCTAAATATATTTCTAATAAATTTTCAAAAATGTGGTTAAAACAACATATTTATTATGCTCATTATATTATTATTTAATCACAAAATCAATTCAGAACATAAGGAGATTAATATAATGATAAGAAGAGTTATTCATATTGATGAGGATAAATGTAATGGGTGCGGAGCATGCGTGACAGCATGTCATGAGGGGGCAATCGGATTGGTTGATGGAAAGGCAAGACTTATGAGAGACGACTACTGTGATGGCCTTGGTGATTGCCTGCCACAGTGTCCTACAGGGGCAATTTCATTTGTAGAAAGAGAAGCGGCAGCATATGATGAAGCTGCGGTTCTTGCCAATAAAGCTGCAAATGAGCAGGCTGCAGCGAAACCACATTTTTCAGGATGCCCTGGAAGCATGATGAGACAGTTTAACAGGAATAATCAGGAAAATGCATCCCCGGTTGCACCAGAATCCCAGCTTGCACAATGGCCATGCCAGATTAAGCTTGTGCCGGTTAATGCACCATATTTTGACGGAGCAAAGCTTTTAATCGCGGCGGATTGTACAGCATATGCATATGCCAATATGCATCAGGATTTCATGAAGGGAAGGATTACTATTATCGGCTGTCCGAAGCTTGATGATGTTGATTACAGCGAAAAGCTTACACAGATAATAAGTAACAATAATATTCAGAGCGTTACTATTGTTCGAATGGAAGTTCCATGCTGCGGAGGACTTGAATATGCTGCAAAGACAGCATTACAGAACAGTGGAAAATTCATTCCATGGCAGGTTGTTACAATCTCAATTGACGGTAATATTTTAGATTAAAGGATTTGATGAACTAATTATTTATAGAAAGATATTAAAATAATAAATACAAACAACATTAAAATATTGCCAATATGCGTATTTTGAATTATAGTATTAGTGCTTTATAAAATTCTTATAAATATTTGGAGGACTTATGAAAAAAATAAAAGCGCTTATGCCGGAAGCATATGACTTTAATGGAAAGCTTCCGCTAAACAGGCAATACCGCTTGGACTTCAGCATGTAATGGCAATGTTTGTAGGTAATCTTACACCTCTGCTTATTATTACAGGTGCATGTGGAATTGGGGCAGGAAGTGAATATGCATCTATCCAGGTTGCACTTTTACAGAATGCAATGATTATTGCAGGTATTGTAACACTTATCCAGTTGTTTTCAATTGGACCCGTTGGTGGCAAGGTACCTATTATTATGGGTACAAGCTCTGGATTTATCGGAGTATTCAGCAGTGTTACCAAGATTATGGGTGGCGGAATATTAGCTTATGGTGCAATTATGGGAGCATCTATTATAGGTGGTCTTTTTGAGACTGTACTAGGAGCATTTATTAAACCATTAAGAAAATTCTTCCCATCAGTAGTAACAGGAACAGTAGTTCTTTCAATTGGATTGTCGCTCATCTCAGTAGGTATCAATTCATTTGGCGGTGGAAGCTCTGCTAAGGATTTTGGTTCATTGGAAAATCTTTTCTTAGCATTTGTTGTGCTTGTAGTTATATTGTTTGTTAAGCACTGGACTAAGGGATATCTTAGTTCATCTGCAATTCTTGTTGGAATTATTGTGGGTTATATTGTTGCAATTATTATGGGACTGGCTCTTCCACATACAGCAGTTACAGCTGATGGAGTTGAGTATACTAAATCATGGGTACTTAACTGGAACAAGGTAGCAGAGGCTAAATGGATTGCAATTCCAAGGTTTATGCCAGTTAAGCCTGTTTTTGATTTAAGAGCAATACTTCCTGTACTTGTAATGTTTGTTGTAACAGCAGTAGAGACTGTTGGTGATATTTCAGGCGTTATGGAAGGTGGAATGGGAAGAGAGGCAACAGATAAGGAGCTTTCTGGAGGCGTAATGTGTGATGGTCTTGGTTCAACACTTGCAGCAATGTTCGGTGTGCTTCCTAATACATCATTCAGCCAGAATGTAGGACTTGTTGCAATGACTAAGGTTGTCAACAGAGTTGCACTTGCATCAGGTGCGGTATTTCTTATATTATGCGGACTTATACCTAGCTTGGAGCACTTATATCAATCATGCCACAGTCAGTACTTGGTGGTGCAGCAGTTATGATGTTCTCATCAATCATAGTAAGCGGTATCCAGCTTATTACTAAAGAGCCACTTGATGCAAGAAGACTTTCAATTGTTTCAGTTGCGCTTGGTGTAGGTTACGGAATGGGTGTAAGCCCTGCAATTCTTGCACATACACCACAGGCAGTACAGCTTATGTTTGGTGAGTCAGGTATTGTACCTGCAGCATTTGTGGCAATATTACTTAATGTGATACTTCCTAAGAGCAAACCGGCTAATGAAGAAACTTCAAAAGACGAGTAATATCGTCTGGAGTATCGATATCATATAGTTCATATTCATCCCGTACAGGAACTAATACAACCTGTGCGGGATATTTTTTGTTAAGAACCCGCCGCCTTTTTTCTCAGGAAGATTTAGAAGCTCATCGTAATATTTTGCAGGAAATATACATGGAGAACCAGCATTTTTATTGTAGGAAAGTCTGCATATCTTATCATCATTATAAAGAAATGTAAGACACAGAAGCTGCAGGCTTGTCCTTGTAATAAGCGGCTGGTCTGATGGCAGGAAAAGGATTCCCTGAGGCTGCAGATTACCTGAAGAAGCGTTATCTGATAGAATTCTGGTAACTCCAAGCCGGACCATTTCATTTCTGTATGGCATGTCGTGTCGCAGAAAATGTATATTCTTATCTTCACATATATGAACCACTTCATCATGTCGAGTTACTGCAAGTGTCTCACCAAAGCCGGCAAAATGGCTTATAGATACTGCATTTTCAAAAAGAGAGCGTCCGTTAAAGTCTGCTATCAGTTTATTAGAGCCGAATCGTTTTGACATACCGGAAGCCATAATAATGCATGAAAGCGTTTCAAATGTTCTGTCAATATCAATAACAAGAACATCCCTCCTGTTACAGATTCTGTTTAGAAATTCTGTGGATTGTTTTCTGATTACAGCTAAAACATGTGAATTATCAAGCAGTTTTTCAACAGCCTTCTGAAATGGGATGCAAGAGCTTTCAAGATAACCAAGCTCATCAATAACAAATAACCTTTCAGGAGTTGTATCAAGATGTGTATCAATGGCAGGAATTGCGCAATTAATAAATCCATCTTCAATAATTGTCATATTATTGCCTTTAGATGCAGGATTAATTCCAGATGTCCGGGGTACACCAATCACGAATTCTTTATTGTCAGCAACAAGATTAGATTTAATGACAACCTGTGGCGTATCAGTTCTATGACTCTGTAAAAGATTGAAAGAATCGGACATATGTTTTAACATATTATTAACAAGATAAGATTTTCCACTGCCGCGGCTGCCTGTTATAAAAATGTGTTTTCTGCCGGTCATCCTGAAAAATGTAATTACGGCTTCTGCGTCCAAATAACAATTATTCATAAATCCCCCTATTACAAAGCAAGAACTATTCTGTGTACATTTCCCCTGGCATCAGTACATTCAGTAACATTGATATTATCATATATAAGAGACATTTTCTCATTGATTTCTGAAAGACTGGCTGTATGTACATCAATATCTGAAACAATTTTTCCATCTTTCATAAGAAGAATCCTGTCGCAGTACTCAAGTGCCAGTTCCGGACTGTGTATGCACATGAGAGCACATTTTTTATCAGAAATAATATTCCGGATATGTTTCATAAGCATATGGCGGTTAGAAAAATCAAGCGCACTGTCAGGCTCATCAAGAAGCAGAAGCGCCGAATCTTCTATAAGTGTGCGTGCGAGTATGCATAACTGTTTCTGACCTTCGCTTAATGTGAGAAAGTCTGTATCATATAATCCAGCAAGTCCAACGGAATCAATAGCTTTATCAGCACGATATTTCATGTCGGAGTTATACGATTCAAGCATGTGAAGCTGTGGATTAAAGCCAAGCAGGCAGGCCTCTCTTACAGTCATACTTACGCTTATTCCGGTTCTCTGTGGAATGTAGCTTATCATGCCAGCTCTTTTCCTGACAGACATACTTTCAAGCTGAAGCTCACCAAGCATGCACTTTCCGCTATGTTTAACAAAATTCATAACAGCTCTTATAAGAGAGGTTTTCCCGCAGCCGTTATTACCGATAATTGCTGTAAGTTGTCCAGGCTGAATGTTAAAGTTTACATTCTGGACAGCACATTTGCTTCCATAATATACTGATACATCTGAAACATATAATTCAGGATTGAATAAATCGGACATCATACAACCTCCTTTTTATTAGCTTTGATAAGCAGGATTATAAGCAGCGGCGCACCAAGGAGTGATGTAAATATGCTTACAGGAAGTTCTGATGAGGATACACTTCTTGCAAATATATCAGCAAGTGTCATGATTATGGCACCAGCCAGTCCGCTTGATATGTATGTGAATCTGTCATTGCGTCTTGTAAGTAATCTGGCAATGTGAGGTGCAATAAGTCCAATAAAGCTGATAAGTCCTGTTACACATATAATTGATGATACGATTAATGTTGCAATCATTAATATGATAAAACGCAGAACTGTGACGTTGACACCAAGAGCGGCAGCTTCATCCTCATTTATCGAGAGAATGAGAATCTGTCTGTATAATAAAGTCATGATTATAAAGCCTGCACATGTTACAAAGAAAGGAATAGCAAGGCTGTCCTTTGAAACACCGTTAAGGCTTCCCATGATCCAGTATTCAATAGAAGCAAGCTGTTTTTCAGGATCTGCAGCAAGTTTGAGAAACATAAGAATTGTCTGTGCTACAGAATGAATGGCAATGCCAGCAAGTACAATTGTGTAACTGTTTCTGCCGGGAACAAGATAAGCCACAAGTAATGTGATTATAAGGGCAATTATTCCTCCGGCAAATGCGGATATTGATACAACAGGGGTTAAAGACGAAACCGCAACTATAGCAAAAGCTGCGCCGGCACTTGCACCGGAAGAAACACCAACAACATCAGGTGATGCCAGTGGATTTTTAAATATCATCTGATATACATAACCAGATATTGAAAGGCCAAAACCTCCAATAATACCCATAATGGCGCGTGGAAGTCTTAGTCTTTTAAAGACCATAATTGACATAGTGTCCCCTGACAGCAGTCCTTTTAATGTGAGTGGATACTGTCCGGTAAGAACTGACCATGTAAACACTGCTATAAGAAGCAGTGCCCACATGACAGATAATAGTATAATTTTGTTCCTGTAATTATTAATATTCTTGAACATAAATCATCCTTAATTATTTTGCAGGTGTAAATCCATAAAAGCTTTCATAGAATTTAGTTACACAAGTTTCATAGAAATCTTTAGTTACCTTTTCTGGGTGAAGAACAGAAGCAATGTATATACTTCCAAGGAAGCTTCCAGGAACTGGAGAATCCCATGCTTCGATATGGTTAGGAAGCTTTACTACATTTTTGTTCTTAACAGCATTGCAGCCGGCAAGATTAGCATCGTTTAAGATGTCATCAGCTGAGTAAGTTGCATCCGCAGCGATAACGATGTAATCAGGGTTCCATGCAAGAATCTGCTCGTAAGAAACATTTGCCCAGTAAGTATCTGTAAGTTCAGAAGCAACATTTTTACCACCTGCGTTAGTAAGCAGAGTATTCTGATACATCTTGCTTCCGGCAGTTGAGAGAACAGAGCTGTTACCTGCAAGGTATACAGATGGGGTATTCTCGCCAGAAACATTAGTCTTGTTATCAGCTAAAAATGTCTTGATTGAATTATTAAGTGCTTCAGCACGACCGACATTGTTAGTAATCTTTCCAACAAGAGTTATACATTCCTCTAAAAGTGACTGGTCTTCTGGATTCACAACAACAGCCTTGATTCCAAGACTTTCAAGAGTATCAGCTGTTTTCTTTAATTTCATTGGAAGAAATACAACATCAGGTGCAGCAGCTACACATGCTTCTGTGTTGAATTCCTTGGCTGTTCCCATGTTAGGAAGGCTTACGATTGCTGGAGCTGCAAGCTTATAAATATTTCTTGTGTTAGCCTTGGCTTCGATTCCAACGAGTTTATCTTGTAATCCAAGTGCAAGAAGAAGGCTTGTTGAAATGTAGTAAGATGATGCAATCTTTTCCGGAGCCTTTTCAAATGTTACGGTTCTTCCAGCCTGGTCGGTAACAGTAAGAGGATAGCTTACGCCAATCTCATTAAACTGTGACATTATGTCAAATGCTGAAGTAGTTGCTTCTTCTGTGCTCTTATCAGCAGTTGTGGAATTGCCGCATGCTGCTAATGAAAAAAGCATGAGCATTGCTAAAAAGAGGGCGGTAAATCTTTTAAAATTCTTCATGTTAAAATCCTTTCTGTGAATTGGTTTGTGGAGATGTATTAGAACGGACGCCTCAAAAAATTGTTAAATCCAACGCAGGACACGCTTTCGCTGCTTGTCGCTCGCAGCGGTACTAGGTTCACGGGAATTTGTTGTCACTTCGTGCCAACTATTCCCGCTTACCAAGTACCGGCGGCTCCAAAGCGTCCTGCGTTGGATTTAACAATTTTTTGTAGCTGTTGTTCTAAATATCTCATAAAACAATTCTCATAAATTATATTAGCAAATGGATTTTATCAGATTGACAAGGGTTTTACAAGCCGTTATATTTATATAAGGAAAGAGAATGAGATTATTTATCGATTTCTTGGTGAGTAAAGAATTTAGTAGCGAAGGATGACAGACAGGTTGTGGCGGGCACAGGCCCGATGCCAGCAGGCGAGGGCTCGATTTGCAGCGTGCTGTGTGGGAGTTATGCCGCCATATGCTTAAAGGTGTGTGCAGAAAATATCGTTCAAGCGCAGCGCGTTTGATTTTCTGCACACTAATAGACTTTGCAGATGGCGGCATCTACTCCCACTAGCTAAGCTGCCATGAGAGCCATCACCTACAGGTAACGGGTCTGGCTGCCACAACCGTCCGTCTTTCTCTCACTAATAAACAGATTGGAGTTTTTATGCTTACTATACAGAATTATAAGAAAGTAGAAAGCCTTGAAGAAGCCTATGAGCTTAATCAGAAGAAAGCTAACCGTATTGTCGGCGGCATGATGTGGATGCGTATGGGCGACAACAGAATGAATACAGCTATTGATATGTCAGGGCTTGGACTTGATAAGATTGAAGAATCAGATGAAGAATTTAAGATTGGCTGTATGACTACTTTAAGACAGTTAGAAGTTCATGAGAGTTTTAATGAATATACAGATGGCTGTGCTAAGGAGGCTTTAAGGCATATTGTAGGTGTGCAGTTCAGAAATCTTGCAACAGTTGGTGGAAGTATATATGGAAGATATGGATTTTCTGATGTGCTTACGCTTTTAATCGGACTGGATTCTTATGTAGAACTATACAAGGGAGGCATTGTACCATTAACTGAGTATGCTGACCGTGATTATGACAGGGACATTGTTGTTAATATTATTGTTAAGAAAAGACCGGTGAATATGTTTTATGAAGCAGTGAGAATAACAGAAACAGATCTGCCGGTGCTTACATGTGCAGGAGTAAAGTTTAAAGATACTGGAGTCTGCAATATCTGCATAGGTGCAAGACCGGGAAGAGCAATTGTTGTTAAAGATACAGATGGAATACTTGCAGGCGGTATTAATGAGAAGTCGGTAGAGGAATTCAGTACATTTGTTAAGACAAATGTGCCTACAGCGGGCAATATGAGAGGAAGTGCTGAGTATAGAAGCCATCTTGCAGGCGTTCTTGCAGGCAGGGCACTTCAGAATATTAACAGAGATAATTGGTGATTACGGATTGGAGAATATATGTTAGTTGATATTAAGTTGAATGGAAAATCTGTTAAAGCAGATATTACGGCAGACATGACACTCTATGAATTCGTGAGAGAGCATGGCTGTTACAGCGTAAAATGTGGCTGTGAAACATCTAACTGTGGCTTATGTACAGTATTTCTTAATGATAAGCCTGTCCTTTCATGTTCAGTTCTTGCAGCAAGAGCAGACAAATGCAGTGTTACAACACTCGAAGGATTACAGGAGGAGGCGTCTGAATTTGTCACATTTATAGCAGACCAGGGAGCAGAGCAGTGCGGATTCTGTAATCCGGGATTTGTTATGAATGCATTGGCCCTGTTTAGAGAGAACCCTTATCCTGATGAAGAGGAGATAAAGGAGTTCCTTTCAGGAAATCTGTGCAGATGTTCAGGTTATGAGGGACAGTTAAGAGGAATTATGAATTTCCTTGAGGCAAAGAAAGCAAAGGAGGCTGAATAGATGAAGTCGGTTAATAAAGCTATCAGAAAGAAAGATGCGATGGAACTGCTTCTTGGAAAGCCGGTGTATACAGATGATATTGCACCTAAGGACTGCCTTGTTGTAAAGCTTCTGCGCTCACCATATGCCAACGCATTTGTAAAGAATATTAATACTGATATTGCGATGAAGGTGCCAGGAATAGAAGCAATATTTACATATAAAGATGTTGACCAGAATATGAAAAGATTCACATGTGCAGGTCAGACTTATCCTGAGCCAAGTCCTTATGACAGGCTTATTCTTGATAAGCATGTAAGATTCATAGGTGATCCTGTAGCTATTGTTGCAGGTGCTGATGAACGCTGTGTTGATAAGGCAATGAAGCTTATTAAGACAGAGTATGAAGTACTTGAACCATTGCTTGATTTCACTAAGGCAAAGGATAATGAGATTCTTGTACACCCTGAGGAGAACTGGGAGGCACTATGTCCGGTTGGAGCTGATAATAAAAGGAATCTTTGTGCACATGATGAGAGTGGCAACGGAGATATCGATAAGGTGCTGGATGAGTGTGATATTGTGATTGACAGGACATATCATACTAAGGCATGCCAGCAGAGCATGATGGAGACTTTCAGAACTTTCTGCACAATAGATACTTATGGAAGACTTCATGTCGTTAGTTCTACACAGATAGTATTCCATTGCAGGAGAATTATCTCACATGCACTTGGAATATCGCCATCTAAGATAAGAGTTACCAAGCCAAGAATCGGAGGCGGATTTGGAGCAAAGCAGACATCTGTGTCAGAGATATATCCTGCATTTGTTACATGGAAGACCAAAAAACCGTCTAAGATTATATTTTCAAGGGAAGAAACACAGTCAGCTTCATCACCAAGACATGAGATGCAGATGCATGTAAGACTTGGTGCAACTAAGGATGGTATTGTAAAAGGAATTGATTTATACACATTATCTAATACAGGTGCATATGGCGAGCATGGTCCTACAACAGTAGGTCTTTCTGGACACAAGTCAATTCCGTTATATGGAAAGGCAGAGGCATTCCGTTTTGTAAGTGATGTTGTATATACTAATATAATGTCAGCGGGTGCTTACAGAGGTTATGGTGCGACACAGGGTCTTTTTGCAGTTGAGTCGGCTGTAAATGAACTGGCAGACAGACTTCATATGGATCCATTTGAAATCAGATTTAAGAACATAGTAAAAGAGGGCGATGTAATGCCTGCTTACTATGGACAGGTTAATACAAGCTGTGCACTTGACAGATGTCTTGTAAAGGTCAAAGAGATGATTAAATGGGATGAGAAATATCCTATGAGAAAGATTTCTGATACTAAGGCACGTTTTGTCGGAATGGGCATGGCAATGCAGGGATCAGGTATATCAGGAGTTGATGTGGGCAGTGCGACACTAAAGCTTAATGATGAAGGCGTATATACTATGAACATTGGAGCTGCTGATATGGGAACAGGCTGTGATACAATACTTGCACAGATTGCAGCAGAGGTTCTTGAATGCAGCACAGACGATATAAGTGTATTTGGTGCAGATACTGACATATCACCTTATGATTCAGGTTCATACGCATCAAGTACAACATATGTAACAGGTAAGGCTGTTGAAAAATGTGCATTAGAGCTTAGAGACAGAATCGAAAAGCTTGGTGCTAAAATGTTAGGCTGCGAGAAATGTGATGTCACATTTGACGGAAAGAAAGTAATATGCGAATCAGGTGAGAACAAGGATAAATGTGTAACCCTGGCCGATATATCAACAGCATCCATGTGTGGTAATGATATAGCACTTTCAGTTACCAATACACATACATCACCTATTTCACCACCACCATTCATGGTTGGAGCAGCGGAGGTCGAGGTTGACCTTCTCACAGGAGAGAGCCGTGTTGTTGAGTATGACGCATGTGTTGATTGTGGAACACCTGTTAATCCTAACCTTGCAAGAGTACAGGCAGAGGGAGGTATCTTACAGGGAATCGGAATGACAATGTCAGAGAATATCACATATTCAGATAAAGGCAAGCTGTATGAGAACTCATTTTTACAGTATAAGATTCCGTCAAGAATGGATATCGGACATATTAATGTTGAGTTTGAGAGCAGTTACGAGAATGCAGGTCCTTTTGGTGCGAAATCAATCGGAGAGGTTGTAATTAATACACCGCTTCCTGCAATTACAGATGCATTAAGCCATGCGGCAGGAAAGAGATTTTACGAGCTTCCTATAACTCCTGACCAGATTGCAATGGCAGGTGTAAAAGATAATTAAAATTGATTGACCATAGAGCCTTGTAATGTTAGAATAATTTCTTATAATATGACAGATAATTTACTTACGAAAGGAATCATTACTATGAATTTTCTTGAAGAAAGAATTATGAAGGACGGAGTTGTCAAAGAAGGCAACATTCTTAAAGTAGACAGTTTTCTTAATCATCAGATGGATGTCAGGCTTTTCAAGCAGATGGGAGAAGAATTTAAGAGAAGATTTGCCGGAAAGAATATTAATAAGATTATAACAATTGAGGCTTCAGGAATTGGTATTGCTTGTATAGTTGCAGAATGTTTTGATGTACCGGTTGTATTTGCAAAGAAGTCACAGAGTGTCAATATTGACGGAGATGTGTACTCTGCGGAGGTTGAATCATTTACACATAAGTGTAAGAATCAGGTTCTTATATCTAAAAAGTTTGTAGGTCCAGAGGATCATGTACTTATTATTGACGATTTTCTTGCCAATGGCTGTGCACTTCAGGGACTTATCTCTATTGTTAATCAGGCAGGCGGAACTGTTGAAGGTATTGGAATTGCAGTTGAGAAGGGCTTCCAGACAGGAGGACAGATTATCCGTAACCTTGGATACCAGCTTGAATCTCTAGCTATTGTTGATGGAATGAATGCTGCAGATGGCAGTATTAATTTCAGGGAGGAGTAATCATGAATGAATATCAGTTTTTTTCACCAGTAGATGTCGTATTTGGATGCGGAAGTCTTTCTAAGCTGCATACTCTTAAGATGCCAGGAAAGAAAGCACTTCTTGTTATAAGCAATGGTAAGTCTGCAAGGATGAATGGTTCACTTGACAGAACAATAGATGAACTTAAACAAGCTGATGTTTCATATGTGCTTTATAACGGAATAGGAGCTAATCCGCTGAAGTCAGCAGTTGAAGAAGGCGCAAGAATTGGTCGCGAGAATGGAGTTGACTTTGTTGTTGCTTTAGGCGGCGGTTCAGTTATGGATGCGGCTAAGAATATGGCAATGTTCATTCCACAGCCATCAGATAATCTGTGGGATTATGCTAACAGTCCATCAGGTGGCAAGATGACACCTCCTAATGAGATGCTTCCATGGATTGCAATTACTACATCAGCAGGAACAGGCTCAGAGGTTGATACTATCGGAGTAATTTCTAATCCTGATACTAATGAAAAGATTGGTATTGGTGGAATGGCAGGCATGTTTGCAAAGTATGCAATTGTTGACCCTGAGCTTATGAAAACAGTTCCACCGAAATTCACTGCATATCAGGGATTTGATGCGCTTTTTCATTCATTGGAAGGGTATATAAGCAACAAACATAATATTATGGGAGATATGATTCAGCGTGCCGCAATTGAAAATATCGGACAATATCTTGCAAGAGCAGTTAAGGATGGTAACGATATTGAGGCAAGAGAACATGTTGCATACGCTAATACAATGTCAGGCTATTCAATGGTTGTAACATCATGTATATCAGAACATTCTATGGAGCATGCAATGAGTGCATATCACCCTGAGCTTCCTCATGGAGCAGGACTTATCATGCTGTCTAAGGAGTACTTCACATTCTGGATTAATAAGCATGTATGTGATGAACGCTTCATTGATATGGCACATTTTCTTGGAATGGGAAATGCATCTAAACCGGAAGATTTCATCACAGCGCTTCTTGATTTACAGAAGGCATGTGGAGTTGATGACCTTAAAATGTCTGATTACGGGATAAAGAAGGAAGAAGCAATGACACTTGCTAAGAACGCAAGGGCAACAATGATGAGATTGTTCGTAAGAGACCCTCAGGAAACTACTGATGAAGAAATTGCGGGTATATACGAGAGGGCGTATAGATAATATGTGAAAAAGCTATTTCTTCATAAATGAAACAAAATCAAACTTCTTATCAAGCCATCTGCCGACAAGGCCGATGGCTTTTCCCATTGTAAATGCAGCGACAACCGTACCGATGCCAAGCCCCTTAATATGACCTAATATCAGACCGGTAAGACATGCAGTTACGGCAAGGCATATAACATCGAAAGAAATCTTGATGCGTGAATATGCAACGCCAGTTATGTCAGCAAGTTCACGAGGGAACAGGTCGGTAGGGATAATTGGAAGCTTACATCTGTTAGAAAGAGCTATGCCGAGACTTATCAGGCAGTAGCTTATAATAAAGTACATAACTCTGAATCCGATTGCAGTTGGGAGCATTGGAACCCACATATTGTGCATGTCGATGCATTCACCAAATATGAATCCGACAACGAATGAAAACAGATATGATGGTACGAACTTCTTTCGCAGAATCATAAGGCTGAGTACAAGAAGTCCCTGGAACATATATGTAAATGTACCAAGAGTAATCTTAGGGAAGACTTCGGAAAAAGCATATGGAACGCTTGAGATTGCAGATATTCCAGTTCCTGAGTAAAGCATAAGCACAACTCCAAGGCTGTTGATTATAACAGCAAAGGCAAGAACAAGTTCACCTCTAAGCGTAGTCTTAACATTTTCAGAAACAGAACCAGCATTTAAATCTATTGCACTATCAATTGAACTCATAATGAATCCCCTTTCCTTTTAATAAAGAACATAATCACAGTCTCTAAGTGTAGTTTCATTATTGATTAATAACAAATGAATAATTTTAATGAAATTATAGATTTTGTCTATAGAACTGTTTATAATTAAGATAAAGATAATAAATGTGCATGGGAGGCTGATATGAATATATATAACCTGCGATATTTTGTTACACTTGCTAGAATCCGTCAGTATACAAAGGCGGCAGAAGAATTGTGCATTACACAGCCTAGTCTTAGTCATGCAATATCACAGATGGAAAAGGAACTTGGTGTCAGACTTTTTGAAAAAAACGGACATAAGATAACGCTGACTCAATTCGGAGAGGAGTTTCTTTCTTATGCTGAAAAGACTCTGGATGTGTTAGATGATGGTATTGATTCTATTAAAAGAAGTGCAATGGGAAATGGAACGATAAGATTAGGACTTGTAAGACCATTAGGAATAAACTATGTTCCAGAGATGGCGGCAGCATTTATAAAGAAGAATCCGCAGCTCGATATAGATTTTACATTTCATACAGATGTTACAGGCAGGCTGCTTGATGATATGCAGCTTGGGAAGTATGATCTGTTGTTCTGCTCTAAGCCATCAGAAGAATATCATTTTACGGCTGAGCCTGTCATGAAGCAGAGGCTGGTGCTTATTACTCCCAAAGGACATCCGTTGGCTAAGAAAAAGAAAAGGAACATTAATCTTGCAGAGACAGCAGACTATCCATATGTATGTTTTGACAAGAACTCTGGAATAAGAAGCATATTTGATGAAATGTTGAAAAGATCGGACATAACAGTAAAGGTTGCATATGAAACTGAGGAAGATCAGGTTATTGCCGGGCTGGTTGCTAATGGATTTGGAATAGCGGTAGTTCCATATATGGATATATTGGAAAAGATGTCTGTAGAAATATTTGAAATCGAGTCACCTGAATATGAAAGAAGCTTTTATATGGTTAATGATAATAGTACATACATGTCTCCTGTTGCAGAGGCATTCAGGAACTTTGTTATAGAGAATTCAAGTGTTTTAAAGGCTTTATAGAGATTAATATAATTAATGAATAACCGGTTATATCTTAATTAAATGACAAATTTGTAGAAAAATTAACAGGTTTTATTGATACATTTTTGACAAATTTTAATGAAAATATTAAATAAAAATAAAGTTTGCCAGAATTCAATGTGAAAAATAACAAAAATGAACGCTGGTCATAAATAATTTTTTGTTAAAAATGTACGATTATTAAAGAGGAAAATAGTGTCAAACCTAGGCAGAATCTAGGCTTGACATTATTTTTTTTGTGGAATAAAATCCGTGAACAGAAAAGAAATATGGTTCATATTTAGAAAGGAGGTCGTGCAGATGGATGCTTTGGTAGAAGGGCTTATGGAAGAACTTAATTGCGAGACAGTGTTCACTATACCTTTGTTTGGTGGAATCCCAGTATATGAATCCGTTGTTGTTACATGGATTATCATGGCTGTTGTGTTCCTATTGTGTATTCTGCTAAGCCGAAGTCTAAGTGTGGAAAACCCCAGTCGCAGACAGGTAGTTGTAGAAACAGCAATAAAGGGGCTCAATGATTTCTTCACTGAGACGGTAGGAGAAAAAGGAAAGGCATACATTCCATATCTGTCAGCAATTGCTATTTACATAGGAATTGCGAATCTGATAGGACTGCTTGGTTTCAAGCCGCCAACTAAGGATATGAATGTTACAGCAACACTGGCATTGATGAGTATTGTGCTTATTGAGGTCGCAGGAATCAGAGCCAGAGGAACTAAAGGCTGGCTTAAGAGTTTTGCAGAGCCAATGCCGATAATACTTCCTATTAATATTCTGGAAGTATTTATCAAGCCCTTATCACTTTGCATGCGATTATTCGGTAATGTTTTAGGTTCATTTGTAATCATGGAATTATTAAAGATGGTAGTTCCGGCAGTTTTACCGGCAGTATTCAGTTGTTACTTCGATATATTCGATGGACTGATACAGGCGTATGTTTTCGTATTCTTAACTGGTCTTTTTATAAAAGAGGCTACAGAGTAAGAGTATATGTAACAAGAATAAATGTTTTAAAAAGGAGATTATTATTATGTCAACAATTTTAGTAGCAATCGGAGCAGGTATAGCAGTATTAACAGGTATCGGTGCTGGTCTTGGTATCGGTAAGGCAACAAGCAGTGCAGTAGACGCTATCGCAAGACAGCCAGAGGCAGAAAGCAAGATTAGTAAGTCACTTCTTTTAGGTTGTGCCCTTGCAGAGGCAACAGCTATTTATGGTTTCGTTATCGCCCTTCTTATAATCCTTTTCTTAGGCTAATAACATTTATGGGAAAGATAACTAAGACAAGATAGAAAGGAAGGCGAAGCTAGTGTTAAGTATAGATCCATGGAATATATTATGGACAGTAGTCAATCTGCTCGTCTTATATCTGGTGTTTAAGAAGTTCCTGTTTAAGCCTGTTATGAAAGTAATCAATGCAAGAGAAGATATGATTAAGCAGCAGTTTGATGATGCTAAGAAGAGTCAGGAAGAAGCAGATGCATTAAAGGCTTCATATGACGAAAAGCTTGAAAGTGCGAAGACTGAAGCTGATGAGATTATTGTAAATGCTAGAAACAGAGCACAGGAAGAGCATGAGGCAGCTTTGGAAAAGACCAGAAAAGAAACAGAAGTAATGCTTGAAAAGGCAAAGGCTGATATAGCTACAGAGAAAGAGAAAGCAACGGAAGCTGCACAGGCAGATATTGCAAGACTCGCTCTCATAGCTGCAAGAAAAATCGTAAAGACAGGTGATGCTCATGACGCAGGCAGCAGTAAATAATGCAATAGTTTTACACCGGTTGTCTGTGAGCAGAGAGGATGTAAGAAGGGCTGATGAGTTATACAGCAAAACTTCAGAACTTCAGAAAATTCTCACGAATCCTGAAATACCTCTTGCAAAGAAATACGACATCATTGATAAAGTATTTGCACTTGATGATACCAAGGAGCTTATGAAGAATTTCATTAAAGAAATGTGCAAGCTTGGTTATTGTGATGAGATGAGAGACATATTTGATTCATATTACAGAATTGATGATGAAGCAAACCACATTTTAAAAGCAGAGCTTATAAGTGCAGACAGCAGTGATGAAGATGATAATGCAAAGCAGGCACAGGATTTCTTAAAGAGCAGATATCCGGATTATACAATTGAACTGACAAAGACAGTGGATGCGGATCTCTTAGGCGGATATGTTATAAGAGCACATCACAAGGAATACGACAGAAGTTTTGAAGGACGTTTTTGTCAGCTTGAAAGAAAATTAACTGGGAGGTGACCCCTGTGGGCGCAATTAGTGCAACAGATATTATCTCCATTATCCAGAGTGAGATTGAGAATTTCAATTGGGATGAAGCAAGCCGTGAGACCGGTAATGTAATATGGGTCGGTGATGGAATTGCTACAGTATACGGTATTGACCATGCAATGTATGGTGAAATCGTAGTATTTGATAATGGAGTAAAAGGAATGGTTCAGGATATCCGTGAGAATGAGATAGGTGTTATCTTGTTCGGCAGGGATACAGGAATCAAAGAAGGAACTAAGGTTGTAAGAACCAAGAAAAAAGCCGGAATTCCGGTAGGCAGCGCATTTGTAGGAAGAGTAATCAATGCACTTGGCGAGCCTATTGATGGAAAAGGCGATATTAAAGAAGAAGATTACAGACCAATTGAGGAAGATGCTCCTGGTATCGTAGACCGTAAGTCTGTAAGTACACCAATGGAAACAGGAATACTTTCAATTGATTCAATGTTCCCAATTGGCCGTGGACAGCGAGAACTTATCATTGGTGACCGTCAGACTGGTAAGACATCAATTGCCACAGATACAATTATTAACCAGAAGGGTAAAGGCGTTATCTGTGTGTATGTTGCAATCGGACAGAAGGCATCTACAGTTGCCAAGGTTGTATCAACACTTACTAAGCATGGTGCAATGGATTATTCAATTGTTGTATCTTCAACAGCGAGTGATCCTGCATCACTTCAGTATATAGCTCCATATGCAGGTACTGCAATGGCAGAGCATTTCATGCATCAGGGAAAAGATGTTCTTATTGTATATGATGATTTGAGCAAACATGCGGTAGCGTATAGAGCACTTTCCCTTCTGCTTGAAAGATCACCTGGACGAGAGGCTTATCCTGGAGATGTATTCTATCTTCATTCAAGACTTCTTGAAAGATCAAGCCGTTTAAGTGATGCGTTAGGTGGAGGCTCAATAACAGCACTTCCTATAATAGAGACACAGGCTGGTGATGTATCAGCATACATTCCAACAAATGTTATCTCTATCACAGATGGTCAGATATTCCTTGAAACTAACCTGTTTAATTCAGGTATGAGACCAGCCGTTAATGTAGGTCTTTCGGTTTCACGAGTTGGTGGTGCAGCCCAGACTAAGGCAATGAAGAAGGCATCAGGAAGCATAAGAATTGACCTTGCACAGTACAGAGAGATGGAAGTATTTACACAGTTTGCATCAGATCTTGATGATGCAACTAAGGCACAGTTACAGCACGGAAAAGCTCTTATGGAGCTTTTAAAGCAGCCACTCTGCCATCCACTTTCAATGCATGAGCAGGTTATGACACTTGTTATGGCTAACAATGGCGTATTTGATGAGATACCTACTAAGGAAGTTAAGAAACACCAGACAGAATTACTTGAATTCATAGATCTCAAGCATCCTGAAATAGGAAAGCAGATTGAAGATAAGAAAGAGATTAATGATGAGCTGGTTAATAATATTCTGGAAGCAGTAAAAGAATTTGCATAATGCATGTGTGCTAAAAGAAAGGTAAGCGTATAGATATGGCAAACACAAAGGAAATTCAGGATCGAATAAAAAGTATCAATGATACATTAAAGATTACTAATGCCATGTATATGATTTCTTCTTCCAAGCTTAAGAAATCTAAGAAATGCTTTCAGACACGGAACCATACTTTTTCACTCTGCAGTCAGAAATGAGCCGAATCTTAAGACATATACCTGATATAAGCAGTATATATTTTAAGACAAATGAGGATAAAGACGCAGCGGATAAAAAGGTAGGCTACATAGTTATTACTGCTGATAAAGGACTTGCAGGTTCATATAACCATAATGTTTTAAAGATTGCGCAGGAGCAGCTTGAAAAGAATCCTAATCATTCATTATTTGTATTAGGAGAACTTGGACGACATTATTTTGAACAGCGCGGTATTGAGATTGAGAAGCAGTTCCACTATACAGTTCAGAATCCTACTCTTAACAGAGCAAGAAATATTTCAGAAGAAATAATAGAACTGTACAGAAAAGGTGAACTTGATGAGGTGTATATCATATACACAAGTATGATTAATGCTATTCAGGAGGAAACACAGATTGAACAGCTTCTTCCTCTTAAGAAGGCAGATTTCAATATCCAGATACCGGTTGATTTCAAAAGAGAGGAACTTGCATTAAAACCTTCCCCAGAAGTAGTTATGGACAGAATTGTTCCTGATTATATAGTTGGTTTCGTATACGGAGCTTTGGTAGAGTCATTCTCCTGCGAACAGAATGCCCGTATGATGGCGATGGAGGCTGCATCAAAGAGTGCAAAGGATATGCTGCACGACCTTGATATACAGTATAACAGAGCCAGACAGGCTTCAATCACACAGGAAATAACTGAGGTTATCGCTGGTGCGAAGTCGCAGAAGAAGAAACGAAAGAAATAATGCGACGGATAGGAGATAATATGAGTAATAAAGGAAAGATTATACAGGTAATGGGACCTGTTGTCGATGTAGCGTTCGAAGATGAGAACCTTCCGGCAATCAGGGACGCACTTGAAGTTAATAATGGTGATAAAAAATGTGTGATGGAAGTTGCACAGCATATCGGTAATGATACAGTCCGTTGTATCATGCTTGCTTCCAGTGAAGGTCTTTGCAGAGATATGGAAGTAACAGCTACAGGCAGCGGCATTAAGACTCCTGTTGGAGAGAAAACTCTTGGCCGTCTCTTTAATGTATTAGGAGAGGCTATTGATGGCAAAGAACAGCCAGATGCCAAGGAAAAGTGGGAAATCCACAGAGAACCTCCAACATTTGAAGAACAGAATCCTGCAGAAGAGATTCTTGAGACAGGTATCAAGGTAATTGACCTTTTAGCACCTTATGCAAAGGGTGGTAAGATTGGTCTGTTTGGTGGTGCCGGAGTTGGTAAGACAGTTCTTATTCAGGAACTTATCAGCAATATTGCAACAGAGCATGGTGGATATTCAATATTCACAGGTGTAGGAGAAAGATCAAGAGAAGGTAACGACCTCTGGACAGAAATGAAAGAGTCGGGCGTTCTTGAAAAAACTGCCCTGGTGTTTGGTCAGATGAATGAACCACCTGGAGCACGTATGCGTGTTGCTGAGACAGGACTTACAATGGCTGAATATTTCCGTGATGAGAAGCATCAGAATGTGCTTTTATTCATTGATAATATATTCCGTTTCACACAGGCTGGTTCAGAGGTTTCAGCACTTCTTGGACGTATGCCTTCAGCCGTAGGTTATCAGCCAACACTTGCAACTGAAATGGGTGAATTACAGGAGCGAATCGCTTCAACAAAGAATGGTTCTGTAACATCAGTACAGGCTGTATATGTACCTGCGGATGACCTTACAGACCCAGCACCTGCAACAACATTTGCACATCTTGATGCTACTACAGTTCTTTCAAGAAAGATAGTTGAACAGGGTATCTACCCGGCAGTAGACCCGCTTGATTCAACATCAAGAATTCTTGAACCGGATATCGTAGGTGAGGAACATTATGAGGTAGCAAGAAAGGTTCAGGAAATCCTTCAGAAGTACAAGGAGTTACAGGATATCATTGCTATTCTTGGTATGGAAGAGCTTGCAGATGAAGATAAGGTTACTGTATTCAGAGCAAGAAAGATTCAGAAATTCTTATCACAGCCATTCCATGTTGCTGAGAACTTCACAGGTATTCCTGGTGTATATGTTCCATTAAAGGAGACAATAAGAGGCTTTAAGGCAATTATTGACGGTGAGATGGACGAATATCCTGAGAACGCATTTTTCAATGTTGGAACTATAGATGATGTTATTAAAAAGGCTGAGAAGATGCAGTAACATCCTGCCAGAAAGGAAAAACTAATGGCGACAAGTTCATTTTATTTAAAAGTAATATCAGCTAACCGGGTGTTTTTCGCTGGCAAATGCCGTTCACTCATTGTACCTGAGTTTGATGGACAGAAGGAAATTCTTGCCCATCATGAAGACATGGTTATTGCAATCGATGAAGGTCAGATGAAGTTCCAGCCAGAGGGCAGTGACGAATGGATTCACGCTGTTGTTGGAATGGGCTTCGTTGAAATCGTTAACAACCGTGTAACTCTTCTTGTTGAGACAGCAGAAAAGCCTGAGGAAATCGATGTAAGAAGAGCAGAGGAAGCTAAGCAGAGGCTGAGGAGAGACTTCGCCAGAAGCAGAGTATCCATGAGTATTATCACTCAAGAGCAGCACTTGCAAGAGCTATGGCAAGACTTAAGGCAACATCTGGAAAGTAGAATTGCATAAGATATATGTTGGATGCATATGTGGTTTTGCGCCTGTCAGAACGCTTTAAAACAGCGTTCTGGCAGGCGCTTTTTGTTGTGCAGGGGTAATGTGAGCCGAGGCGCGGAGGATTGGACGTTAGAGTGGCGGGAGGACGTTTTGAAGTCCAAAAGAGAAGCCGAAGTGTAAATTGTACTTCATAAGATACTTGTAAATGAATATTCCTCTTGCTATAATATGCAAGCGTATTTTGTATACACAATTCAGGTGCTGTATATACAAGAGAGATTAAGTATATATGGGGTGCCTTGTATACAGAGTTAAAACAAAACGATTGAAGTGTAGAAATACACAATCAGGGAGGAACGAAAGATGTTATCTATGAAAGAAGCTATAGAAAATTATGTGGAAGGTTGTGTTGGTAAGGTTGACTGTCCAGCATACAAGCTTTTTATGAAAGCCATACTTGCAGGAATGATGATTGCATTTGGCGCAGCCGGAAGCAGTGTAGCTGCACATGATATTGTTAATGTAGGACTTGCGCGTCTGGTTGCCGGCGTTGTATTCCCAATGGGACTTATGATGGTTGTTATGACAGGTGCTGAGCTTTTCACGGGAGACTGTCTGGCAATTATGGCAACTGTACAGAAGAAGCACACAGCATTTAAGCTGATAAGAATGCTTGTTGTAGTATATTTTGGCAATCTTCTTGGCTCATTATTACTCACATGTATTGACTATGTAAGTGGTCAGTACAACTATTCATCTGGAATACTCGGCGCATATACAATCAAAGTTGCGCTTGGCAAATGTAACCTCGATTTTACAACTGCGCTTGCATCCGGAATTCTCTGTAACATACTTGTATGTGCTGCAGTTATGCTTGCTGCGCGTGCCAAGGATATGACTGGAAAACTGTTATGCTGCTTTTTTATAATAATGCTCTTTGTTGTAAGCGGTTATGAGCACTGCGTTGCAAATATGTACTATGTTCCAGCCGGAATGATAGCAAAGCTAAATCCGTTATATGTGAAAGACGCAATGGAGCAGTATGGATATACCGCGCAGCAGCTTAGCACACTGAATATACCGAATTTTATATTCAACAATCTCATTCCTGTTACAATAGGAAATATAATTGGCGGAATGGCATTCTTTGGAATACCGCTGATGTATATTAACGGAGTTGGCGGGAAGAAAGCGTAAAATGTTTTAAAGTATATGGATACAGATAGAAGATTCAGAATAGAAAGACATCACAGAAACACTTTAGAAGATTAGTTGGGTATAAAAATACCACAAAACTGTTGATTTTCTCCTCGGTTTGCATATAATAAAATTAAGAATTCTTATAGACCTTTTTTGTAGCCCGGAATTGGATTATGAAAAAGGTCTCTTTTTTATGAATTTTTCATATTGCTTATTTACAATATTTAACGACTTAAAACAACTTAAAAGAGAGGTCTGCTTAATACAATATGTGAAAGCAGAGGAGTGATTTATATGGAGTATTCAGAAAAATCTCGTATGTTAGTGAGACAGTTCAAGAAGGATATGATACATAAAGGGAGTTAGACAGTGATTTGTCCGGTATGTGGACAGAAGCCGCAGATTTTAAATACTCCAAAAGGTGAAAGAACCACAATAGCATGCAAATGTTAGCTGCGTGACGTAATCCGTCACAAAATCATCCAGAGAAGAAAGGGGCAGATATGATATATACGATAGAACAGATTAAAGATAAATGCCGGAAAGTATTTGACAAACAGAACTTTATCAAAGAAGCATATCTGTTTGGTTCTTATGCCAGAGGCGAGGCAACTGAAAAAAGTGATATAGATTTCATGATAGTACTGAATCGTACTGTTGGATTGGAGTTTTTTGGATTATACCATTTTCTTCAGGAGGAATTTGGGAAAAATGTTGATGTTATAAGTGAAAAGGAAGCGTATGAAATAATGCCCAAAAGCATAGAAAGAGATAAGGTTAAGGTTTATTAAATGATTTTACAAGATAAATATGCCATGGATATAGAAGAAAATATCTGGATTGCTAAAAGATTGTTGGTAGATTTGGTATATACATCTGCTAATCTTGAGGGTATAGCGGTAACATTTGCACAGACACAGGATATTATGAATAATGTAAATGTATCACAATTTACACCAAAGGATATTAATAAAATATGTTGTTTAAAAGACACTTGGGAATATGTGCTGGAACATATCCATGATGAATTAAATATTGAATATCTTGTGAATCTTCATAGGCTGATTGCGAGATTTGATGTCCCATATTCTTATCTTGGAATAGTACGAACAGACGATGTTATCATAAGTGGTACAAATTGGAGACCAGAAGTCCATAGTGTAGAATATTATCATAAAGGACTTATGGAACTGCAGGATAATCCTAATGTAACAGACAGGGCAATAAGGACAGGTTTATGGCTTATGCGTTGTCAGGTATTTAAGGATGGCAATAAAAGAATCGGAAGCTGTGCAATAAATAAGATTCTTATAGAAAATGGCAGAGGTATATTTAAAGTTCCTGTAGAACTTGATGGTACATTTAAGCAGATGCTGGTTTCATATTATGAGAGTAATAATGCAGATGAACTCGCATCATGGATATGCGATAACTGTCTGGATGGGGTTAATAAAATTCAGGTTCAGGATGATATAGAGGCTTGAATGATTGGGCAAAAATAGTGTATCATCCAACTCAGTTTGATAAAATCTGTATCAAAAATTTTATTTTGAATATTTTTCTTCCCTGTGTGACGCTAATTCTTTTTTATAATCTGTTATAGTTCCCTCATGCGTCATTTGAAGAAGTTCCTCTAATGCAGCATCTTTTTCATTCTTCTTATAATTATCCAATTTATTTAGTTCGTTATCAAGCAAATAAGAATTCATCCCAGTATTGTCTCTTGACTTAGTATTGACTGCAACTTAATTTCGCTTAAATCTTCTCCAAGCTGATACATTCTGAACAGGTCAATCTTTCGCTCATATGCGTTACAGATAGCAGATATTCTCTTTTCATCCATTTGTGAATCCATTGTATATATCTTTTCTATAAAACTTCTTGATGGAAGCTTTGTAACATCAACCAGGCTGCGGTCTTTTACAAGCTTTAACATTCTTAACTCATCAGCCATAAAGCTTACTGTATGTATGCTTAACAATCCTTTATCCGTTGATGGTATGCTGTCATTTACAAATAGACATTTTCCGCTATCATATATCGGTGCAGGCTTAACAAACTTCAGCGTATCTGCATCTCTTAAGGCTGCTATATTGCATAAATGTCTGTCTCGTTCTGAAAGTATAAAATCTGTTGCTATCATATAATCCATATATGACCGTAATTCATCTTTATTAAGACCATGTTTTGCAGACACACTAAGAAAATGTTCATATGTTGATATATCATTAGGCTTTTTCTCTGAACATTCTATGTCATAAGCATGTACAAGTTCCAGTTTCTGGGATGTAAACAGCTTGGAAAAACAGCCATAATCATAATTCTTGCCACTTATTTTCTTAAGATAATATCTGGTATAATTATCAAATCCCTGCAGTTCATGAAGTCTTGAAGATATGATCTCATTAATGCTTTCTGATGAGTAATTATTACTGTTGCCTTTCAACAGACCTCTTTCCCCATTTATTATTACCCAGCTCTTTTCAAGTGTTCCCTGCAATGAGCAGTTAGGAGTAAAATGCGGCATGCCATCTTGTAGAATATTGCCAATCTCTCCAATCATGATATTTTCTACAAATTTAAATTAAATCACAAAGTAATTTTTGATTATCTTTTCAAAAGTTCTTATATGCCGGTATAGCCTATTGTTACAGGCTTTTCCGGCATTTTTTGTTATGGAAGATACTCTCAAATCTTCTTATATCCCCGTATGTTTTGATGTTCAAAAGTAGTATGTGGAGTAGTAAATTCTCCGTTTACTACTTATGCAATTAGCCGCTTCATTTCTGTTATCGACGTTTCGGAAGTCGTATGCGCGTAATAGTTCAGCGTCATATTGATGTTGGAATGTCCCATGATGTACTGCAATGCTTTGGGGTTCATTCCCGCATTTGCTAACGTGGTGCAGAATGTGTGGCGTAAGGTGTGCGGTGTCATTACTTTTGGCAATGCTACCTTTTGCGTTTTGTTGTATTTCCTCACAAGTCCTCGGAACATACTTTCATAGTTGACCGCCACTTTTGGCAAGCCGTTCCGGTTAAGGAACAGAAATTTTGTGTAGCCCTCTAAAATAATAGGCTGTGCATATTTCCGTTTGTTCAGCACCCGCTGAAATGCTTCCAACACTTTTTCACTCATAGGAATAACCCGGTTGCCGCTTTTCGTCTTAGGTGTTTCCACATAGTAGCCCACGTCTGCAATTTTCAAAAGTTGGTGGTCTACATTGATAAGCTGTTTGTCTAAGTCAATGTCAGCTTCCGTCAGTCCGCAGAGTTCCGAAATGCGAAGCCCTGTCCCTAACAGTATGATAATCTCGTCGTAGTATTTCTGATAGACTTTATCATGCTGCACAAAGGACAGAAAAGCCGCTTCCTGCGTAGGGGATAGAGGTTCCTTTGGTTCCGTATCATCTTCAAGGACGGTGTTCAACTGGAAGTCAAATGGATTTTTACGAATACAATCGTCCTGTATGGCTGTGTAAAAGGCAGCCTTTAAGGAACGCTTGTGGTTGTTAATAGTCTTGAAGCCGTAACCTTTTTCTTTCATGCGTAACGCCCATTCCTTTGCGTCGGAGAGCTTCACATTTTCAATCCGACAGGCTCCAAGTTTATCCTCCTGCAAAATCCGCATGAGCTGTTTTCGCCCCTGCTTTGTACCATGCCGCACATTTGCCCGGTGGCGTATCTGCTTTGCGTAGAGTTGGCAGACCGTCATTTTCTTTCCGATATGGTCGATACCGTCGACAAGGTCTTTTTGGATTTCTTTCTCTTTTTCCCTCAACGCTATATCGTCGCGCTTTCCTGCCGGGGTTTTGTCCGTAGGCACTAACTTCCAAGAATAAACAAACTGCGGTTTCCCAAAGGTATCTATATATTTGTAGGCATATCTTCCGTCTTTTCTCTGGCTCTCTCCGGTTCGGAGAATACGATTTTTATTATCCCGTCTTTTTTCCGACATCGTTATGCTCCTTTCCATAATGGAAAGAGCCTTGATATGCTTGACTACATTGTACCACATTCAAGGCTCGATTTCACTATCAGATTGCGTCCACCGTATCAATCATTTTTTCAAACTGCTTACGCTTAATCTGAATACGGTTTCCGTTCATCATTACCCAGTCCGGGACGGGATTTTCTTCTGCCAGTTTCCGCAGCTTGCTTTCTCCGATACGGAAATATTTTGCTGCTTCTTCTATGGTAAGCGTGTACTTTTCCCAAATCGGCACGTCGTTATTGTTCAATTTGTCGTCCCCCTTTCTTAACGGGTCAAAAATCAATCTGTGACATAGGCTTTAATCGGACGGCTATTAGCGTAACCTCATGGGAGTTGCACCCCTCCGGCGGTCTGCCGAAGCCCTACCCATTGCCTGCGACGCTTCTAACGCTCGGACTATGGCTGTAAGGAAGTATCATTATATATTCTGTGCGTTATCGCCCGCAGGGTGCTATCCCTACTTTACGGTGTGGTATTTCTCGCTCGCTTTTCGGTTAAGAAAAAGGTCATGGCGTACCCACCGCATGGCTCGGCACAAAAGGAACGTATCCGATTTGCCTTATGCTGCGTCGCCGTTCTCTTGCGTCGCTTTCTTTGTCAAGGTTCAAAATGGCTGTGCTGCCGCGTCAGCAGCGGAACGGAAAAGGGGGAGTAAAGACGTTCCACCGCCGATTGCGGTTATTTTTCTGTTCTAAAATTGAGGACAGCCATCATCAGTTTGGCTTGCAGCCGTTCCCGAATGTCGTTGTCTATACCAAAATAAACATTTCCACGCTCGTCATATAACTTTCGCATGGATAAACGGGCTATATAACCGCTGAAATGCTGCAAGACCATTTTCATAGCGTCCGGGTCGCCCTTTGTCGCTGCCACAATGACAGGATAAGGAACAAGGGCATTTTCAGGGTAGCCGGGTTGATTACCATTCGTCCCATTCATCAGCATTTTCCTCCAAATATTTTCTTAATTGTTCAAAAGAGCTTGTCCGTCTGTACTGTATTGTACTTCTCGGTGTATTGAGCAACTCTGCAATTTCTGTATCGCTCATTCCCTCGAAATAATACAGCAATATGGCTTTGCGCTTTTCTTCCGGCAAAGTACGGATTGCTTCAAGAAGCAACTTCGGCGTGATTTTCTTTCCGGCTTTTTCAAAGACGGTTTCAGCAGTTTCCCGTTTGAAATATTCATCAAAGGTATGTAGCTGTCGCGCTTCATCTAAGGTCATGTCGGAAAAGGTTACTTCCTTTGCCTTATGTGTACGAAGCTCTCTATGAGCGTCGCACGCTTCATTGTGCAATACCGCATTGCAATACTTCTGAAAAGAACATTGCTTATAAAACTCCCTGCTATTAGGTTCCACATTCTCACCTCCTTTCTCGTTGAAAGTTGGTGGTGCTTCCCCCTTTTCGCGGGGTAATACGGAGCTTTGAAAAAATGCCAAATATTTTCGGAAATTTTTTCAAAAATTTTTTTAAGCATACAAAATGCGCCCGTCCGCAAAAAAACGCGGACAGGCGCATAGGAATAATAAAAAGTATTTAGATGATTTAATAGTTCATATCTAAGGGTAGGAATATCCCCGGTGGCGGTCGGGCTTTTTTTGATAAATCAAAGAATGTAAGAATTTGTTGTTGTGGTTTATAACTCATGGCGGCTACCTCCTAAAGCCGCCATGTCTACATGGTTAAGGGTCGTCGTACAGACAAAAAGAAACGGCGGCTCTGAAAATCAAAGCCGCCGAAATAGAATAGGCGCGTGAAAATATGGCTGCTCTGCGACGGCTTTTTTTCTTTGCCGTCGTCCGGCAGATGTTGGTTGTATCATTACTTATTTTTGATTGTTTTTTTAGATATTAAAATCAAGACAGAAAACAATCCACAAAAGAACAAACTCATAAGGCTAATAATGATTTCTCCAAAGGTGGCAGAATAATAGCCGGAAATATTGAATGTAGCAGTAATAGGATAGCAAGCCGAAAGAACATCGGATATACTTGTGAATAATCCTGCAAAAGAATAAATTACTGTAAAAATCAAAGCAAGCCAATAGCCTTTCTTTATTCTTGATACAACCGCAATAACAGGTGCAATAGCAAAGAAAATCCCAATGCCGTCAAGTAAATAGATTTTGAAAAAACTTAAAATCATTTTGATAGACAAGCCCCTAAAATGTAAAATAACTTCAACTAAAAATGTAATGCCGAAAAGCAGCAAATAAAAGAGTACGCTAAATGCAAAAGTAATAAGTAATTTTGCAATCGTCATTTTAGCTTCACTTATAGGAATTAAACGTAATGATTTAATAGTATCTTCTTGTTCCTCACGACAAATCATATAGCTCCCCAAAAGTGCAATAACCGCAGGAAGAACAAAAAAAGTTGCTAAAGACTGTGCTGCGTTCATAAACCACCCTGCGTCATCTATATAGCGTTTTTCCCCAAAAGAAAACTGCCCTTGAGTAAAAACAATAATTGCAACCATAATAACTGCGAATATGGCGACCAACACAATTTTTGAACGTCGGAGTTTTTGATGTTCTGCCCAAATCAATTCTTTCATCATTCAATCACTCACTTTCTATGCTTTAAGGAAATGTACGCAAATACGATAGAAACAATAGTCCATATACCGATACAAAAAAGTGCAGCCGGAATATTGACTTCCTGTGCCAAAATAACACCGGGAATATCTCGCATGATAATTGCTGTTGCACTGGATAGAGGGTGTAGGTACATATTAACCATAAGCAAAATAAAGCTAAGAAAGGTGTAAACCAGTGTCACACATACAGGGAGTATATAGTTCTTCCCGGCAGCTGCAACCGCTAAAAGTGGTAATATGGAAAATGCGGTAAGTATGGCGATTTCAATACATTTCTTAAATAGATAACTGATACTATTCCATTCAAAGGTTATATAACCGGGAAGCATACCGAAAAATACAGACGCTATGGCTGTAAGCAACATAAAACAAACGGAATAAGACAGTACAACAATAAATTTGCTAAAAAAATATCCTGTCTTGCTAATCGGTATAATCCACAACTGTTTGAGCATATCGTTTTGATTTTCGTCATACATGAGCATAGTAGAAACCAAACCCAATACAACAGGAAGTATAATCCAAGCTGTATAGCTGAATGTAGTCCACTTATAAAATTGTAATGGTTCAATAACTGTTTTATCAGCACTTCTGAAATAAAAAACTGCAAGAAGTGGCATGAAAAGAGCGGATAACAGCATTAACACAATAAATTTTTTTCGACGCAGTTTAAGAAACTCTGCCTGTATCAGCCTAAGCAATTCCTTCTCCTCCTGTGATTTTTTTGAAATAGTCCTCTAATGTATCATTGCATAGCTGAGAACTGATAACAGCTATATCCTGTACCACAAGAGCTTTATTGACAGCAGCCATATCCAACGAAGTGTCATAAATCCGCAGGGTGTGTTCGTCCTGTACGGAATATTCGGTAACCCCAAACTGCCTTTCCAAAACAAGAGAAGTTTTCGGTATATCAGAAACTTGCAGAAGTATATACTTACTGTTTTTCTTTTGTAGCTCATTCATGCTGTTTTCTTCCAGTAGTACACCATGGTCAATAATGCCGATGTCATCAGCCAGTAGTGCAATTTCGGACAGAATATGACTGGAAATAAGAATTGTTTTTCCGCGCTCGATACTTAAAGTCTTAATAAAGTCCCTTACTTCTGCAATGCCTATCGGGTCAAGACCGTTTGTGGGTTCATCTAAGATTAGCAGTTCAGGGTCATGTAAAATAGCATTTGCTATTCCAAGACGCTGCTTCATTCCAAGAGAATACTTGCTAAACAATTTTTTGTCCCGATAAGGCAGACCGACAATCTCCAAGGCGTTTTTTACTGCATTTGGCGCAGCAGTACCGCGCAGTTTTGCAAATATCTCCAAGTTTTCCGTACCTGTTAAATTCGGATAAAAGCCGGGTGTTTCAATAATAGCACCAATCCGGGGATATACTCTTTTTTCCCTCCCTTTGATATTTTGACCGAATACGTCTACTTCGCCGGAAGTAATATCGGTCAACCCCAAAATCATTTTCATAATTGTGGTTTTACCCGCCCCATTACGCCCCAACAGCCCATATATCTGTCCTTGTTTCACATGGATATTAACAGAATTGACTACCGTTTGCTCTCCATAAGTTTTTGTCAGTTGTTTTGTTTCAATTACATATTTATTCATCATATATCCTCACTTTCAATAGGTCTGTTTCCGCAATGCAAGTACGGAAACAATGGCTGAAATACTTCCAATTACCAAAAGAGAAATTAAACAGATATTCGGAGATATAGTTATTTCTATTCCTCCCGCCCATTTCTTAACCATTTCTGCTGCGTCAGATGAAATATAGGGATAAATTCCCATAACACTCGCCAGTGGGTGCAGTCCCATAATCCCCGACGGAATAAGCACGACAGGCACAAGATAAAGTAATGCAGCCCCAATCGGTAGAACATATCCCTTTGCCAATGTTGCTAAAAAAATAACGGGGAGCATTGCAAGTGGAACTAACACGCCACCGGCTAAAAATAATAATCCCGCCTGTAAAATTGTTTCCGTATTCAAATCTGTAAAGCCGCCTGCAAGAAAGCCGCCAAGAATACAGATTGCAAAAGTAAGCAGACATAGTGCTAATGACATAAAAATTACCACTGCTATCTTTGAAAAATAAAGTTGCGTTTTGGAAATCGGAATAATCAGAAGTCCTTTTAAGGTATCATTTTTCTGTTCATCAAAGAACAATGTGGTTGCAAACATACTCAACACAATAGGCAGAAACAAACTTGTAAGGTTCTTAAATGCCAATGTGTATAAATCACTAAAACTATTCATTAGTGAGCTACTTCTTGATATACTGAAAGCACGTTCAACTGCGAATATTCCTAAAATTGCAGTTAGAATAAAGATACCTAAGACTGTCTTATTGCGTTTCCATTTCAGCATTTCAGTAGAAATGATAGTCATTGTCTTTTCCTCCTTTCTACCTCCCATTATATAGTATCAACCTTGCCATAACCTTGCCGAAACCTTGCTTTTTTCTTGTTTTATAGCAGGAAAGCCCCGCATTATTTACAGGGCTTTGGGAAGCAATATAGTAAATACAGTCCCTTTATCAGAGCTGTTTTCAGCGGTAATGGTTCCTTTGTGAACACTGATAAGCTCTTTAGCAATCGCCAGTCCTAAACCATTTCCCTTTGCAGACCGCGACTGGTCGCACTGGTACATTCTTTCAAAAATATGTGGCAGCTTATCGGGAGCTATTCCTTTTCCATTATCTGAAATTATAATTTTAGCTTGTTGTATATCTTCACAAATATGCAGTGCCATTTTATCTCCCGCACTATGGATAATAATATTTTGAAAAAGATTGTTAAGTACGCGGGTATATGCGTTTACATCTATGTGAATAAAATACTCTGTTTCGGGTATGACAAACTCATATTCAAAATGATTGCTTTCTAAGACGGGAATCCAATCCGCTATAATGTTGCGGGATAACTCGTTAAGGTCAAATTTTTCAAAATGAAAAATCTGCTCTCCGGAATCCAGTTTTACCCATTCAAACAAATTTTCCACAAAGGATTTCATATAGTGGGCTTTTTCATGTGCGACATGGATATATTCGTCCTTTTCCTCTCCAATAACAATTTTGTTTTCAACCGCTTCCAGATAACCTACAAGAGAAGCAAGCGGGGTCTTTACATCATGTGAAAGACTTGTCATCAGCCGTTTATATGCCTGTTCAGATTGTCTTTGCCGTATAAGCTGCGCCTGACTGTTTACTGCTATTTTGTTAATGTCATAGCAAATTGTTTTTGTCATATCGTTTTCGCCTGCTAAAATACGTCGGTTCAAATTCCCGCCCTTTATATCCTCTAAGGCGTCTTTTATCAGCGCAAGCTGTGTCCGCACACGCCGTAAGACAAAAAGGAGATACATAATAATAAGCAGCATAAGGGCTATCACTATGAAAAGATAAACATTTATATCCATGTTACGCCTCCTTGTTAAAACGGTAGCCGACACCCCGGACAGTTAAAATGTAAAAGGGGTGGTCGGGGTCTGGCTCAATCTTTTTCCTTAATTTACTAATAAAAGACATAATATTGCTATCATCAAAAGCGTATTCTTCCTCCCATACCTGTGAATAAATTTGTTTTTTGGTAAATACTCGTCCTTTGTTGGAAGCAAGAAAGAGAAGTAAATCAAATTCTTTTCCTGTAAGCAAAACGGGAATATCTTTGACCGTAACTGTACGATTTAATTTGTCAATTACCATATCTTTCAACGATATGCTGTCTATGTCTGCCGTAAAGGGGTTTAAGGTGGTATATCGCCGGATAAGGGAATTGACACGCGCCAAAAGCTCGTTAATACCAAATGGCTTTGTCAAGTAGTCGTCTGCTCCCAGTCGCAGACCGAAAACCTTATCTTCTTCGCTGCTTTTTGCAGTAAGCATAAGCACCGGGATATTGCTTGTATCTCTAATTTTTTGGAGAATCTGAAACCCATCTATATCCGGCAGCATTACGTCCAAAATAATAAGGGAATAGCTATCTTTATTTTCATCAATTAGACGAACCCCCTCAATACCGTTATATACAGTTACGGCTGATAATTTTTCCTGCTCTATGCACTTTTTCATAAGAGCGCAAAGCTCTTTATCATCATCTATAATCAAAACTTTATTCATGGTGCAGCTCCTTTCCTCGTTTTGTTCTCCCGTCAATCGGTTTTTCAGCGTCCTTTGGTATCAGCCACATATATCCAAGTTTTGAAACACCCGGTATGCGGTTTTCTCTGCAAAGTACCTGTACCCGCCTTTCAGAAATTCCCCATTTCTTCGCTGCTTCGGGGCAAGACATATATTCCATAACACCCAAGTCCTTTCTACAAATCATATCAGTATAATTATAGTCGGACATACGAATAATAGCAAGTATATAAATATGAATTATTATGGCTAATTAGTGGAACTGTATAGACATATCCAAGAAGAAAGGGGAACAGTAAAATGTAACTGGGTGAATAAATATGGCAAAAAGACCAGTAGAAAAATATGACTTCAAAGCCTTTGGAGAAGCGATAAAAGCTGCGCGGACAGGACGCAAGGAAAGCCGCAAACAGGTAAGTGATGAAATGTATATTTCCCCTCGCTACCTTGCGAATATTGAGAATAAAGGACAGCACCCCAGTCTGCAAATCTTTTTTGAGCTTATGCTCCGTTACAATATATCCGTAGACCAGTTTCTTTTAGATACGCCCGTCGGAAAAGATACAAAGCGGCGGCAGCTCGACGCTCTGCTTGATGATATGAGCGATAACGGCATACGGATTGTAACAGCAACCGCAAAGGAAATTTCAGAAGTCGAAAAAGAGGACAAATAGAAACGTCCGGCAAAATTGAATATGGATTTTCGGAAGCGTTGTAATCTTTTTTGAGATTGCAGCGTTTTTCTTTTGCATAAGTTCGGCAAAATGGTTTTTTCTCCGTAGAGGGAAATAAGGACATAAAAGATAAAAAACTTTCTTAGCAAGCATAGGAAAAGAGTACCCTTTTCCGTATTTTCGCCCTCCCGCCCTGCGGTGCGTCGGTTAAAAATTGCTTGTTGGGAAGTGTCCCAAACCCTCGGAATGGAAAGGAACGATTGCATGAACGGACGCAAAAGAAAAGTACAAATCAAATTCTATGTAACAGAGGAAGAACGGGCATTGATTGAACAGAAAATGAAGCTCGTCCCTACCCAAAATATGGCGGCGTATCTTCGCAAGATTGCCATTGACGGGTATATCATTCAGACAGACCATAGCGACATAAAAGCCATGACAGCGGAGATACAGAAAATCGGGGTCAACGTCAATCAGATTGCAAAGCGTGTCAATGCGACAGGCAGCGTCTACCAAGAGGACATAGAGGAAATAAAGGGGGTGCTTGCGGAGATATGGCGGTTACAAAGATTAAGCCTATTAAAAGCACGTTGAGCAAAGCCCTTGATTATATCCAAAACCCGGATAAGACAGACGGGAAAACGCTTGTGTCCTCCTTTGGGTGCAGCTATGAAACGGCAGATATTGAGTTTGAATATACTTTGTCGCAGGCTCGGCAGAAAGGGAACAACTTAGCCTTTCATCTGATACAATCGTTTGAACCGGGAGAGGTGGACTGTGAGAAAGCCCACACAATCGGAAAACAGCTTGCCGACGCGGTAACAAAGGGACAGCATGAATACGTCTTGACTACCCACATAGACAAAGGGCATATCCATAACCATATCATTTTTTGTGCGGTCAACTTTGTTGACTACCATAAGTACAATTCCAATAAGCGCAGTTACTACGGCATACGGAACATAAGTGATAAGCTGTGCAGGGAAAACGGGCTGTCCGTTGTCATTCCGGGTAAAGGCAGTAAGGGAAAAAGCTATGCAGAATATCAAGCGGAAAAGACGGGAACAAGTTGGAAAGGCAAGCTAAAAATTGCCGTTGATACACTTATCCCCCAAGTAGCAAGTTTTGAAGAATTATTGCAGCGGTTACAGGCGGCGGGCTATGAGATAAAGCCGGGAAAATATATCTCCTGCCGCGCTCCCGGACAGGAACGCTTTACCCGCTTAAAAACCCTCGGTGCAGATTATACAGAGGAAGCAATCAAAGAACGGATTGCAGGCAAGCGCACAAAGGCAGCGAAAGCTCCCAAAGAGCAGCGCGGCGTATCGCTGCTTATCGACATTGAAAGTAGTATCAAGCACAAGAGAGCCGGGGCTATGAACAGTGGGCGAAAATCCATAATCTGAAACTGGCTGCAAAAACTATGAATTTCTTGACAGAACACAAGATTGAGCAGTACGCGGATTTAGTCAGCCGGATTGAAGAAATAAATGCGGAAAATGAAAAGACAGCAGACGCATTAAAGAGCGTGGAGAAACGTCTTGCAGACATGGCGGTGCTGATGAAGCACGTTACCACCTACCAAAAAACAAAAACCGTCTATGAAGCATACCGCAGGGCAAAGGATAAGGACACATACCGGGCAAAGCAGGAAAGCAGTCTGATACTCCATGAAGCGGCGGCAAAGGCATTGAAAGCGGCGGGCGTTACCAAGCTCCCCAATCTTGCCGCCATGCAGGAAGAATACGGGAAGCTCCAAGCGCAGAAAGAAGCCCTTTACACTGATTATGGCAAGCTGAAAAAACAGGTCAAGGAATACGACGTTATCAAACAGAACATAGACAGTATTTTAAGACTGGAAAAAGAACCGGAACGGGGCAGGGAAACCGAACGCTTACAGTAGAAATATCTATAAAAGCGTGGTAGGATAAAGGTATTCCAATATAGACAGGAGCGTGAAAACATGGCAGACCAAACGATACCCGATTATGAAACCATAAGCGCCGCCGTTACCGGAGAAACATGGGCGGTGGAAAAGGTGCTTATGTGCTACAAGGACGAAATCGACAGGCAGGCAACTGTAAAGAAACGTCAGCCGGACGGAACATTCAAACTGGAAATTGATGAAGATATGCGCCAGTATATCACAATGAAGCTGATAGAAGCCCTCCCCCAGTTTCCCCTTGAAGAAATGGAAAGAGAGGAAAAAAGAAATCGGGACAAAAAATCATAAAAAGGTAGACGGGAAGCTGCTGCGGACAGATAAGCAGTTCCGGCATTTGAAGCAACGGCAGAAAGAAACTATCAGTACATGGCTTTATGAGGAATACCGCCGTCTTTGGATAGAAAAGGGACAGGAGCCGCATAAGTACAACAACCGGGAAATCGTTGCCGCTGTTATGGAACGGATAGAAGCTGCGGGGATATGGCTGCCGGAACAGGAAGTAACAAAATATTTTTACCGCAGGAAAACCCATTACCGGAACCGGATAGAAAAAGAATTACAGCCGAAGCCGGAAATGCAGGATAAAGACAGTCAGACACAAAAAGAACAGGGCGCAGGAAGCCAGTAATGACCTCCCGCACCCTGTTCTTTTATATAGGTACTGATTTTAAAATGTTACGCAGTAGAACCCCCATTTTAAGGGAAAAGGTATTCTGTATCGCCTATGCCAGTTTCACGTCATTTATGCCCTGTAAATCAAGGCTTTTTTTGCCCTTATCGCGTAACCGCCGCACGCCGTTTCCTCATGCGCTCGGCTGCCTGTCTGCGGGTAATCCGCTTCCGGCAGTCCGGGCAGTATTTGACGCTGTTCGATTTTGATACAAAGAACGTGCCGCACTCGGTACAACGCTTTTTGTCCTCTGTCTTGAAAAGCTCTGCATACAGTAGCTTATCAAGAGGAAGTACGGCAATTTGAAACCACTTGCATAAAAGCGAACAGGAAATGAGCTGCGGGCAGACACATTCCTCCCCGTCGTCCAGTAAGATACAGTGTCCGCGCTCGCAGTTGCAGCACTCCTTTTTTACAAGGCTGTTGACTTTTCGGCTCTGTGGCGGCGTAAGCCGCTTACCCCCGGTCATACTTCATCAGCGGCGAAAATGGCAAGCTCCGCATACTCGTTTTCTGTTAGCGGGGAAATTTTCTGTAAGGTGCGTTCTGCAAAGGGGCGCATATCCTCGTCCATGAACGGCAGCGCAGCCGTCATATTTTCCATAAGCTGTGCTTTGCTTCCCTCATGGTAAATACTCAACAGGTTCATTTCTTCAACGGTCAGTCTAATCATGCTCATACCTCCAATTCGTGATGTTTTGATTTTGCTGTCTTTTTCGGGACTTTTGGGGATTTTTCTGTTTGTAACTGCGCCCGGACAGAGGGAGGGGACTGTTTCATCTCTTTCTTCCTCTCGCTTTTATCTATCAGCGCATAAACGCCATGCCTGCCCTCCAACGTAGATAAGGAAAGGCTTTTGTAAGGGAGCATGGAAAGCAGCCGTTCCATATCCTTATCCGTTGCCAGTGGAACAAAGTAGGGAGAAAGTTCTACCGCACAATGGGTCTTTTCGGGGCTGTCCGGTTCTCCAAGCCCTTTTACATTTTCCACAATCCGGCGGGCTTCTGTTTCAATCTGTCTATCATGCAGGGCGGCGATATGTAACTGAAAATCCCTCTGCGTATGCGGTGTTCGTTTTTTCTGCTGTTCCCTCAAAAGGCTTTTTAAGGCTTCCGGGTCGTTTGGCTGTGCTTCAAAACGTATAAACTTTCCAAGTTGCGGGTCAGTGTCCCCGTCAAAATATTGTCCGGCAGGCTTTGTCAGCTCCCCATGCTCATAAATCAGCGTGTAGTTGTCGGCAGGGATTGATTTTTCGATTACTTCCCGGAAATGCTGCAAATAATCCAGTTCATAAAGATTGCCCTTGATTTTTTCCTGCTCTGTGCCTGTCAGTTCCACCGCATAGGCAAGGATAGTATCGCGGGTCTGTTCCCCGTAAAACCGCCATGTATTATGCTGCCTTGTGTCCTTTAGAAAAACGTCCCGTTCCCGGAAGCAGCACGTCCCGGACGGGCGGGAAAACCACAAAAGCCGTTTGTCCTCCGGGATAAGGCTTACCGCCGCTTTCCGCAAAATCTGTTTGTCTATGTCAAAATCGCTCTGATAAAAAGCGGTGTTCTGTTTCATTATGGCTTCAAGGGAAGCAATAACGTCCACATTTTCAAATTTTTGTAACTTCATAGGTCAGCTCCTTTCCAAATCCTGTGTTTTCTGTCTTGCCTGTTTCTTCGGTGCCTGTTCTTTCGCTGCTTTAAGCTGCGCCCGGATAGAGGACTTTTTCTCCGGCTCTGCCTGTTTCTTTTCTGCTTTGAGGGCTTCGGCGTATTCTGCAAGGGAAATCTGTCCTCCGGCTTTTGCTTTTTCTTCCAGTTCCGTAGCGGTCGGGGTGTTGTTTATCTGCCCGTCAATCATGTTGTAATTCTGCTCGGTGGTCTGTTCGGCAGCTTTCAGATAATTTTCCGGCTGCAAAAACTCCGGCACGTCCTTATAACCGAAGCTGTCTACATAGTGGGCGGTGTCCTGTCCGTTCTGATGAAGTACCACCACGTCGGAAACGGAAAGGCTGTGTCCCTTAAAATCTTTCGGGTGGTCAATATTAAAGCGGGTGTAAATATCTTCAAGGGAAGTCCCCGGCGTAAGAGGTGCGGAATAGACAAGTGTATAGTTTTTCGCGTCTACCCGGTGTCCGGCGGCAATCAGACGGTCGTAAGGCTCAAAACGCAAGTCCCTTGTTTCGTCCCCGCCTTTTATCTGATAAATGGAAAAGGTGTCTTTATCCTGTGGGGCTTCCTGCTCCGGCTGCCCTTGTGCGAATTGTTCCTGTGCAGCTACCTTTTGCGCCCGGATATGCGCCCGCTGTAACTCGGTAGGCTTTTCCCCGGTAAGAGGTGCAATCGCCTTGACATAATCAGCCGCATAATAGGCGTTACTGGTAAGCTGCCGCTGCCATACCCCGGCTTTTGGCGACCAACGGAAGCCGTTGCTTTTTAAGGCTTCCCGCGTAGCTTCGTCCGGCTTATCCTCAAAGAAGATTTGCAGACGGTTCGCTTCGGTGTTTGCTTCCACCTTGCCGCCGTCGAATTCCCAACCCACAAAACCGATTTCTTTTTGCTGTGAAAGGGATTTGATACGGTCTTTCACGCGCCGGATTTCCGCGCTGTTGTTGGATAACGCCCAAGTCGCAAAGGGCTTGTCCCCCAAATGCCAACTGCTCGCCATGTCCGCTTTTAATTTTTCAAGCTGTTCCGGCAACAAATGCGGGCAGCCGTCAAGGGTCTTGTGCTTACGGTAATAGGCGTTTACGGCTTTCATGGTTTCCTGTGATTTTTCAAGGCTTTCCAGTTTCTTTTCTAACTTCTGTACTGCCTGTGGGTCGTCTGCACTGATACCGCCCATGCCGGTACTGCGGATTTTATCAAGAAGTCCTTGTATGTCCTGCCATTCCCGGTAATTGCTGTCGCGGGCTGCGTTCTGCTTTTCTTTCTTCCTTGTGGGGAAGTTAGAGCCGCCCGCAATGAGGATAGAGGGAACACGCGCGTCAATCTCATAGCCCTTGTTCATGTTCGCCGCCAGTTTCCGGGCGTAGGTGTCAAGCAGGCTGTCGATTTTCTCATGGTACATCGGGTCTACCCGCTGTTTCTGCCTTTCTGCAAGCTGTACGGCTTCATCTACATAGTGCCTGTATTCAGCCGTCGCGCTGCCTTGCTTATAATCGGAAAAACTGTTTGCGTCCTTTGCACGTTTGGCGGCAGCTTCGTTGATTGTGTAATAAGGTGCGACGGGTGCAGCTTGTTCCGGCTGTGGTGCTTCGCTGCTTGCGCCTGTATCAGCTTCCGGCTCGGTCTGTGCTTCTTTTTCCTGTACCGGGGCTGTTTCTTCGGGAAGCTCCGGCGCGGCTGCTTCTGCTTCGGGCTGTATGGTAGCTTCCTGTGGGGTCTGTGCCTGTTCGGTGGTCTGTTCCTTATCCTGTGCCTTTTGGATTTCTGCAAAATGTCCGTCTATGGTATCAATCAGACTTGCGGCGGTGCTGCGGATTGTTTCAAGAGAGCCTTTCAGTTCTGCAAGTTCTTTTCCGCTGCTCCACCCGGCGATATATCCAAAGGAATAGTCCGACGTATCAAGCCCGTAGTGTTGGCAAACGGCATAGGCGACGCTTTCTGCCTGTACCTCGCGGGTGCGGCGGTCGGGACGTTCCGGCGCGTCTTTGTCTATGTCATGGAGTGTCGCATGGGCAATTTCATGGATAGCGGTCTTGATATTCTGCAATTCGTCCATGCCCTCGTTGATGAGAATACACTTTTCCTCATAATTGCAGCGTCCTTTTATACTGCCGCTTAGTGCTTCAAATCCCATAGCAAAGGGGGAAGTTTTTTCAAGGGCAGCGAAAAAATCCTGATACTGTTCCACGTCGCCCGTAAGCTCCTTTATCCCAAGGTCGGGCAACTCCTTACCCTCGGTCTGCGACACGTCAAAAACAGATACCACACGAAAGGCGGGGATTTGGATTTCCTTTTCCTCGGTAACGGCTTTCCCGTTCTTATCGAAAACAGGCTTTTGCGTGTCCGGGTCGATTTTTTCCACCTGTTTCTTAACGGTAAAGGGCGCGGGCGCAATTATCTTGATAGCTTTTTCCCCCGGCTTTACATGGCGGTCAAATTCCTTTTCCCATTGTTTATAGCCTTTTACAAGGTTGCCGCCCTGCATGGCGATAAGGATTGTATTGTTTAGGCTGTAATCATGGAATTTAGACATAGTACGCAGATAGTCGGCGTAACGGTCGCTTTCATAAATCCCCAAAATGCCCTGTTCCAGTCGGTCGGTAATCTCTTTCATTTTGTTGGCGGGCTTTTCGGAAGATAGGATAATCGGGAGAACCGGGGGCTGCTCTGTGGCAGTGGTCGGTATGGCTGCGGCAGCGTCAAGGTCTGCCTGTTCCTTTTCCTGTACTGGCGGCTGCGGTGTTACCCGATATTCCTCCGGCACGTCCCGTCCGTCATACCACTGTGTAAAGGTGTTGCGGTTGTTGTAGATATATCCCTGCTCGGTAAATCTGCCCCCGTCATTGATAGCAGCGTCCCGCCCGTATTCCTCATAGAGAAAATAGTTTTTTGCTTCTTCCGGCAGCTCCAACTCGTCCAGTTCTTCAATCAGATAATGCCCGTAATCTTCCTCGGTTTTTACGGACGGATAAATCCAGTAACAGTCAAGATTTTGTGCAAGGTTTATAATGTCCTGCAAGTCCCTTGTATGGTCGCCGTATGTGATAGCCGCAGCAAATTTTTCCCGGTCGTCGTCAAACTGCATTTTCAAAAGCTCGTCCAAATAGTTCAGTTCGTCAAGGCTTTCAAGCTCGGTCAATTTCCCTGCCAGTCCCGGAATAGAGGACTGATATTCTGTGATGTGCAGCTCCCCGTAGTTTTTGCCGTCTATCCCGATACGGTCAAAGACTTCTTTCAAATGTTCAGCAGTCGTGGGGAATGATACCCATTCGCCCGCAGGTCTGCCCTCGGTGTACTTTCCAAGATTAGAAAGATACCCGCTTAAAATCGTTTCTTCCATGCGCTCACTCCTTTCTTTCTCAATCATGCGGTGCATAAGCTCGTAGTCCTCCATGCTCATGCTCCCGTCAAATAGATAGGGGTCGGGTTCTTCGCCGCCCCGGTAGGCTTTTTCAGAAAAAGGCAGCCCCGCAGCGTGGGCGGCGGCTCTTGCTTCCTCGATAAGCTCCGGCGGCAGCCTGTCGTCGTGGGCTTCGATAAATTCCCCGATATTGCTATATCCGTTTTCGTAGTGGCGGCGCACCCCGGCGGTCAGTTCGTCAAGGTTCCTGTCCTCGCCAAGATAGCCGGAATAATAGCCGTTTACCACAACGGCGGCAGGGTCAGCCTGTTTGATTTCTTCCATGCGGCTTCTGTCCTCCGGGTAGAGAATATCGCCCATTTCAAGGTGGAAATATTCCGCGTTCCAAGAACGTCCCGTTTTCCAAAACGCCACCCAAGCGATACCGTCCCTTAATTCTTCTTGATAGTCTTTTACGGTGTCCCGTAAATTTGCCATGTGTAACCTCCTTTCCCAAAGGCAGCGCGGACGCTGCGCTTTCCAGTTTCATCATTCAGTACCCCGCGCCCGCGTTTTTGCCAAAGAGTTTAGATATTTTTTCAAGATTTCAGAGGGTTTGGGAACTTCCCAACAAGCAAAAATCCCCGCCGTTCTCGGTAGAGAAAGCAGGAATTTTACGGAAAAGGGTACTCTTTTCCTATGCTTGCTATTCAGTTATTTTTTCTTCGGAAGCTCCACCCGGTAGTTGACATATTTCCCGCCCGTATCAGCCAATACGATAGTTCCGTCGTAGGTCTTGCCCGTCTTTGGGGAATAGAGCTTTTTCACATTTACCTTGCCGGATTGTAAGAGCGCGGCGGCAATCTTCGGGGTAAAGGTTACTTTTCGTTCTTCAAAGAAACGGTCATTTTTCCACATGGTAAAGATACATTCCTTATTGCTGCAATAGTAATTCTTCTTGCCCTCATAGACAGGAGAACCGCAGCGGGGGCAGCTTCCCAACGCTTCCCGTTCCGGCTTGAACATCTGCGCTTTATCATCAGAAAGAAACGGGTACGTCTTTACCAGTTCCCGCGCCATATTCTCAATACCCTCCATAAATGCGGCGGGGTCTGCCTTGCCTTTTGCAATCTGTGTCAGATTGTTTTCCCATTCTGCGGTAAGCTGCGGGCTTGTCAAGGTGTCCGGCAGGACGCACACAAGGTTGATACCGTCCTTTGTGGGAAGTAGCTGCTTGCCTTTTCGCTCCACAAAACCGCCCTTTACCAGTTTTTCAATGACGGCGGCGCGGGTGGCGGGAGTTCCAAGCCCTTTGCGTTCTGCGTCCGGGTCGGTGTCCTCGCTTCCGGCGTGCTCCATAGCAGAGAGCAGCGACGCTTCGTTGTGAGGTTTTGGCGGTGTTGTGTCATGTTCCGTTACCGTTGCCACCGGATTTTCAAAGGTCTGTCCCTCGGTAAATGGCGGCAGGGTCTTTTCTGTGTCGCTGTCTGCGTCGTCCGTTTCGGGCTTGTTCTTTAAGGCTGCCCGGTAACGGCGGTCAATCTCTTTCCACCCGTCGTACAGCACTGTTTTTCCCTTTGCGGTAAAGGACTGTCCGGCACATTCAAATGTAGCCGTAACCGCTTCAAAGGTATGTACTGCGGCGGTCGCCATGAGCAGACGCGCCCCGGCAAGGGTAAGGATATTCCTTTCGCTTTCCGGCAGCGCGGCAAGGTCGGTCTTTGCAAGCTCCATAGTCGGGATAATGGCATGGTGGTCTGATACCTTTTTACTGTTCAGCACTTTTGCAAGCTCCGGCGCAAAGTCCATGCCCGCCATAAAAGAAAATTTCCCACAAAGCAGCTTGATAATGCCCGCCGCTGTGTCGCCCATGTCGTCGGTCAGAAATGCGCTGTCGGTTCTCGGATAAGTAAGCAAACGCTTTTCATACAGGGCTTGTGCAAGGTCAAGGGTCTGTTTTGCGGTATATCCGAACAGGCGGTTTGCTTCCCTCTGCAAAGAAGTAAGGTCAAAGAGCTTCGGCGGGGCTGCGGTCTTTTTCTCTTTCACAAGGGAAGTACAGACTGCTTTTGACGCTTCACAAGCAGCTTTCAGCCTGTCAGCTTCGGAACGGTCAGACAGTTTTTCGCTTGCAGCTTCCGCGCCGGATAAGGACAGGCGCACATGATAGTATTTTTCTTTCTTGAACGTGGTAATCGCCGCGTCCCGGTCAACAAGCATTTTTAAGGTCGGGGTCTGTACGCGTCCCACATTCAAGGTATGGTTGTAAAGGACAGAAAAAAGACGGGTGGCGTTGATACCGATTAGCCAGTCAGCCTTTGCCCTGCATAATGCGGAAGCAAAGAGCGCGTCGTATGCTTCGCCGTTCTTCAGATGAGAAAAGCCCTCTTTGATAGCAGCTTCTTCCATTGAGGAAATCCACAAGCGGCGCGTGGGCTTCCTGCACCCGGCAACTTCGTAGACAAAACGGAAAATGAGTTCTCCCTCGCGCCCCGCGTCGCAGGCATTGACGACTTCGGAAACGTCTGCCCGGTGCATAAGTTCCTTTAAGGTCTTGAATTGCTTTTCCTTGTCAGAAGCAACGGTGTACTTCCATTCCTGCGGCAAAATCGGTAAGCTGTCATAGCTCCACTTTTTATACTGCTCCCCGTAGGCGGCAGCTTCGGAAAGCCCTACCAAATGTCCCACGCACCAAGAAACGATATAGCCGCTTCCTGTGAGAAATCCGTCTTTCTTTTCCTTTGCCCCAAGTACAGCAGCGATTGTCTGTGCCACACTGGGCTTTTCTGCGATAACTAAAATCAATGATAATTCCTCCTTTTATCGTTCGGTCTGTCGTTTGTTTTCCAGTTTTCTCATACAGTACCCCACACAAGGGGACTGCCCCTTGTAAGGGCAGCCCGCGCAGCGTGGGGAAGAAAGCTCCGGCGGGGATTTTTCCCGTTTGCCATAGTCCGGCTTCTGTATCATCATCTTTTCAAAGGGATTGTCGGTAAACAGGGTCATACTTCCTCGTCCTCCGTTTCTTCCTCTTTGGAAACTTCCCCGGTATCTGCTTCCGGCTCGTCCTCGTCGTAATCCTCAAAGTCAAAATCTTCAAGGTCGGTGCTTCCTTTCACGTTATGCTTCGGTTTTACAAACTTAAAGTAGTAGAACGCCGCGCCGCCACCAAGCAGCACAAAGAGGACTAAGGCAAGCACCGCGCCGGGATTGCCGTCTTTTTCTTTGGGTTCTTCCGGCTGCTCGGTGGGTGTTGGCGTGGGTTCCTTGCCTGTGCAGCCTGTCAGAGTAGTTGCACATACCGGGCAGGACGTATTTACCTTTCCGACTTCGCATTTTTCCGTACAGTTGCAGACTTCCGGCTTTTTCGTGGCTTCCCCGGTTTCGGTCAGTGCCATAAGGTCGGCTTCGTCCACTTGATTAAGGAAATGTACGGTCTGTTCCCCCTCGGCTGCCCGGTCAATGAGGATATAAAAGTAGTTGCCGCCTTTGGTGGTAACAGTGATAAGCTGCTTATTGCCGCCGAAATCGTCCACCAGTGTTGCGTTGCCCTTTGGGGTAAGGGGCGGCGTTTCCGGTTCTTCCACCACTACATTGCTGTCGTTGGTCGCGTCCTCTGTGGGTGGCTCTGCGGCTGTTCCCTGTGCATAGGCAGGGACAGAAAAACCGCCCATAAGGATAAGGGCGGCACAAAGGGCAGTCATGGTCTGTTTGAGTTTATTTTTCATCTGCATTGTCCTCCTGTTCTTCGTAGTCTGCCGCTTCGGTAGCGGGTGCGGCGTTCATGCCGGGAATACCGCCGCCGGACAGCATAGCATTTAATTCCTGCGGGGTAAGTCGCATAGCGCGTACAAGCTGCACGATTTCAAGGTTTTCCGCTTCGGTTTTCTGCGCTTCCAGTCCTTTTAACTTGTTCTGATACTCTGTGATTTTCTCGCGGGTCTTTGCGATTTCCTTATTGATACGGTCGATTTTGTTGTTTGCCATAAAATAAATTCTCCTTTCTTTTCGGGGCTGCTTACCAGTTCATCAGCCGTAGCCTTTGATACATTGATAGTTGAGGTCATAGCTTTTAATCTTGCAGGCGTCGCCGGAATTGCCCTCAACGGTATAGACGCGGCTTCCGTCCCTGCCAAGCACAAGCCCCACATGGTCGGCAACGCCGTCTAAATCCCAGTCGAAAAAGATAGCGTCGCCCGGTGCGATATTCTCATAGCCGCGTGCGCCCCATTGTCCCCTTGACTGGAACCAAGGAACGCCCTGCCATTCGCAGCCCGCAAAGCGGGGTTCGCTTTTTCCGGCTTGATTGTAGCACCATGACACAAAGCAGGCGCACCATTCCACGCGGCTGTTAAAGCCGTACCAAGACCAGTAAGGGTAGCCGCCCACGTTTCCGACCTGCTGTTTTGCAAGCTCCATAAGCTCCGGGTTTCCGGGACGTGTGCCGTTTACAAACTCCACGCCGCTTAAATCCTCGGACGGGCTTCCGTCGGGAGAGCCGCCGCCAAAAATCAACGGTTTGTTGCCCTGTGTCTGTAAGTACACCTTGAACATTTCAAACTGCTGTGGGTTCAGCAGTTCTTCCGCAAGGGAAGCAATCGGCTTGTTTGTCAGTTTCACATTTAAGATACGGTATTCGTATTCTTCCTCGTTGCCCTCCTCGTCGGTGGTGGTGCGTATCTCGATTTCTTCCGTCAGCGTCAAGGTGTACTGTAAGCCGAACAGCCGTTTTAGCTCTGCCTGTGCGCTCTGCGGGGTGTAACTCTGCAAAAGGGCAGTCAAGTACGACGCTAATTCGTGGGGGTTATGCCCGATAGTATCAAGGTCATAGCGGTATTCATCATAGCCGCTGTGGGTGCTTTCGATATTGTCAATTTCCTGTTGCAGCTCATTTTCCATTGCAGCATAGCTCTGTTCCGTTGCCACAAGGTCGCTGTCCTCGGACGTGTAGGAAGTCCCTAACACGCTGTTCATGCTGCCGGAAAACATTGCCCCACAAGAGGAAAGCCCTACGGATACCATGATGAACAGAAGCAGCGCGGCGATAGCGATTATCACGCCTGCCGGGTGTCGTCCTGCAAAGGCAGCCGCTTTCTTTGCTGCTGTTTGGGACGCTCCGGCGGCAGCTTTGGCGGTGGCTGAGCCGCTTTTCTTTACGGTTTTTGCATACTGGCGTTTGATTTTCTGTTTCTGCATGAACCGGGAAAAGGGATTGCTTGTAAGCTGCGGGTTCTCCTGCAAGGCTTTGTGATACTGAAAATTGACGTTTGCCTTAAACGCTGCCTGTTCTGCCTTTGCCGCTTCCCGGTAGGGTTTCAGCTTATGGCTGCGGTAGCCCTGTTTTAATTTTCTTGTCCCGTACCTTGCGCCGCGCTCGGCAAGTTCCTCCGATTTGTGCGCGCCCTCCACACCGGAATTATCTTTCTCGACGCTATGGATTTTGTTGTGAACAAAAATACCCGCTTCCTGCGCGGGGTGGGATAACGGGTTACTGTGGGCTTTGCCGCCGGGTATCGGCTTTTCCTGTTCTTCAAAGCGTAAACGGGTCTTTGCCTTTCCGGTGGTTTCCTCAAAGGTGCGCTCTTTTACAAGTTTCTTCTGCTTCGGGAGAGCTGCCTTTGCTGCGTCCAGTTTGTCGGCTGCTTTTTCCGATTTTTTGATGTAGGGTTGCAGTTTTGGCGTTTCCCGTTCCTCGTCGGTAAACTGCAAGCGTGAAGTGGAAGTACGCAAAACAGCCGCTTCCTGTGCTTTCTTGACTGCCTTTTTGCTTGCCTTTCGGGTATGGGCTGCGTCAAGGTGTTCCATGACACGCTCTGCGGTAGCGGTGTCCGGCTGTGAAAAGTCGCTGTCTGCTTCCCGGCTGCTGATACGCTCGGCAGTCTGCTGTGTTTCATTGATTTCCACCGCACCGTCGCGGGTCATTTTCTGCGTGATTTTATCGCGTGGTTTTAACTGTTTCATAGGCTGCTCACTTCCTCCGGCTTCGTCGTCATAATGCGGTAAAGCTCGGTATCTTTCGGGAAATGGTCTACAAAGGGAAGCACCACATTCCCATAAAAGATAAGTCCCTCGCCTGCTTCGGTGTGGGTTACATACTTCATCTGCTGTGGGCTGATATTTAACTGCTTTGCAAGGATAGCCCGGTCGCCCTGTGCCTGATTGAGCATAAGGACAAAATCAGAGTTTTCAAAGATATTTTCCACCTCGCGGCTTGCCAAAAGGTCTTTGATGTTCTGCGTGATTGCTGTGGGTATGCCGCCCCATTTACGGAAACGCTTCCAAATCTCCACGCTGTACGCGGCGGTCTGTTCCTCTTTTAAGAGCAGATGAAATTCGTCCATATAGTAGCGGGTAGATTTTTTCTCTGCCCGGTTAATGGTAACGCGGTTCCATATCTGGTCTTGCACAATGAGCATACCTAATTTTTTGAGCTGTTTTCCAAGCTGCTTAATATCGAAGCAGACAAGGCGGTTAGAAAGCTCCACATTCGTTCTGTGGTTGAATACATTAAGGCTGCCGGAAACATACAACTCCAATGCTGCCGCAATGCGGGCAGCTTCCGGCTCCGGCTGTTTTAGCAGCTCGTCGTAAAGGTCGCCCCAAATAGGCATTTTTGCCGGGTCGGGGTCTGCAAGGAACGGGCGGTACACATTTCTTACAGCCCTGTCAATGACGGTCTTATCAACGGGCTGCAAGCCCTCCTTGCCGCCAATGACAAGCTCACAAAGGGAAAGGATAAAATCACTTTTCAGCGCAAGGGGGTTGTCGTCCTCGCTGTAATTAAGGTTTATATCCATAGGGTTTACATACTGGGGCGTACCGTCCATGCCTTTCCCAGTTGGGGATAGGCGTATCACTTGCCCGCCAAGCCGCTTTACAAGGGCATAATATTCCGCTTCCGGGTCGCAGATAAAAATATCGTCGTCAGTAATGAGAAAGGCATTTGTGATTTCCCGCTTTGCTGCAAAGGATTTTCCACTGCCCGGTGTTCCCAAGATAAGCCCATTCGGGTTTTTAAGCTGTTTACGGTCGCAGAGTATCATGTTGTTTGACAGGGCATTTAAGCCATAATACAGGGCAGCCCCGGTCTGAAATAGCTCCTGCGTGATGAACGGGATAAAAATAGCGGTGCTGCTCGTCGTCAACCCTCTCTGAATAGGGATAAGGTTTTCCCCAAGAGGGATAGAGGACATTAGCCCCGCTTCCTGCTGATAGTCAAGACGGGTCAAGGCGCAGTTGTATTTCTGTGCAATGCCCGCCGCCGCGAAAATGTCATTTTCCAGTTTCCGTTTCGTGTCTGCCATGTTTACCACAAGGAACGTAAGGAGAAACATTCGCTCGTTTCGGCTCTGTAAATCCTGCAACAAGTTCTTTGCTTCATTCCCAAAAGTAGCAAGGTCAGACGGGATTATATCCATGTCATAGCCGCTTCTAACCGCTTTTTTCTGTTCCTCAATCTTCATCTTGTCAAGGTCTGTGATTTTGCGCTTAATGGTCTTGATTGCTTCCGACTGGTCGATACTTTTAATGTGGAGATTGACAATAACCCCTGTTTCCAAGTCCAACATATCCGCTAAGATACGGTCGTTCAGCTCCGGGGCAAGGATTTCAAGGAACGACACCGCCCCCGTCTTTTTCCCCATAGCAAAGTAGCGTCCCTCCCCAAACTTGAAAGAGGACGGGGCGATAAAGTCCTTTGTGGTAAGCCCTGTCGGGGTCAGCCAGTCATAGGAGAATGAGAACGGCTCGCCTGCCGGGTGGAATACCCCATGCAGCACCTTTAAGCGTTCATAGCCGGATAAGGGGTGCGCCGATACGCCAAGCACCTTGAAATTGTTGAGTACGTCCGTTTCGATACGGGAAAGTCGCGCCCTTGCCGCCGCCGGATTGTCCGCTTCAATGGAAAACGTGATGTACTTGTGCTTTACAAGCCCGTTGTTCCCTTTGGCAAGCTGCATTTTCAGCATATCGGAATACTCGGTGCGAATAGAGTTAAAATCGTCATTTTGCGGCGGGATATGGATTGCCCGCGCTGCCTGTTCCTGCTGTGAGCCTTGATTGATGAAAGAAAGCTGCACGTTCACGCTTGCGTCAAAGTAATTGAGGAAATCGCACCAGTTTTCAAAAATGGCGGTCTTATCGTCTGCCTGCGCAAGCTGATAGTTAATGTCCTCAAAAGCAATGCTCTTTGAATACTTCCGCTGCGCCACTTTGCAGATACCGTCCGGGTACATGGCAAGGTAGGGAATGGTCTGCTGTGCGGTGTGGGCTTTGCCGTCCCCCTTTGCCTGCCGGATAACCGCCGCTATCTGTTTCTTTTCCGCGCGGGTCAGCTTACGCCTGTTTCCTGCGGCTTCCCGCGTCTTTTTTGTCTGTCCTTTTGACAATCGCTGATACCTCCTTTTCTAATGCCCGCTGTTTCTCCAAGAGTGCATATAGGTTTTCTGTCTGATACGGTCGCACTTTGGGGCGGGTAAATTTTGTCTGAACGATGTTCTTTATTACCACTTCAAGGGGCTGCCCATGCTTTTCATACATGGCAACCAAGAAGCAGGGAAGCATGACGACAATCATTACCATTGCCGCAAGGCTCGTCCCTGCGCTGTCTTTGAGCAAAAAGAAAAGCGGCAGTCCCATAAGAAGTGCCACTGAAAAACAAAGGATTTGCCGCTTTGTCAGATTGAAAGCGACTTTTGTTTTGACTTTGGAAAGGTCTTTGGGTACAGGTACATACGCCAAGAAAAAACCTCCTTTCTGCCCTTAGTGGGCGTTGAATATGGATTTTGCCAGTGCGCCGGATTTGAACAGGGAGAAACAGAGGATAACGGTATAGGCTGCAAGGGAAAAAATCGCGCTGTGCAGGTTGTCCGCTAAGACCATTTCGCCTACCAAAACCGCATAAATGCCGACGCATATCATAATGAGGAAGCCTTGAAAACCAAGTGCAAACAGCCCCTTTAGGTAGTTGTTCCCAATCTGTCCCCATTCCCGGTTTGTCATGGTGGCAAAAGGGATAGGGGAAACGGAACAGTAGGCGTATATCTCAATTATTCTGCCGTAGAGGATAACGGTTATCAGTACGGACATGATTTTCATACAAAGGCTTACAAGGCTCGTTTCCATGACAAGTAACAGTAGTTCGGGGATTTCCATATCTTTTAGTCCCTCCTGCATGGCGGCAAGGGCTTCGGTTACGTCGATATTCGTATCGCCGCCGATTACCCCCGCCGCGCCGGACACAATATGCTGCGCCATATCAAACACCGCCATAGTAATATCAAAGGTATGTGTTACCAAGAAAACGGCAACAAAGGCTTTGAAAAACCACTTAAAGAACATGAATGTGTCAACGTCGTGCATATTGTTTTTTTCCGTTACCATGCTGATAAGCTCATAACAGAGGACATAGGTAATGACAAGCCCCGCAATGGGTACAATCACATTTTCGGACAGATTTTGTATCATGTTGAAAATGTTCGCGTTCCACCCCTGCGGGGTCTTGCCTACCTCCGCTGCAATGGTGCCTACTTTTTCGTTTACGTCCCCGAACATCGTTGACAGATTACCGTTTATCGCGCCGATAAGGATTTCCTTTATCCATTCGTTAATCGCGTCAAGTATGCTCTCCATAGGCTACCCTCCGTAAACTTATCCGAACAGACCGGAAAGAAGCGGTACAAGGATAGTGCCAATAAGGGCAACGCCGCCGCCCGCCATAAGCTGCTTAATGCCCTGTGATTTTGCACCTGGGTTGTCGTTTCCATATCCCTCTAAGAGGTTGATAACGCCCCAAATGCCTAAGCCTGCGCCCAGTGCGATAACAAGGGTCTGTAATACGTCGATAGCAGAGTTAAAAAATTCCATAAAGCTCCTTTCTGCCGCAAATGCGGCTTGCCCCATAAAAGGGCATAAAAAACGGCGGTCAGTTTTGTAACTGCCGCGGTCATAAGTCCCCGCGCTGCCTATGTGTCTGCCGCGCGGCGGTATTCAGTTGTTAGCGATAGGAATTTTTGTAGGGGCGCGTATTCTGTAAGTTATCTGTTTCTTTGTTACTGCGTCAATTCCTCCTTTCGCTGCTGCTCATACAGGGTTTCACACCGTTTTACAAACTGCCGGATAGCTGCCTGTCGCTGTTGCTCCCGTCGCTCGGCAATGAAAATAAGCCCGTTTATGGCTTCTGTGATTTTCTTATCCTGTTTCTTTCGGATACGTCTATTCATGGGCGGTGTCCTCCTGCAAATCTGCTTCGCTGATTTCGTAATAGTCAAAGGGTTCGTCCGGCTTCACAAGGGCGGGTCTGCGTCTTAAATGCTTTTCCATATCAAAAGTATTTTTCTTGTCATAGTCGGACAGGTATTTATAGTTGGGGTGTTTTGTAATGTCGTACTTATCAGAGAAGAACGGGCGCACCCCTCGTAGCTGCAAGATACATTTCCCGCCGTCCATGACTGCTATTTCATCTTCCGTCATAAGCTGCTTGCCTAACTTCTGATAGTTCAGTCCATGTGATACCTCCCGCCCCCGGTTCTCAGAAGTGTTGAAGCTGTCAATGGTTTCTTTCCCCAAGATTTCCGACATTTCTTTGAGGGTGGTTTTCTCCTTGCCGCCCAAGAACAGGGTGGTGTCGCAGTTGCCGGCTATGGTATCGGCGTTGTCCTTGTAAATGGCTTTTAGCTGCGACTGGCTCTGCAAAATGATTGAAGCGGAGATTTCCCGGCTTCGTATGGTGGCTATGAGCTTTTCAAACTTCGGTATCTGCCCGATATTTGCAAACTCGTCTAACAGACAGCGCACATGGACTGGCAGCCTGCCGCCGTATTCATCATCTGCCTTGTCGCAAAGCAGATTGAAAAGCTGCGTGTAAAGAATACTCACAACAAAGTTAAATGTATCGTCGGTGTCGGAAATGATAACAAACAGGGCGGTCTTGCGGTCGCCTATGGTGTCAAGCTCCATTTCGTCGGTTTCCATAAGGTCGCGCAGCTCTTTAATGTCAAAGGGGGCAAGCCGCGCACCGCAGGAAATGAGGATAGAGCTTCTTGTCTTTCCCGCAGATAACAAAAATTTCTTATACTGCCGGACGGCAAAGTGTTCCGGGTCTTTTCCCTCCAACCGTTCAAACATAAGGTCAACGGGGGACTGAAATTCCGGGTCGTCCTCGCGGGCTTCCGACGCATTTATCATTTCAAGCAGCGTCGTGAAGTTCTTTTCTTCCTCCGGGGCTTCGTACCAAATGTAGCCGATAAGGGCGCAGTAAAAGAGCCGTTCCGATTTTACCCAAAAATCCTCCCCGGCTTTTTCCCCGTCCCCTTTGGTGTTGGCAATCAAAGTGTTTACCAGTTTCAAAATGTCTTTCTCGCTGCGGAGATAGGCAAAGGGATTGTATTTCATGCTTTTTTTGAAGTTAATCGTGTTCAGCACTTTTATCCGGTAGCCGCCCCGATGCAAGAGCCTCCCGCACTCGACTAAAACCGTACCTTTCGGGTCAGTTACAACGTAGCTTGAGTGCATTTGCATTAAGTTGGGCTTCACGAAAAATCTCGTCTTGCCGCTGCCGCTTCCCCCGATAACAAGGATATTTTTATTCCTTGCATACTTCGGCTGCTTTGGGCGGCTGTTCATGGTAAGCCGTTCCGTCTGTGTCAGCAGCACATTATTTTGAAATACCGGGTCGGTGTAGGGCTTAATATCTTCGGCAGTCCCCCAACGGGCAGAGCCGTATTCGATACCTTTGCGGTATTTCTTCGCGTTCTTGCCTTTTACATAGACAATCAGCCGGATAAGGACAGCCCCCACAATACCGATAAGCAAATCCATACGGGCAAGGCTCGGAAGCGGATTTGTAAAGGCAGCGGAAAAGCCGTCTGCAAGGGAAAGCACCTTGCCGGACAGGTCAGCCCCCGGCGCAAGGCGTACCGCCTGCCCGACTTTATCAAAGAGATACACAAAGAGCAGATAGGGAATGTTGGGAAGCAGCAGCTTTTTCCAGTTGATAGCGTTCATCTTGCAATCCCCCTGTCTTTGTTTTTTACTTTGTCCCGCTGCGCGTTCAGAGCCGCCGCCTTTTCTTTGAGGGAAACAATCAGCTTGCGGATAGAGGGCTTTTGTTCCTGCGTCAGCTTCTTTGCGGAAAACTCCTTAAAGGCTGCGGTCAGTGCGTCCGCGTCCCGTCCCTTGAAAAACACAAGATAACGGGGCGGGGTTTCGGTGCTGTCTTTCTTTAGGGCAAAGTCAATCCCGTATTTTTTCGCCGTACTCTCAAAGGCTTTGATATTGTCCTTTGTGATTTCAATGTTGGAAACGCCCGCGTTCTGCTTCATAAGCTGCTTTAGGGTCTGCTTTCCATGCGGGATTTTCTGTCTGTCATGCTGCTTTTTCATCTGTGCAAGCAGGGCTTTCATAGCCTTTTGGAGCTGCTGTGCCGTCAGCTTCCCGGTCTTGATGTAAAGGGCTATGGTCTTTTCGTTAGTTTCCTCCTGCAATGGGTGTCCTCCTTTCGTGTTCTATGGTGGTATGCCCGCCGCCGGGAAGCGGGGCGGGCATGAAAAAGAGCGTCCGCTTTCACGCCGCCCTGTTAAATCCGTACCCGCAGCCCGGAAAGGTCTGCCGCCCGAATACCCACAAGATACCAGTTGTCCCCGTACTCCATACGGGTCGGCTTCCATTTGCCCCGCACAAAGACCTCCATGCAGTCGCCGCAATGCAAGCCCCCGTAATAGTCGTTTACGTCAAAGCGAATGTCGTAGCGGTCAGCGGTTTCATCAAAAATCAAAGCTCCTGTTTTCTGTGTCATCATAAAATCCTCCTTTGGGTTGGTTTACAGGCTTTCGCCCTCGTTGCAGGTGTAATCGGGTATGCCCTTGCTTCTTGCCGACTGGATAGTACGCCCGCCGTACATATCGTGAGATACAAGGGACGTGTAATAGTTGCCAATCGTAGACGGGGCATTGAAAAGGGCAGCTTTCATGTACTGCTTGATGTTGCGGATTTTGGTGGTGTTTTCCTGCATACAGTCCAGTACAAAGCGGATATGTTCGCTGTTCAGTTTCATAAATTTTGCTTTTACAAGCTCTGCCGGGTGGTCGTCCCCGGCGATACGGATTGTTCTTCGTTTGGTGCAGACAGTTTCAAGAATAAGGGCAAGGATTTCCTCTATCCTGTCCCGGTCAAGGTATCTATCCTGTATCAGATAGTCGTACTCGATATTGTCCTTGATGATTTCCTCATACACGCTATATGCGTCTGTCGTTTCCTTTCGCTTCCGTTCCGGCGGCTGTGCCGCGTCCTCTAAGGGAGAGGGATTTAGGGAATGGAAAGGAATGGAATGGGTACTTGATATATCTGTATTTAATTTTTCTTTTGTTGGTAAGTTAGTCTTTAATAGTTCTTTATTTAATTGCGTTGGATTTTCCAACGTAGGTTTTTCCAACATAGGCTTTTCCAATGTTGGATTATCCAATGTTGGTTTTTCCAATGTAGGTAAATCCAACTTAGGCGGCTGCTCATAGATAACATACGTTGTACCGCGTAAGCATCCTTTCTCATCACGTTCCCTTGAACGCTGTATATATCCGGCATTTTCCAGTTCCCGTACTGCTTCCCGGATAGCGTCAATCTTTTCCCGGTTGATAAGGGACAGTCCTGCAAGGGTGTAGTCCCAATCTTCGGGAAGTGAGAGCATTTGCGACAACAAGCCCTTTGCCTTTAAGGAAAGCTCCTTGTTGCGTAAATGGTGGTTGCTCATAACGGTATAACCTTTGTTCTTTTCCACGCGGAAAACTGCCATAGCTTCGTCACTCCTTTTCGTTGGATTTGTTACGCAGTAGAAACGCGGTTTTGAGGGAAAAGGTATCAACCCTTGTCTTTCTCATTTCCACGCTCTAAGAGCCGCATAAATCAAGGCTTTGTTTGCCCTTACTGCGTAACACGAGGGCATAAAAAAAGCAGCGTTCCTGTTCTCCTGTGTAGGAGTGAGAAACGCCGCCTTATAGGTGGTGCTTATTTTATTTTTTCTTTTCGACGTGCCGCGTAAGGTGGTGCAGCGGTCTATCCGGCAGTCCGCAGGTGCTTTTTGCATATCAAGGCTCAATTCATTAAAAGTAGTAAATGAGTAGTAAAATCAATCTGCAAACCTGCGAATATGCCTGCAAATCAAGCATTTTTCAAGACAATCAACTAATTTATTATCAAAAAAGTTAATATTTTCCCATGTCAATTCTGAATTAACAGGGCATATCCAGTAATAATCTGTAAGCGACAGTCCGAGATTTTTAAAAAGAAATTCTTCCGAACCAAGCAGCCCTTTCTTCTCAAGTTGAAATCTGATATTTCCCTGACTGATTGGAACAGAACGCCTCCTCCACCATCTTTTCAGCCAGTTAAAATCATTAGGCATATGCAGCGGACACAATTCATAATTCATTATTTTATGGACTTCATATATATCTCCATTTGGTGAGAAATCAATCAATGCTATGTTTTCATTTTTCCTTTTTAAATAATAAAGCATACAAACACCTCATTTGATAATTATTAACTTCATTCGCTACATTGAATTTTATTATAGCCTATAAATAAGTAACCCTCAAGAACATTGAAATAATCAGACAGGACAATTCTTCATCAAGCTTGAACGATGGGGTAAAATGGTGTATATTTCAACATAAACAGAACTTTATCAGGGAAGCGTATGAAGTAATGTCAAAATTAAGGAGGCTTCTTTCATGAATAGCGAAAACATGACTAGTGAAGACAAGCATATTGAGAACATAAATAATGAGAATAAAATCAATAATGTTTCAGACTGGACAATTGAAGACTGTGAAACTTATGTAAATACGTTATACCACAATCATTTCAGCCGTTTTAAGGAAAGAAAAGCGAATGCATTATTTCGTTCACATATAAAACATGTCAGGAGAACTGCAATTAACAATGATGGAATATATGTGAATGAAAAAATTTTCCTGTCTCCTTCCAATATTAAAAAATGTGTTTCTGTTGGGAATTTATATTTCTTTGAACAAAGAAACAGTATATTAATAAAATGTGTAAAAGCTGATGAGAAAAAATCACATGATATGAGCAATTTTCTTGCCGTTAATAATATAGATTTTGTAAGTGATGCACCCGACGAAGCTTACAGACTCCGTGCTGACGCAAAGCTTCATAAGCAAAGCAACAAACCGCTTTTGATTATTGCGGTTATAATATTATTCCTATCATTGTCTGGTTTAAATATAAATAAAAAAATACCATTTTATACGGCTGATATATTAAAAGACGCCGGTCTTTCTTCCGCTGTTTCCAGCAGATATATGGACACAGTTATTGAAGGACTTCCGTCAAGTGAACAGACAGGCATGGATACTTCTCAATATAACGAACTGCTTTCTGACATCCAGAGTTCTATCCAGAATTCACCTGCCATAGACAGCATTGCAAGAAAATACACAGATGCCCTTACCAGAGGACTGTGCGATGGCAAAACATTTGACGAAATAAATATTGATATAGATGAAGAACTTACATCCCTGGCAGCAATTGCATATAACAGTATCACTGATAATCGGGACTTTTCTGACAACCTGAAAGATATGATAATCTTATCTCTGGTGCTTGATAAAGAATCCATACAAACAGCCATTAATAATTATGCTTCAGGTATATATGCAGAATTATCATATCACTCAACAGGTCTTGCAGGGGTATATCAGATAATTTCATCTAAGTTCTTTTATATAATAATGCTATTATTATATGCAGCATCAATTATAATAATATTCTTCTCGGCGCCTTTATCGTTAAGCAGAATCTGTCTGCCATTATGCTTTATCATATATGCCGGACTGGAATATGTAATATGTAATGTGCTGATGAGTAAAGCAGTAATGTTACTCAGTAACAGATTTCTTGGCAGAACAGCAAGTCTTAACCCAACATATGCTAATATGGATTTAATATCTTATGTTTCAGTTGGCATTGCGTGTGCAATAATATTGCAACTCATATATATAAAACTGAGGCGCAGAGCGTAGCTGTTATCGTGTTATGCACAGGTAGTATCCTGCTATACATTATTACATTGAATTTCTTCATAAAAATTGAATAATAGAGAGAAGATAATATGCAAGATGATGGAGATGTTTATATGGGAGAATACAAGCCACCTTTTGCTATAAAACTCATGAAATGTGAAAAATATTAAGACGATACCAGAAATGTGTAAAATTTCTGCGCATTTATGATAAAAGAGTATCTCAGGCAATGGGATTAACAAATGCATAAAGAATAAAATTAAAAAGGTGCTTTACTAGTCATGTGATTGGTAAGGTGCCTTTATTTATAGATAGAATTATCTGCTATGTTCTTGTTTCTTAAATGTTCTACTAGCTGGCACACCAGCTGGATATCATCTTCTGTAAGTCCTTCTGTGCTTATGGTAGACGACTTTTCAATACCAAGAAGGTAATCGGTTGAGACATTAAAATATTTTGCAATCTCAACAATATAATGTGTTGACGGAACCGAGATTCCCATTTCCCATGCATTAACGCCTGAACGCGTAACGCCAAGAGTCTTGGCGAGAGTTGTCTGTGTCATATCATGGGCCTCGCGGAGAGACTTAATCTTATCAGCAATCATAACATTACCCTAAATACTTGTTTCAATATTTTAAATATTCTATTGACATATACATCATGCTGTGATATTAATATATTTAAAAAATGATATCAATTCTTTTATCTCAAGTAACAGGCAGGATTTGAACTAATCCATGCGTTGCTTATCACGCCAGACATTCATCTATGCATAGTCATATAATATTGTCATTCGGCAGTAACCCCATAACCTATAATTTAATAATGCAGGCTTGTATTAGGTAATAGTGATGAATAAAATAAAAAATAACTTTGTGGATAATCATGTTTCGTATGTATATGAAGATGTGTGCCGTGAAAAAATGTGGCAGCTTAATAATAACTGTACATGGCCGTTTTATTTTTCAAAGATAGGAAGGTATTGGGATGCCCATACAAAAATAGATATATGCGCTCTGGACCCAGATGGGAAAAATATTATAGTTGGTGAATGTAAATACTGGAAAGATAAGATGGGACTTAATGTTCTTTACGACCTTGAAAAGAAAGCAGCCACAATCCGATGGAATAAAGATGATCAAAGAATGTGGTATGTATTATGCAGTGCAAATGGCTACACAGATGAGCTTAAAAATGCTGTAGCAGAAAGAAAAGATGTGGTGCTTATGTGATATCAGACAGTACTATAACAGAATAAAGATATATACAAAAAGCCCCATTCCGGACTAATCCGGAGTGGGGCTTATCTTTACGCATAAGCAGTTAATGCTTAATTAATCAATTTCTTTTTTCTTAATTCTGTCAAGATAATCTTTAGTTTCTTTAGCAACCACACCGTTTAAAGCAACGAGTGCAATAAGGTTAGGAATAGCCATAAGACCGTTAAATATATCTGCGATTGTCCATACGGCAGATACAGTCATGTAAGGGCCGATGAATACGCAGAGGATATATATCCATCTGTATGCCTTGATACATTTCTTCTTGCCATTAGTAAGGTATTCAAGGCAGCGCTCAGAATAGTAATCCCAGCCAAGAATAGTTGTAAATGCAAAGAATACGAGGCATAACATAAGAATAAATGAAGCAACTCCATCAGGGAATGGAAGTCCTAACTGGAATGCTTTAGTTGTTACTGCAACACCTTCAAGCCCCATATCGTAAGCTCCTGTAAGAACAATTGCAATACCTGTAATAGAGCAAATGATGATTGTGTCGATAAATGTACCTGTCATAGATACAAGTCCCTGACGTACAGGTTCATTGGTGCGGGCAGCAGCAGCGGCAATAGGTGCACTACCAAGACCGGCCTCATTCGAGAAGATACCTCTTGCAATACCCTTCTGCATAGCTACAACCATGGCACCAAGGGCACCACCAGCAGCGGCCTTAAGACCAAATGCACTCTGCACAATTGTAAGGATGGCAGCAGGAACATCTGTAATATTAAATAAAATAATAAGAATTCCTGCTAAAAATATGTTGCAGCCATAAAAGGAACAACAACCTGTGCAACCTTAGAAATTCTCTGGATTCCACCAATAAGAACAAGAGCAACACAGAATGTAAGGATAAGACAGCTTATAACTACAGTCCATGAATATGTTCTTCCAAATAATGAAACAGTCCATGCGTTGTTAGGATCAAAGAAATTATTAACAGCAGAAGAGATTCCGTTTACCTGTGTAAATGTACCAATTCCTAAAAGACCAACGCCTATACCAAAGAAAGCAAATATCTTGGCAAGCCATTTCCACTTAGGTCCCATACCATGTTCAATATAGTTAAAAGGACCACCAACAACATGACCATCTTCGTCAACCTGTCTGAACTTAACTGCTAAAAGACATTCTGCGTACTTGGTAGCAGTACCAACTAAGGCAGCAAGCCACATCCAGAATAATGCACCAGGACCGCCTGAGACAATAGCAGTAGCAACACCTACGATATTACCTGTACCAATTGTTGCTGAAAGTGCTGTACATAGTGCTGCGAAACTGCTCACTTCACCGTGCTTTCCATCAGTTTCGTCTTTGAAAATGTACTTAAAAGCACGACCAAGATTAGTAAACTGAACACCCTTAAGTCTGATAGTAAGAAACAGACCAACTGAAAGTATAAGGACAATGAGTGGGATTCCCCAGACATATGCGTCAATAGTATCGAGAATAGTATTGATTTTACTAAACATATTATGTATTCTCCCTTTTTATAAAAAATTAAGACAAATTTTACCACAAAACAACATTTTTTTCAATTGAATACTGTTATTTCCTAATATAATAAATAATTTTGTTAAATGTTGCTTATTGACAAACTCTGTCAATTTATATATTATTGTTGAAAACAAAGGCGTTTTGCAGATAAAGCAAGACGCTTTTTCCTTATTATTAAGGTATTATCCGGAAGATATAATCGGGAGAGACTGTTTAAAAATGCAGCGCCGAAGGTGACAGCGAAAACTCTCAGGCAAAAGGACCGGTTATGGACGGAACTCTGGAGAGCTGTGTAGATACAGCACCGAAGAAGCAATTTCTAAGCAGAGGGATGAGGAATATTGAGGCTGATTTGCTTGGGGAGAATCTTTCAGGTTTTTAACAGAGGCATAGGTGTATTAAAGTGCGCCTGTAGCCTCTTGTTTTTATGTAAAGATATATTAGGAAGGGAATCTTCTTAGGAATCTTGATAAGGCGGGATTGCAAGGCACGAAAAGGCTAAAGCAAAGGAGAGAAACATTATGAAGACAGACATTGAAATTGCACAGGAAGCAGTAATGGAGCCAATTAAGAATGTTGCAGCCAGATGCGGCATAAGCGAGGATGATCTTGAATTATACGGAAAGTATAAGGCTAAGATATCAGATGAGTACATCAACAGTGTCAAAGACAATGAAGATGGAAAGTTAATTCTTGTTACAGCCATTAATCCAACTCCGGCAGGAGAGGGAAAGACAACAATTACTGTAGGGCTTGGAGAAGCATTTGGAAAGCTTGGCAAGAAGGCAGTTATAGCACTTCGTGAGCCATCACTTGGTCCATGTTTCGGTATCAAAGGTGGAGCAGCAGGTGGTGGATATGCACAGGTTGTTCCTATGGAAGAGCTTAATCTGCATTTTACAGGCGATTTCCATGCAATCACATCAGCTAACAACTTATGTGCAGCACTTCTTGATAACCATATACAGCAGGGCAACGAACTTGGAATTGACCCAAGATGTGTTACATGGAAAAGATGTATGGATATGAATGACCGTGTCCTTAGAAATATAGTTGTAGGTCTTGGTTCTAAGGTTGATGGAACTGTAAGAGAGGATCATTTTGTTATCACTGTTGCTTCGGAGATTATGGCTGTATTATGTCTTGCAACAGATATGAAGGATTTAAAGGAAAGACTTGGTAAGATGGTAGTAGCCTACAATTATCAGGGACAGCCTGTTACTGCTGCAGATATCAAGGCTGTAGGTTCAATGGCGGCATTATTAAAGGATGCATTAAAGCCTAACCTTATCCAGACACTTGAGCATACACCTGCATTAGTGCATGGTGGACCATTTGCCAATATCGCACATGGATGTAATTCAGTAAGAGCAACTAAGACTGCACTTAAGATGGCAGATTATGTTATCACAGAGGCAGGATTTGGCGCAGACCTGGGAGCTGAGAAGTTCTTCGATATAAAGTGCCGTAAGTCAGGCTTAAAGCCGGATACAGTTGTATTAGTAGCAACAGTAAGAGCACTCAAGTACAATGGCGGAGTTCCTAAGACAGAATTATCAGCAGAGAATCTTGATGCATTAAAGAAAGGTATTGTAAATCTTGAAAAGCACATAGAGAATCTTCAGAAATACGGTGTGCCTGTAGTTGTTACACTTAATGCATTTGTATCAGATACACAGGCAGAATTAGATTATATCCAGAAATTCTGTGAAGACAAAGGCTGTGAATTCGCCCTTGCCAAGGTATGGGAAAAGGGTGGAGAAGGTGGAATTGAGCTTGCAGAAAAGGTTCTTAAGACACTTGAGACAAAGAAGAGCAATTTCCACTGTCTGTATGAAACAGACCAGCCGGTTAAAGCAAAGATTGAGACAATTGCTAAAGAAATATACGGTGCAGGAAGTGTTAATTATTCACCAGCAGCTAACAAGCAGATTGCACAGCTTGAACAGTTAGGATTTGGTAATCTTCCAATCTGTATGGCTAAGACACAGTATTCACTTTCAGATGATCCTACATTACTAGGTCGTCCGGAAGGTTTTGAGATGAATGTAAGAGAAGCATATGTATCAGCCGGTGCAGGCTTCATAGTAGTGCTTACAGGTTCAGTAATGACAATGCCAGGACTTTCAAAATCACCAGCGGCATATAATATAGATGTTAATGATGATGGGGTAATAACTGGGTTATTCTAGAAAAAGTGACTCCCGGGAGTGGGAGGCAGGTGGAGTGTATAGCATATTTTCAAACGCGCTTTCGCTCGGGCGAAGACGCAGCGGTACTAAGTTTGCGTGGATTTGCCGCCATTAGGCGGCTTTCCACGCGCACTAAGTGCCGACGTCTTCTTACGGTTTGAAAATATGCTATATAACCACCTGCCTCCGAACTTCCGGGAGTTTTTCTACATAATAGAGGAACGGTTGGATTCTTCAAGCCCCCAACCTTGCCAAAGGCTGGGCGGAGCAGTTGTCCGGTAAAGAAAAGCCCAGCCGTGTATATTAGTAAAATCAAAACCGTATGAAGACGCCGGCACTTGGTAAGCTGGGAAAGCTGCCACAAAGTGGTAGCTTTCTCAGCGAACTTAGTACCGCTGCGTCGGAATCCGAGCGGAAGCGTGTTTTGATTTTACTAATATACACGGCTGGGCGTGCTTTAGGGGAGCAACTTCCTACAACATAACCCCCGACTTCTCCTTACTTCTCTCAATCATATGATTCAGTTTCTCAAATGGTTTCTGTAAGAACAATCCGATAATCAGCGAAACAACTATATATATTGAAAGAAATGCGAGATTCTTAATGTAATCATATCTGTACATTCCTGCTATACATTCTCTTAATGCATCCATTGAATATGGGAAGAGCAGGAAGCGGTATATTATCTGGTATGCGTTAGGAAGTACTTCGATAGGGAAAGTACCGCCTGAACCGGCAACTTGTATTACGAGCAGGACAATTCCAAGGGCTTCACCGATATTACCAAATGCAACAGTAAGGCTGTACATAAAGAAGGTGAATACGAAGCTTGAGAATGCACATGCAACCCAGTAAAGGAATGGGTGGTAACACTGGATTCCTATGTAGAAAAGATTTCCAAGTGTTATAAGCAGTGCCTGAAGCTGTCCTACTGCAAAGAAGATAAAATACCTTCCGAAGAATTTTTCATATCGCTTTGCATCTGCTGGAATGTCCGGAGCAGGATGCACATGTGTGTGCATAATAGCAACAAGTATAAGTCCACCAAACCACAGTGCAAGTATTGTGTAGAATGGTGAAGCGCTTGTTCCATAGCTTTTAACAGCATATACCTGCTCTGTTGTTATATTTACAGGTGCAGAGAGAAAATCTCCCAAAGTATTGGCATCTGCATTTAACATCTCTGATAATAAACCATATGTATCCTGTTCAGTGATTGTGTTTAATGTATTAATTGCGTTATCAAGCTTTGCCTCAAGGTCACTGAGAAGCTCTTTAGTCTGAGTGAGTGAGCCCGATGTAAGCTTAATTGCAGCAGACAGGTCTGCAACATCCATGTTCATGTCAGAATAAAGCTCTGTTAATGAACTCATAATGCTTTGAATCTGGGACATCTGGTTTGAAAGAGCAGATGATAATTCATTTAAAGATTCAGCGGAATTACCATTTATAAGTGCCTGTAAGGTTATTAACTGCTGCTGCTGTAACTGTAATTGTGTATAAACTTGCGGTGCAGCACTGTTTGAACTGCTGCTTATTGATGATGTAAGGTCAGTAATTGCAAGCATTGAGTTAAGAATTACATCGTATGTTGAAAGTGTAGTCCTTGCGGATGTAAGTCTGTTAATAACTGCATCCATAAGAGAACCGGTTTCTTTATCTGCATCTTTGATAACTGAGTCGCCAGTACCGGCAATCGTAGATACGATTGTATCTATAAATGTCTGGTTTACCTGCTGCTGAACTGCTGTTTTAGCCTTGTCTGTTATCTTAGGCGCAATAGCATTTGCCTTCTGGTTACAGTAATATTTTAACTGCGGATGTTCTATGGAATCACTTAAGAAGCTTATAAGGTTCTTGGAAAAATTCTCTGGAACAACGAGGGCTGCATAATACTCACCGCTGTATACGCCTTCGATTGCTTCATCTGATGAAGCAACAAACTGCCAGCCGATGGTGTTATTAGTTTTAAGTGCATCAATTATGGTGTCACCGACATTAAGCTCCGTTCCTTCAAGAGAAGTACCTTTGTCAACAGATACAACGGCAACTTTAATCCTGCTTGTGGAAGCCTGTCCATATGGATCCCAGTTTGACAGGATATTAAACCACGAATACAATGCAGGAATAACGGTAAGACCGATAATTACGCATAGTGCAATTACATTTGTTTTTATGTGGCGAAGGTCAGCCCGTATAATCTTAAATATATTTTTCATAACTGTACCTCACTTAAAAATGCTTTGATACTGTCTGTAAGAGAAGTATCAGCCTGTTTTTCCTTAATCTCAATATTGAGCTCATTGAGCTTTCTTGCGAGCTTGTCATCAATATAATCAATAACTATAAGATAAGCACAGAATATAAAAAGCGAGATTACCCAAAGAAGCAGATAAACAACCTTAGCTGTATCCATGGTAAACATAAGCACCATGAATACTAAGGGAATTATCATCATACATCTTAAGCAGACCTTTTTCTTGTGCTGGTTCTTAGCGTGCATATTTTCTGCAAATGCTGTGATTTCCGCAAGAACAACATCTATATTAAAATCATCATTTTGCATAAATTCATTTCTCCTTTACATAAAATGTGTTTCTTTCATACGGCGTTCGAAGAACTCGCGTACTTCAAGAAGTGACTTTCTGATTCCAAGTCCCAGAATAAGAGAAATAACAGCATAAGCGCATAATTTCACAAGAAATACAGCGTAATCACACTGATATAATCCGCTTATTGCCTCCCTCATGGCATTGATTGCATAAGGGAATGGGAAGTAAAGGTACACATTCTGGAAGAATTCAGGAAGAAGTTCTATTGGATAAGTTCCGCCTGAACCGGCAATCTGTAACACAATCATAACTACAGCAATAGCTTTTCCCAAATCACCAAATGTAAGAACAAGTGTATATATAAATAATGTAAATACAAAGCTTGTTATAGCGGCTGCAAGCCACAGCATGAATGGGTGGGTGCAGTCAATTTTTAAAATGTACAAATCACCAAGAACAACTACAAGAGCCTGAAGCTGTCCCATTGCAAGGAAAAGTAGTGCACGGCCCATATATTTCTGATGTTCTGTGGCATTCTTGAATTCATCATCCTCATAGTCAACCTTTACTTTCATAAGGGCAACTAAAACAATTCCTCCAACCCAGAGAGCAAGTGTTGTATAGAAAGGTGTAACACTTGTTCCATAGTTAGTCTGCATATAGACGTAGATTTCTTCTACCTGTACCGGCTCTGACAGGAATGACGCTATTGACTGTGCGTCTGAGTTGATGAAATCCATTATTAACTTATATGTAGAAGATGAACTGATATCTCCTACTGAACCGGATATGGTATCAAGTCTTTTATTGAGAGAATCAAGTAATGTTTGTGTGCTTTCCAGAGTTGTATTAATATTTACTGATATATCACTCACTCCAAGAAGCATCTGCGAGATTCCATTAATACTGTCTCCTGCACTGCTTATATTAGCAGCCAGACTGCTTACGGCATTCTTAATGGAAGCCTTAAGAAGGTTAACATTAGTTCTTATTATAGTCTGCATAATTGTCTGACTCTTCTGAATCTCTGCACGGCACTGCTCAACAACAGACTTGATTAACTGGTATTTTGCTGAAGTGTTTCAGGTGAATCAGTAAGAATATCGGCACACTGCTGAACAAGGTTGTATGCGATATTCTCCATAGCATTAACAGAAGCAAGAGCTGACTTTAAGGCTGTGATAACTGCCGGGTCAATTCCATCTACTTTACTAAGAGAATCAATGGCATCTTCAAGTGCCTTATTCTGGTCTATAAGTTCCTTTAACTGTTTGTTGGCTTTACTAAGCTCTACACCAGCCTGTCCGACATCAGTGATTGAAAGCTGCACAGCTTTATCAAGAGAATCAAGCACACTGTCAGATAGTTCATTCATTGCTTTAAGCTGCGCATCAATCTGTTTTGCAATATCGTCTGTGACATTATCAAGAGATTTATTGGCAATATCAGCAACATCAGTTGTTCCGGTAAGAACATCTTTAATCTGTGGAAGAACCTCCTGAAGTTTTGCAAGATTATCTGCCAGGTCTGAATTACTCTTAATAAACATGTCAATCATGGTATCGTAAGAATTAATATTGGCAGATACACTATGTAAATCTTTAACTGTCTTTTCAATAATTGAAGGATCATTTTCAGCTATTTCGTTAAGTCCCTGCATAATAGTCTTAACACACACATCAATGAATTCGGAATTGATAGTGTTCTGAAGAGTGCTTTTTCCTGTATCTGTAATCTTGGAAGCAACAGCATTTTTCTTGGAATTCTCATAATATGTAACTGTTGGTGGATTAAGACCATTGTCAAGGAAGTCATACAGGCTTCGTGAAAAGTCCTCACCAACAACGATAACGGCATAGTACTTCCCAGCATTCAGTTTATTCATGGCTTCATCTTTAGTTTCCGGAAAACGCCAGCCTAATTTATCATTCGAATGAAGCTGTTCAACAATCTGTTCTCCCATATTGATAGTGGAATCATCAGATTCAGAGTAGCCTTCATCTTCAGAAACAATAGCAATCTGGACAGACGCAGTGTTTGCGTAAGGATCCCAGTTGGAATATATGTTAAACCATGCGTAAAGTGATGGAATAAGGCACAGACCAAGCGCAATAGCTAAAGCCAGAATATTCCTGCTAAGACCTTTCAAATCTTTTTTGAAAATCTTAAATATCATAACATTCCTCAATTCTTTAATTATCGTTTAAAACTTATATGTATTTTACTTAAGAAACTGGGGAAAATCAATACAGAGAGGATAAATCAGACATATTTAATAAATTAAGAAAGGATACGGATTTATGAACATATTGTATTGTGGTGATAAACCAATGCAGAAGGGGATTCTTTTATCTTCAATGTCTCTTATTAAAAATGTGGATGAACCGTTAAATATATATATTCTCACGGTTGATTACAGGGAAAAAGGTATTAATTACAAGCCAGTTGATAAAGCATTTGCAAAATATCTGAAAGAAAAATTGAATAAATCGGACATTAAAGTAAGTATCTTTCTTGTTGATGTTACAAGATATTTTGTTGAGGAGCTGCCGGAAGCAAATATGCAGAGCAGATTTACTGCGTGCTGTATGCTGCGCCTTTTTGCTGATAAGACAGATATTAAGGATAGAGTTCTTTATCTGGATACTGATGTGTTGTGCAGAAAAGATTTTAGGGATTTTTATTATCAGAATATGGATGGCATAGAGATTGCGGGAGTTTCTGATTATTATGGCAGATGGCTTTTCGGTGATGGTTACATTAATTCCGGAGTAATGCTTATGAATATGAGGATGATAAGACAGAACGGGCTTCTGGAAAAATGTCGTGAACAGTGCATAAGAAAGGAAATGTTTATGCCTGACCAGACGGCTGTTAATACATTTGCAACAAGAGTTAATCTGTGCGGACGAAAGTTTAATGACCAGAGGAGGCTGCATGACAACACTGTTTTTCAGCATTTTACAACTACCTTCCGGGTGTTTCCGGTGATAAGGACTGTTTCAGTCAAGCCGTGGGAGATTAACAAAATGCATAATATACTTGGGCTTCATGAATATGATGAACTGCTGGATTCTTATAACAGGGAGTATAAGGAATATAGGGAGATTTCGCGTATTCCTGTGTTTTTCTCGATTAATGAACAGTACGCACCATATCTGGCAGTGTGCCTTAAATCACTGGCCGTACATGTGGCTGGGGATGAGCGTTACCGCATTATTGTTATGTGCGATAATGTGAAGAATATTACTATGATTCAGCTTCGTAATGTGATAAAGGATTATGAAAACATAGATATTGAATTCGTTGATATAAGAAAGAAAATGTACGAATATTCTGAAAGCTTTGGACAGACAGTTACTGACAGGCAGGAAAACAGGCTTTATTCAGGCGAGTTTACACTGACGATATATTTCAGGTTATTTATTGCAGAGCTTTTTCCAGAGCTTAATAAAGCTGTGTATATTGACTCTGATACCGTAATAAATGATGACATTGCAAAGCTTTATTCAGTTGATATGGGAGATGCAATGTTTGGTGCAGTAAGAGATACATTTGCAGGAAATAATACAATACTGGCTCATTACATTGAAAATGTAGTGGGAATAGAGCGGAATGAATATGTCAATTCAGGAGTGCTTCTTATGAACCTTGATAAGATAAGACAGTCTCATCTTGCAGACAGATTCTTAAAGCTTATGGCTGAATATCACTTTGACAGTGTTGCACCTGACCAGGATTATATTAATGCTATGTGTGCAAAAGAAATATATTTTCTTGATAAGGAATGGAATGTTATGCCTAACAAGGGCGGGGAGTATATAGCAAGACCGAAGCTGATACATTATAACCTGTTTGACAAGCCGTGGCATTACAGCGAGATTCCGTATGAGGAGTATTTCTGGCAGTATGCGGCGGAGTCGGGATTTTATCCATTGCTGATTAAACAGCGCAAGCAGTATGGGGATAATGAAAGGAAAGCTGACCGTGAGAATTTAAAGAAGCTTCTTGCAAGGGCTGAGAATATTGCGGACGGTGATGGGGTTAAGTTTTCTGATGTTGTGGGAAGCAGATTTGTTGTGGATAGTGGTTTCGTGAAGGATAGCAGTGATGCTGCAAAATAAATTATGTCGGAGGAGATATGATTGGTGATAGGGAGCAGGTCTATGAAAATATTAGGACGGCTGTAAGCCTTAATCAGTTGAATTCAAAGGTTGAGCCGGGAGACCCTAAGCTGTTACGCGAAGATAAAGAAGCATTACTAAGACATTATATTGATTACCGCACAGCATATGGTTTTTGTGTGAAGAAATATATTGCAGAAGCTATATTTCATGCTGGGACTTCTGCGGTGGGGCTTATAACACAAGTTGACGGACTTGAGAATCTTTCTGGAATCAGAGGTCCTGCGATTGTAACATGCAATCATTTCAGCCCGTTAGACCCTGCAATTGTCAGGTTTGCCATGAGAAAAGCAGGATTCACACGAATGAGTATTGTTAATCAGGATACTAACCTTGCGATGAAAGGATTTGTCGGGTATATGCAAAGATATGCTGACACAATGCCTGTAAGCAGCCTGAAATGGTTTATGGAGACAGAATTTCCTAATCAGATTAAAAATGCACTTGATGAAAACAAACTTGTACTTATATATCCTGAGCAGGAAATGTGGTTTAATTATCGGAAGCCCCGTCCATGCAAGAGAGGTGCATATCTGTATGCGGTAAAGTTTAATGTGCCGGTGATTTCGCTGTTTGTTGAACAGCAGGTTAAAAGTACACATTTGCACACATTCAGGGTACATGTCATGCCAGTAATATATCCGGACAGACAGCTTGATGAAAGAACAGCAAGTTTAAGAATGCAACACACAGACTATGAGCAGAAATGTGCTGCATATGTCATGGCATATGGAAAGAAGCTGACTTACGATTTTGAAGAGGGCGATATTGTAGGAAGATAAAGGCATTTGACGCGGAAAGAATTGAAGTGTATATATATTTGAAGAAATTACAAAGATTGAGAGGAAAATGTATATGAAGATACAATCAGTGGCAGTGCTTGGAGCAGGAGCAGTCGGTTCTTATGTTATATGGGGACTTTCAGAAAAGAAGGATATAGATTTAAGTGTTATTGCAAAGGGAGAAAGAGCGGAAAGACTTAAGGCAGAAGGCTGTCTGATTAATGGAAAGACATACCACCCGGAGGTATTGACCCCAGAGGAAGCAAAAGGTGTTGACCTTCTTGTTGTATCATTAAAATACGGCGCACTTGCAGGTGCATTAGATGATATTAGGGAAGCCGTCGGTGAGAATACAATTGTCATGAGTCTTATGAATGGTGTTGACAGTGAAGAGATAATATCTACCAAGATAGATAAATCACATATCATTTATTCACTTATAAAGGTGGCGTCACACCGCGAAGGAAAGGAATATGTGTTCAATCCTGAGACTACAATAGGCATTATATATGGTGAGGAAGCTGCACCATTTGAGAGTGAGAGAGTTGTGGCAATAAGAGATTTATTTGACGGAACAGGAATTAATTACAGGGTGACTGATTGTATTAAAGAAGAGATATGGAGCAAGTATAGACTTAATATCTGTAACAATCTTCCACAAGCTATTATTGGAGCAGGTGTTGGCTGTTATACAGACAGTGAGCATATGAAAGCAATCAGCGCAGGACTGCGTAAGGAGGTTGAAACAGTAGCGCTAGCCAAAGGCATTGATATGAGCAGATGCGCAGATAACTCAAGCCGTGGAAGTGCAGTTCCACCAACAGCAAGATATTCAACACTGCAGGACATTGATGCAGGCAGACACACAGAGATAGATATGTTCTCCGGCGCAATGATGCGTATGGGAAAAGAACTTGGAATTGCTACGCCATATAATGAATATACATATCACATCATCAAGGCACTTGAAGAGAAGAATGATGGCATGTTTGATTATGATGAGAACAGTGAGGCTGTGACTTATTCAAAGTAAGAAAGAGCTTGTTGGGGAGTGGAAGACCCACTAAAACAATAATGCCACATTTATGATAAATTATCTCAGTAATCCAACTTGACATATACCCTACGAGGGTATATTATACACAATGTAAGCAGAACATACCCCGGCGGGGTATGTGAAACATATCGGATAAACACAATGAAGTGTTATCTGGACATAGGCGGAAGCAAATCATGGAGGCGTAATGGAAAAAGAATGTTGTTGTCATAAGACTAAAGAACGCGATGCCAAGGAATATAAAGACCTCTGTAACAGGCTTAGCAGAATTGAAGGTCAGATAAGAGGAATTAAGGGAATGGTCGAGAAGGATGCATACTGTATTGACATTCTTAACCAGGTGTCGGCTGCCCAGTCAGCGCTTAACAGTTTTACTAAAGTGCTTCTGGATAATCATATCAAGAGCTGTGTAGTCCGTGATATTAAAGAAGGCAAGGACGATACGGTAGAAGAGCTTGTTAAGACAATTGGCAAATTCATGCGATAAGAATTATAAAAGGAGATACATAATATGGGAACGGCTATAATAATTGGAATATTAGCAGTAATAGTAGTAATCGCAGTGATAAGCAGTGTTAAGCATATGAAAGGTGAAGGCGGCTGCTGTGGCGGTGGTGGAGATACTGTTGCAGAAGAGAAGAAGATTCTTGATAATCCTGTAATTGATGTCAAGACTGTTGACATTGAAGGCATGCATTGTGAAAACTGCAAGAATAGTATTGAGAGATCTGTTAATAAGATTGATGGTGCTTCATGCCAGGTTAATCTTAAGAAGAAGCAGGCAACAATTGAAGTTGACAGAGAAATCGATGACGCTGATATAAGAATTGCGATTGAGAGACTTGATTTTAAAGTTACAGGAATAACAACTAACCGCAAGGAGGCGTAGCGTGATATGGAACAGTACAATGTTACAGGAATGAGCTGTGCAGCGTGTCAGGCGAGAGTCGAGAAGGCTGTCAGCAAAGTGCCTGGAGTGGAAAGCTGTTCAGTAAGTCTTCTTACTAATTCAATGGGTGTTGAGGGAACTGCACCCACAGATGTAATCATTAAAGCTGTGGAAGCTGCGGGATATGGTGCATCAGTTAAGGGGGCAAAGAACAGCAGTCCTTCAATGCAGGAGCAGGAAGATGCGCTGGCAGATAAGACAACCCCAGTTTTAAAGAAGAGATTAACAGCTTCAGTTATATTTCTTATTGTGCTTATGTATTTCAGCATGGGACATATGATGTGGGGCTGGCCACTTCCATCAGTGCTTGAAGGAAATCATGTGGCCATGGGCCTTATACAAATGCTGCTTACAATAATAATAATGGTTATTAATCAGCATTTCTTCATAAGTGGCTTCAAGGGATTGTTACATCGTTCGCCTAATATGGACACACTTGTTGCGCTTGGCTCAGGAGCAGCATTTGTGTGGAGTATATATGCACTTTTTGCCATGACAGACTGTCAGGTAAGAGGTGATATGTCAGGTGTAATGCACTATATGGATGAATTCTATTTTGAGTCAGCGGCTATGATTCTTACACTTATAACAGTAGGGAAAATGCTTGAAGCCCGATCAAAGGGAAAGACAACCGATGCATTAAAGAGTCTTATGAAGCTTGCTGCCAAGACGGCAGTACTTTATGCAGATGGGCAGGAAACATGCGTCCCTGTTGAACAGGTCATGACAGGTGATATATTTATTGTAAGACCAGGTGAGAATATACCTGTAGATGGTGTCATCATTGAAGGTAATACTGCAGTTAATGAAGCAGCTCTTACAGGTGAGAGTATTCCTGTTGATAAACAGGAGGGGGATCAGGTAAGTGCAGCAACACTTAATACATCAGGATATATAAAGTGCAGGGCGACAAGAGTTGGAGAAGATACAACACTTTCCAAGATAATACAGATGGTAAGTGATGCGGCTGCAACTAAAGCGCCTATTGCAAAGGTTGCTGATAAAGTTTCAGGTGTATTTGTGCCTGCGGTTATAACAATAGCGGTTATAACAACAATAGTATGGCTGTTATGTGGCAAGGACTTAGGATTTGCACTTGCGAGAGGAATCTCAGTGCTTGTAATAAGCTGTCCTTGTGCGTTAGGACTTGCAACTCCGGTTGCAATTATGGTTGGTAACGGAGTAGGAGCAAAGAACGGAATTATGTTCAAGACTGCCGTTTCACTAGAGCAGGCAGGCAAGATGCAGATAGTCGCACTCGATAAGACGGGTACTATTACAGAGGGAGAACCAAAGGTTACGGATATTGTAACAGGTGATGGAATTTCACAGAAAGAACTCGTTGCTATAGCGTATGACCTTGAAAAGAAAAGTGAGCACCCACTTGCAAAGGCTGTTGTTAATTATGTAGAAGAGAGTGGAGATAAGAACTCATTTGCAGAAGAAGTAACTGACTTTAAGGCAGTAGCTGGTAACGGACTTAAAGGAAAGCTTGGTACAAATGTAGTGGCAGGCGGTAATCTTAAGTTCATTTCAGATTATTGTAATGTCTCTGATGATTTAAGGGAAAAAGCTGACAGTTTATCATCAGAAGGAAAGACGCCACTTTTCTTCGCTAGAAATAATGAGCTTCTTGGAATAATAGCTGTTGCGGATACTATCAAGAAAGACAGTCCACAGGCTATTAAAGAACTTCAGAACATGGGAATAAGGGTTGTAATGATTACTGGAGATAATGAAAGAAGCGCGAAAGCTATAGGAAAGCTTGCCGGAGTTGATGAGGTTATTGCAGGTGTTCTTCCTGAAGGAAAAGAAAAAGAAATAGCAAGACTTAAGGAGCAGGGCAGTGTTATAATGGTAGGTGATGGGATTAATGATGCACCGGCACTTACAAGAGCAGATATAGGTATTGCGATTGGAGCCGGTACAGATGTTGCGATAGATGCGGCTGATATAGTTCTTATGAAGAGCAGATTATCAGATGTACCTGCAGCTATAAGGCTTTCAAAGAGAACTCTTACCAACATACATGAGAACCTGTTCTGGGCATTCTTCTATAATTGCATAGGAATCCCACTTGCAGCAGGTGTGTGGATACCAGTATTTGGATGGACACTTAATCCAATGTTTGGTGCAGCAGCTATGAGTTTATCAAGCTTCTGTGTAGTAACGAATGCGTTAAGACTTAATCTTATAAAGATATATGATACAGGAAAAGACTATATTTATAAGAAAAAGTCAGGCAAAATTAAAAATAAAACGACAAAAGGAGACGAAACTATGACAAAGACTATGAATATTGAGGGCATGATGTGTGGACACTGTGAGGCTGCAGTTAAGAAGGCACTTGAGGCTGTTGATGGAGTTACAGAAGCAGTTGTAAGCCATGAGAACGGAACAGCAGTTGTTACACTTTCTAAGGAAGTTGATAACGATGTATTAAAGAAGACTGTTGAGGATAAGGATTACAAGGTGACAGCGGTTAAGTAATATGAAATTTGATGGTATTAAGAAAGTAAGTGAAGGCAGATTTATAGACAGATATGACCTTTATTATACAACAGAAGATGATAAGAAAAAGGTTTATGAGATTATAAGCCGTAATAAAGATATTAAGACAATTGATGATGTGCATAATAATAAGACAGATGGTGTGGTTATCGTTGCTACAGATGAGAATGATGAACGTATTCTTATTAATAAGGAATACAGAATGTCTGTAGGTGATTATGTATATAATTTTCCGGCAGGACTTATTGATGCAGGGGAAACTCCGGAGATTGCGGCAAAGCGTGAACTTAAAGAGGAGACAGGCCTTGATCTTATAGCAATTGATGACAAGCTGTATGACAGCTATAGTGCAATAGGCTTTTCTAATGAAACTAATGCTGTTGTTATTGGTAAGGCATCAGGAGATTTTGCACCGAGTACATCAACATTTGAAGAAATCTCAGCTGCATGGTATTCAAGGGAAGAAGTAAGGAATCTTCTTAAGGATAAACATTTTGCGGCAAGAACACAGGCTTTCTGCTATATGTGGGCAAAGAATAAGTAATGTCAGAGGAGGAACTGTATGGTTAAGAAGCAATCTAATTCTTTTATGTCTTGTGATGGAAAGACATCTATTCATGTTGTTATGTGGAGACCTGATGAGAATGAATATGACAAGCCGGTAGCTGTATTGCAGATAAGTCATGGAATGATAGAGTATATAGACAGATATGACGGATTTGCAAGATTCATGGCAGACAGGGGCTTTGTAGTTGTAGGTAATGACCATCTTGGACATGGAGAGTCAGTGTGTTCAGATGATGATCTGGGTTTCTTTAAAGATGAACATCCGGGGGAAGCACTGGCAAAGGATGTGCATCACCTTACAGTTCTGACAAAGAAGATGTATCCCGGTATTCCTTATTATCTTCTTGGACACAGTATGGGTTCATTTGTTACAAGAAAATATATATGCGATTATGGATATGAGCTGGATGGTGTTATTATAATGGGAACAGGACACCAGCCAACACCAATGGTTCTTGTAGGAAAGGCGCTGGCTGATATTACAAGATTTATAAAGGGAGACAGATACAGAAGCAGACTGATTTCTAAGATTATGTTCGGAGCTTATAATAAGCGCATTAAGAATGTAAGAACGTCTAATGACTGGCTGACAAGAGATGAGACAGTAGTTGATGAATACAATGCAGGAAAGCTTACAACATTTCTATTTACAGTTAATGGCTACAGAGGTCTTATGAATATGATTCTGTATGTAAGAAAGCCACGGAATATAGCAAAGATTCCAAAGAACCTTCCAATGCTTATGGTGTCAGGCCTTGATGATCCGGTAGGTGAATATGGTAAAGGTGTATACAGGGCATATAACACATATCATGGACATATTGATGATATTGATTTGAGACTTTTCGAGGACTGCAGACATGAGTTGTGCAATGAACTTAATAAAGAAGAAATATATGAGGAAATATATGGCTGGATTATGGACCATATGAATAAGTAGAATAATAGAAAAGCGGAATGGCAGTTCAAACCATTCCGCTTTTTCGTTAACAGCTTTAATAAATAAAAACTGTATAATTACAATTTAACAGTTGTGTACTTAGGGATGCATGCAATTCCTAATGCATAAGGACCTGTATGGCAGCCTGAGATAATACTGATTCTTGTCTTAAAATCTTCACGTCTTTCAAGAAGCTTGATGCCAAGCTGTGCTTCAACGTCATCTCTGTACTTTTCTGCTTCTTCAAGGTTAGTGCAGTAACCAACTGTGATATCCCAGTCAGCAATTGGTCTTCCTGTTGATTCAATGTATTTCTGAATCATGTCAATAACGTTAGACTTACCTTTGTTTCTTGTCCTTGTGAATCCACCAAGTCCAATCTCACCTTCTTTCATAACAATGATAGGACGGAGACTTAATTTGCTTGTAATTGTGATTGCTGTCTTTGCAAGACGTCCACCTTTGCTTAAATATTCGAGTGATTCTGTTGTGAACATGATTCGTCCATCATTTCTTAAAGACTCAAGGACTTTAATTGTATCTTCATATGAATATCCGGCTTTTCTCATCTGGAGAGCCTGATATATGAAGAGTGAAAATGATGCTGAGTTAAGTAATGAATTGATGACTGTAACCTTAGCATCAGGATGGTCTTCTAATATAATGTCCTTAGCAGTGCAGGCTGAATTGTATGAACCTGAAAAGTATGATGTAATTGTGCATACGATAGCAGGTCTGCCAGCTTCTACACTTGGCATAATAGCATCAACAAAATCCTGTACACTTGGAAGAGAAGACTTTGGAAAAGCACCTTCATCTGTCATTCTTCTATAGAATTCATCATGAGTAATGTCGTATTGTTCTTTCAGGTAGTTAACACCGTCAAATGTTGTATAGAGAGGGACAAGCTTAAGATTATGAGTCTCTGCATATTCTCTTACGATGTCACATGCTGAATCAGTGATTATATCAAACATAATATATATTATCCTCCACGTTGTAAAAACGATTTGTTTTGTTAATTGGAATGATAACACATAGTTTTCAAAACCACAATACATAAATATTAATATTTTGTAAAATATGAGTATCATAAATTAAAAATTTGTTGTATAATTAATTCAAATGTATATTTTTGCTGTTGGAGGAAATAATTAATGAAAGTATGTGCATTTCTCACAGATGGGTTTGAAACAGTTGAGGCACTTGCGGTTATAGATATATTAAGAAGAGCTGATATCAGAACAGATATGATATCAATTACAGGAGATATTAATGTTATAAGTGCACAGGGAGTAGTTGTTAAGGCTGATGCACTTTTAGATGGATACGTATTTGAAGGCGATGAACTTCTTTTCCTTCCAGGTGGACCTGGACATAAGTCATATTATGAATGTAATGAACTGCTTACACTTCTTAAAGAATATGATAAGAAGAATAACAGAATTGCAGCAATCTGCGCTGCACCTTCTATCCTTGGTAATCTTGGCCTTCTTGAAGGTAAGAAGGCGATGGCTTTCCCTGGATTTGAAGACCAGTTAAAGGGGGCGGAGATAATTCCTGCACCACAAAGAGTTGTGACAGATGGTAATATTACAACATCAAGAGGAATGGGAACATCAATAGATCTTGGTCTTGAACTTGTAAAGCTTATTAAAGGGGAAGAACTTTCTGATAAATTAAGAGCTTCTACCCAGTATATATAATTTGGGGGAGCAGGACTAACGATGGAATATGATAATTATAATGAGGTGGAAATCCGCCGCGACAGAAAAAGAAAAGCCCAGCTTAGGAGAAAGAAAAGGCAGAGAGCTTTAAGAATTAAATTAATTATAATGACTGTAGCTGCAATTCTTATTGCTGTAGTTATTATTAATGTTACATCAGGCTTAAGAAAAACATCAAAGCAGAAAGCCGCATTTGCATCAGATATAATTGCAGAAACATATGCTGAGAATGAAACACAGACGCAGCAGCCAACAGAGCCGCCTCTTATATATTCACAGATGGCAGCAGACTATAAGGATTTGTCATCAGATACACATATAGCGTCACCTTATGCTGCATTGCTTGATGTGAATAACCATAAGATAATAGCTGGAAAACTTGCAGACTCTAAGATATATCCGGCATCAATGACTAAGGTTATGACACTTATAGTTGTATCAGAGAATATTGATAAGATGCCGCAGACTTATACATTTGGATTCGAGATGCTTAACAGACTTTACATGGAAGAAGCATCTGTTGCAGGATTCCTTGAAGGTGAGACAGTGGATGTTGAAGATCTTATGTATGGACTTGTGCTTCCATCAGGAGCTGATGCAGCCGAGGCACTGGCTATAATGGTAGCTGGCTCTAATGAAGAATTTGCAAAGCTTATGAATGAAAAATGCCAAGAACTAGGACTTAAATATACGCATTTTACTAATCCGACAGGTTTATATGATGAGGAGCAGTATACAACTCCATCAGAGATGGCAATGATTATGGAATATGCCATGAAAGATGAAACCAGAGCCAAAGTACTTGGAACATATCAGTATAAGACTAAAGCAACAGCACAGCATCCGGAAGGAATACAGCTTACAAGTACAATGTATTCAAGAATATATGGTAATGAAGCACCAGGAGTACTTGTTACTGGAGGAAAGACTGGATACACTAATGAAGCAGGAAGTTGTCTTGTAAGTTACGCTGTAACTAATAAAGGTAATGCATATGTTTTCTGTACAGGAGGAGCAACATACAGATGGGCACCTGTATATGATGAGATATACGTATATAAGAACATAATTCCTGAATCGGCTAAAGATTTAGAAACAGAAACAACCAAGATGTCTCCTAATAATTAACAGCCAGAATATGTCATAATAATTAGAATCATCAGACACATAATAATATCAAGACGATAAGTTATGGCGCCATAACTTTTCGGCTTAAACCTAAAATGTGTTTAATAAGGAGGCTTATTATGGCTAAATCAACAAGTTCTAATTATAAGACTAAGAAGGAAGCACAGAGCGCACTTGACAGATTTAAGATGGAGGTTGCTTCAGAAATCGGTGTTAACTTAAAGGATGGTTACAATGGAGACCTTACATCAGCAGAAGCTGGTTCAGTAGGTGGTAACATGGTAAAAGAGATGATCAGAAGACAGGAAGAGCAGATGGGCGGTAAGTAATCACTGCTGTTTATAACTGAATATGAATTATCTTAAGTGATAAATGGGGCTGTAGTCCGCGTATTTTTCAGTAAATATAAGGATTACGGCCCTATCTTTTATTTTTTTAAAATAGTACTGGTAATCTAAAAACAGTTGTGTTATAATTCGTGGGTATGTTGTACGATAGTAACAATACATATATCATAGGAGGATTAATTTATAATGAGTTTCACAGTTGAGAATTTAGAAGAAAAGAATATGGTTAAACTTGTTATTGAGTCTACTGCTGAGGAGTTTGAGGCAGGTCTTAATACTGCATATAATAAGAATAAGAGCAAGATCAGCCTTCCTGGTTTCAGAAAAGGTAAAGCACCTAGAAAGATGATTGAGAAGATGTATGGCGCAGAAGTATTCTACGAAGATGCTGCTAACTCAATCATTCCAGAAGCATATGCTAAAGCTGCTGATGAGTGTGGTCTTGAGCTTGTTTCTCAGCCAAAGATTAATGTAACACAGTTAGAGGCTGGAAAGCCATTTATCTTCGAAGCAGTTGTAGCTACTAAGCCAGAAGTTGAGCTTGGACAGTACAAGGGTGTTGAAGTAACTAAGGCTGATACAGAAGCAACAGATGCTGATGTAGAAGAAGAATTAAAGAGAGTTCAGGATCAGAATTCAAGAACAGTATCTGTAGCAGACAGAGCTGTTAAGGATGGTGATAACACAGTTATCGATTTCGAAGGATTTGTTGATGGTGTTGCATTCGAAGGTGGAAAGGGAACAGATTACCCACTTACAATTGGATCTCATTCATTCATTGATACATTTGAAGAGCAGATTATCGGTATGAATATCGGTGATGAGAAAGAAATCAATGTTACATTCCCAGAAGAGTATCATGTAGATGAACTTAAGGGTAAGCCAGCTATGTTCAAGGTTTCTGTTAAGGAAATTAAGGAGAAACAGCTTCCAGAACTTAATGATGAGTTTGCTCAGGATGTATCTGATTTTGATACACTTGCTGAATACAAGGATGATTTAAAGAATAAGATTGCTGACAGAAAGTCAAGAGAAGCTAAGGCTAAGCAGGAAGACGAAGCAATTGCTAAGATTATCGAAGACTCTAAGATGGATATTCCAGATGCTATGGTTGACACACAGGTTAACAGAATGGTTGAGGATTTCGCTCAGAGATTACAGCAGCAGGGATTATCAGTTGAGCAGTACTTCCAGTACACAGGTATGACAGCTGATAAGATTATGGACGAGATGAAGCCAGAGGCTGTTAAGAGAATCCAGTCAAGACTTGTTCTTGAGGCTGTTGTTAAGGCTGAGAACATTGAAACTTCAGAAGAAGATTTCGAAGCGGAGTTAAAGAAGATGGCTGAAGCTTACAAGATGGAACTTGATCAGATTAAGGAATTCATGGGAGACTATGAGAAGAAGCAGATTAAGGAAGATCTTGCAATCCAGAAGGCTATAGAAGTTATTACAGGATCAGTTGTTGAGAAATAATCAGATTCTAATGTGAACATTTAGTATATTGGAGGTTGTGTAATGAGTTTTGTACCTTATGTCATTGAACAGAACAGCAGAGGCGAAAGATCATATGATATATATTCACGTCTGCTTAAAGACAGAATTATATTCTTAGGAGAAGAAGTAACAGATGTATCTGCTAACCTTATAGTAGCACAGATGTTATTCCTTGAAGCAGAAGACCCAGGCAAGGATATACATTTCTACATTAACAGCCCAGGAGGATCTGTGTCAGCAGGTTTTGCTATCTACGATACAATGCAGTACATCAAATGTGATGTATCTACAATCTGTATTGGTATGGCTGCAAGTATGGGTGCATTCCTTCTTTCAGGCGGTGCTAAAGGAAAGAGACTTGCTCTTCCTAATGCAGAGATTATGATTCACCAGCCATCAGGCGGTGCAAGAGGTCAGGAAACTGAAATCAGAATCGTTGCTGAGAATATACTTAAGACAAGAAATAAGTTAAACCAGATACTGGCTGCTAATACTGGTAAGTCAGTTGAAGAGATTTCACGAGACACAGAAAGAGATAATTACATGTCAGCACAGGAAGCTGTTGCTTATGGACTTATTGATAGTGTTGTAGAGAAGAGATAATAACTGCTTATGATAAGGAAGGTGCCTGCAGATAATACATTTGCAGGTATCTCCCTTGTTTTTGTGTAATAAGCGGTACCTGTTATGATAACAGGACATGGATATTGGTGATTTGGAGGATGGTATGGCAGGCAGAAATATTGACGAGAAGCTTAGATGCTCATTCTGTAATAAGACACAGGATCAGGTAAAGAAGCTTATCGCAGGACATAATGGCGTTTACATTTGTGATGAATGTGTAGAAATATGCAGCGATATCCTTGATGAAGAGTTTGAAACAGAATCAGATGGTGTAGATACAGTTGATGGAATGAACATTAACCTTCTTAAACCAAAGCAGATTAAGGAATTCCTTGATGATTATGTTATAGGACAGGACGAGGCAAAGAAAGTTCTTGCAGTTGCTGTATATAATCATTATAAAAGAATTATGTCACAGGCTGATCTGGATGTAGAGTTACAGAAGAGTAATATTCTTATGCTTGGACCAACAGGTTCAGGAAAGACATTTCTTGCACAGAATCTTGCAAGACTTCTTAATGTACCTTTTGCAATTGCTGATGCAACAACTCTTACAGAAGCAGGATATGTTGGTGAGGATGTTGAGAATATCCTTTTAAAGCTTATTCAGGCTGCAGATTATGACATAGAAAAAGCTCAATATGGTATCATATATATTGATGAGATAGATAAGATTACTAAGAAATCAGAGAATGTCTCTATAACAAGAGATGTATCCGGAGAAGGTGTACAGCAGGCACTTCTTAAGATATTAGAAGGAACAGTAGCATCTGTTCCGCCTCAGGGAGGAAGAAAGCATCCTCAGCAGGAACTTATTCCTATTGATACAACTAATATTCTTTTTATATGTGGTGGTGCATTTGACGGGCTTGAGAAAATTATTGAATCGAGAATGGATAAGAGTTCAATTGGATTTAATTCAGAGCTTAAGGAAAAGAGCAATGATAATGTTGGTGAGATGTTCCATAAGGCACTTCCACAGGACCTTATTAAATTCGGCCTTATTCCTGAGTTTGTAGGCCGAGTTCCAGTTGTTGTTTCACTTGATTCACTGGATGAGGCATCACTTGTGAGAATTCTTAAAGAACCTAAGAATGCTATTGTAAAGCAGTATCAGGCACTCTTCGGACTTGATGAAGTAGCACTCGAATTCACAGATGAAGCAATCGAGGCGGTGGCTCACAAGAGTTTTGAAAGAAAGACAGGTGCACGAGGTTTACGTTCAATCTTAGAATCAGTCATGAATGAAGTAATGTATGAGATTCCATCAGATGAGACAATAGCCAAATGTATAATAACTAAGGAAGCTGTAGAAGGCAGCGCAAAGCCTCTGTTAGAATACAGAACGGATGCTGTAAAAAAAGCACAGTAATGAATTGATTCAGGCGGACTGTTCGTGATGGACGGTCCGCCATTATTGATAGAGAGGAATATATGAATAACGAATATAACAGACATTATCCCACTATTCCATTGAGAAATGTAACTGTTTTTCCAGGAATGGTAATGCATTTCGATGTAAGCAGAAAGAAGTCGGTTAAAGCTGTTCAGGCAAGCATGGCGGGAGATCAGCTTATATATCTTGTTACCCAGAGAGATTCACAGGTAAGTGAGCCGGGAATAGAGGATTTATATACAGTAGGAACAATTGCCAAAGTAAAACAGATAATCAAGATGCCAGGTAAAATCTTAAGAGTACAGGTTGAAGGACTTGAAAAGGCAATTATAAACAGCTTTGAGGAAGTATCAGGCATGATGATTGCTGATATAAGCGTAATTGATGGATTGGAGAAGCCAGAAAAGGTTGTTTCAAGAGCAATAGTAGTTGGCATGCGTGAACTTTTATCGCAGTATTCACATGTTAATCCTAAGTTTGCCAAGGATACACTTAAGAGATGGATGTCATATAATGATGCAGAAAAGCTGATGATGGAGTTTGCACAGGAATTCCTGATGGATTATGATAAGAGACAGCAGTTTCTTGAAGTTGAAGACTATGAGCAGATGTATACATTTGCAGCAACATTGCTTATTAATGAAATTAATGCATACAGGATTAAAGAAGAACTTGGCAATGCAGTAAGAGAAAGAGTTGATAAGAACCAGAAAGATTACATATTAAGAGAAGAACTTGCGGCAATTAATGAAGAACTTGATGGAGGAACTGCATCGGAGGCAGAAGAATATGAGGCTGCGGTTGAAAAGCTAGATGCACCTGAATATGTAAAAGATAAGCTTAATAAAGAAATAAAGAGACTTAAATCTTTAGCTGGCAATAATGCGGAAGCAAATGTGGAGAGAACTTACATAGAGACATGCATTGAACTTCCATGGAATGTGGGAACACAGGATAATAAGGATATAGACAATGCAGCAAAGGTGCTTGATTCAGATCATTATGGAATGAAGGATATTAAAGAAAGAATTCTTGAATCACTTGCGGTTAGAAATATAACAAGCAGTGGCAAAGCACCTATAATATGTCTTGCAGGACCTCCGGGAACAGGTAAGACTTCTATTGCAAAGTCAGTTGCGAAAGCACTAGGAAAAGAATATGTGAGAATCTGTCTTGGTGGTGTTAAAGATGAAGCTGAGATAAGAGGACACAGAAAGACATATATCGGTGCTATGCCAGGAAGAATTATTGAGGGACTTAAGGGCGCAAAGGTTAACAATCCACTTATGCTTCTTGATGAGATAGACAAGATGAGCAGCGATTATAAGGGAGATACTTCAGCAGCGCTTCTTGAGGTGTTAGACAGCGAGCAGAATGTTAATTTTGTTGACCACTATATAGAGATGCCAGTTGATTTGTCAAATGTGCTTTTTATAGCGACTGCTAATGACTTATCAAGAGTAAGCCGTCCTCTTCTTGATAGAATGGAGATAATAGAGGTTGGCTCGTATACGGCAAATGAAAAGTTTCATATTGCTAAGGAGCACCTTATTAAGAAGCAGATTAAACAGAACGGTCTGCTTGTATCAGATGTTAAATTCACAGATAAAGTTATAAGGACAATTATAGATTCTTATACACGAGAAGCGGGGGTGCGTGGCTCGAAAGACAGATTGCCAAAGTTGTAAGAAAGGCGGTCAGCGAGTTGTATAAGGCAGGTGTATTCACGCCTGATGGAACAAGAGACAAGTCTGTAAAGAAAACAGTTAACATATCTGATAAGAATATTACAGATTATCTTGGAAAAGTTAAGTACAGACCGGATAAGAAGAACCCAAAGGGTGAAGTTGGTATTGTAAGAGGCCTTGCATGGACGCAGGCGGGTGGAGATACTCTTGAGATAGAGGTTATAACGATGCCGGGCAAAGGCGAGTTCAAGCTTACAGGTAATATGGGTGATGTAATGAAGGAATCAGCAAGTATAGCGGTTTCTTACATCAAGTCTGTTACAGAGAAAGGCAGATACAAGGTGGATACAGAATATTTCCAGAAGCATGCATTCCATCTTCATATACCTGAGGGAGCGACTCCTAAAGACGGACCTTCTGCTGGTGTTACAATGGCTACAGCAATGTTATCTGCAGTTACAGGAATTCCGGTAAGGGCAGATGTTGCCATGACAGGAGAGCTTACACTAAGAGGCAGGGTTCTTCCGATAGGAGGACTTAAAGAAAAGCTTCTTGCAAGTAAGACAGCAGGCATAACAAATGTTTTCGTACCAGAAGATAATCAGGCAGATGTAGAGGAACTTGATGCTGAGATAACTGATGGAATGAACATAATATATGTGAATAATGTTAAAGAAGTATTTGCACAGGCACTAATGCATTAAATGAAAGGAGATATGGATTATGGTTATTAAAAAGGTTAATCTGGATATAGTAGTCGGAGTGACAAGTACACTGCCTGAAACTCCATTTCCGGAGGTTGCATTTGCAGGCAAGTCAAATGTTGGTAAATCATCGCTCATTAATGCATTGATGAACAGGAAATCATATGCAAGAACATCATCACAGCCAGGTAAGACACAGACTATTAATTTCTATAATATTAATGACAGCATGTATCTGGTTGACCTTCCAGGTTATGGATATGCCAATGTAAGTCCGGCTGTCAAAGCCAAATGGGGTAAGATGATTGAGAAATATTTAAGAAAGAGTAGCCAGTTAAAGCAGGTGTTCTTGCTGATTGATATCCGTCATGACCCATCTGACAATGACAGAATGATGTATGACTGGATTGTAAATAATGGTTACAGACCTGTAATTGTTGCAACAAAGCTGGATAAGATTAAGAGAAGCCAGATAAGCAAACAGGTTAAAGCTGTAAGAACAGGACTTGGATTAAGACAGGATGATATTCTTATTCCTTTTTCATCACAGACCAAGCAGGGACTTAAAGAATTATGGCAGCTTATAGATTCATATGTACTGCCACAGGAAGAAGTTACAGAAGAATTGCTGGAAGAAACTATAGATAATAAATAAAAAAGCGTTTCGACAGGTAAACTTGAGAAAATCTCATTTGCCTGTCGAAACGCTTTTTACATAAGTTTACGAACAATATAATCATATACTTCCTGACTGTTCTCACGCCATCTTGCACATATTATCTCAGCCTGTTCCTCAACTGGAACATTAAGATTGAGTTCGATAAGAGTTGTATCCCCTTCTTTTAACTGACAGTGTGCAATGTAATTGCCGTTAGATAACTTGTAGCAGTCAGTTACAGTTCCAGCCTCATTCTTTAATTCGTATTTGTTATCGAACAGATAAGTTTCTATATCATCGCGTATCGCAGTTGATATCTTGGTATAGAAAAATGCGATGGTATCCTCACCTTCTTTGGTAAGAGTATAGTGAGTGCTGCTCTGGTGCGTGTAGCCTCTTATAAAGCCGTCCTCAACCAGAGAGTTGATGGTTTCCTGGAAAGTGAAATAATCCGTGTATTGTTTATCCAACATGAAAGATGAGAGCTGTGTGTTGGATAACGGGAAATTCACTTTACTCAGCATATATAAAATCATTAATTTGTACAAAGTGGTTGAGTCAGTGTTCATAATCTTTTCCTTGATAAATCTTATTTTCTTTGAGGTAATGTGTGAGAGTATTAAGAACTCTCTTTTTGTCAGCAGTCCATAATGGTGCTGCAAGAATATTCTTAGGCCCGTCACCGGTAAGTCTGTGTATTACCATATTCTTGGGTAATACAGGGAGTATAGCTCCTATTGCGGCAAGGTATTCATCCATAGTAAGAGCTTTGAATAATCCTTTGCAATAATCATCGTAAAGGTCAGTATCTTTTAAAATGTGCAATAAAGAAATCTTGATTCCCGATGCACCGCTGTCTGCTATATAGCGGGCAGTAGCAATATAATCACTTATGGTTTCGTGAGGAAGACCAATTATCATATGGACAATCGGAGCAATTCCTATGGAAAGAAGATTTTTTACCGCTTCATCATATGTGGATAAAGGATATCCTCTGCGTATATAATCAGAAGACGAATCATTAATAGTCTGCAATCCTAATTCAATCCATACAGGTTTGATGTGGTTAAGCTCATCAAGAAGCTCTAGGATGTCATCGCCGAGACAATCTGGTCTTGTTGCTATAGACAGTATACGGATATCATCTCTTAGTATTACAGGCATAAAAAGTTCACGCAGATATTGGGCATCAGCATATGTGTTAGTAAATGATTGGAAATATGCAATATATTCACTGCCAGAATACTTATTAGATACCAAAGTCTTTGCTTTGTCAATATCTTTAACGGCAAAATCTCCGGAACCATGACCACTGCAGAATATACAGCCTCTTGTATCAAGAAATCCATCTCTGTTAGGACAGGTCATGTTTCCGGAAAGACTTAATTTGTATAATTTTTTACCATAAGTGTCTTTCAGATATTCACTTACAGAATAATAATACGGAAGCATAATTACTTCTCAATATGATCGATTACAGCCTTGCTGACAACATCAGCAACTCTTGGGTCAAATGCTTCAGGAAGGATATTAACATCACTTACTTCGTCATCTGGAACAAGGTTAGCAATTGCAAGTGCAGCAGCAAGCTTCATATCTTCAGTTATCTGTCTTGCACGGCCTTCAAGAGCACCCTTGAAGATACCAGGGAATGCAATAACATTATTTACCTGGTTAGGGAAATCAGAACGTCCTGTACCAACAACTCTTGCACCTGCTGCCTTGGCAACATCAGGCATAATCTCTGGAACAGGGTTAGCCATTGCAAATATAATTGCATCTTTATTCATAGTCTTAACCATATCGGCTGTAACGATGTTAGGAGCAGAAACTCCGACAAATATATCTGCACCACGGAGTGCATCAGCTAAAGAACCAGTCTTGTTCTCAAGGTTAGTTACTTCCATCATTGACTGCTGCATCCAGTTAAGACCTTCTGAAGCCTTAGAAAGGATACCAGACTTATCACACATTGTAACATGCTTAAAACCATATGTAAGAAGAAGCTTTGTAATAGCAACTCCGGCAGAACCGGCACCGTTAACTACTACCTGACAGTCTTCTTTAGTCTTGCCTGTTACCTTAAGTCCGTTAATGATACCTGCTAACACAACGATAGCAGTACCATGCTGGTCATCATGGAATACAGGTATGTCAAGAAGTTCCTTAAGTCTTGTCTCGATTTCAAAACATCTTGGAGCTGATATATCTTCAAGATTGATACCGCCAAATGCAGGTGCAATATTAACTACTGTTTTGATGATTTCTTCTGTGTCCTGTGTATCAAGGCATACAGGTACAGCATTAACATTACCAAATTCCTTGAATAGAACAGCTTTTCCTTCCATAACAGGCATAGCGGCATGAGCACCGATATTACCAAGTCCAAGTACAGCACTTCCGTCAGATACAACAGCGATAGTATTTGCTTTAATTGTGTATTTGTAAGCAGCCTCTTTATCTTTTGCAATAACCTTGCATGGCTCTGCTACACCAGGAGTATAAGCAAGGGCAAGATCTTCTCTTGTCTGAATCTTCATTTTAGGAGTTGTTTCAAATTTACCATTCCATTCTTCATGGAGTCGTAAGGCTTTCTCTGCATTAGTCATAATATCTAATCTTCCTTTCAATTATAGTGCTTTTCACAGCAACATATATAATAACATATTGCTATGACTAAAAAAAGCATTTTTAGTCTTTTCTTTTAGAATAATACGTTGTATAATTAATTTATCTTTGATGCGATTTCTGCATCATTTCCCATTAAATTAAACTATGACTAATAACAGAGGTGGATTATATGAAGGCAAAGTTAGAAACATTGTCAGTCAGTGTATTACGCGAATTTGCGAAGGACAAGAATATAAAAAATATATCAACAATGAGAAAGAGCGAACTCATAGATGCAATTATTGCTGCAGCAGAAGGAGAAGAAAAGAGAGAGCCGGCGGAAGTTGAAGCTGTTGTTTCTGAAGATGCTAGAGCAGAACACGATGAGGCAGGAATATCGGATGAATCACACCATAAGAGTGAACAGTATGTTAAAGAAGATAAGAAAGATAATTATCATGCACAGCCAAGACAAGAGCATGATGCTCCATTGGCAGATGGAATACTTGAGGTTTTATCGGATGGTTATGGATTTATAAGATGTGAGAACTTTCTTCCGGGAGAGAACGATGTATATGTTTCACCATCACAGATAAGAAAGTTTAATCTAAAGACAGGAGACATTATACAGGGACCAAAGAGAATGAAGGCATCAGGAGAGAAGTTTTCAGCTCTTATGTATCTTGAGACGGTCAATGGAAAAGATCCGTCAGTTGCACAGAGAAGACCTGCATTTGAAAGTCTTACACCAATTTTTCCTAATGAAAGAATTCATCTTGAAAAAAATTCAAGTACAGTGGCAATGAGAATGGTTGATCTTATATCGCCTATAGGTAAGGGACAGCGAGGTATGATTGTTTCACAGCCCAAGTCAGGTAAGACAACGCTTCTTAAGCAGATTGCCAATGCTGTAACTAAGAATAACCCTGAGATGCATTTGATTATTCTTCTTATTGATGAAAGACCTGAGGAAGTAACTGATATCAAGGAATCAATCGTGGGTGATAATGTTGAAGTTATATATTCAACATTTGACGAGCTTCCAGAAAGACATAAGAGAGTATCTGAGATGGTTATTGAAAGAGCCAAGAGACTTGTTGAACAGAAGACAGATGTAATAATCCTTCTTGACAGTATCACAAGACTTGCAAGGGCATATAACCTTACAGTTCAGGCAAGTGGACGTACACTTTCAGGTGGTCTTGACCCTGCAGCACTTCATATGCCTAAGAGATTCTTTGGTGCAGCAAGAAATATGCGTGAGGGTGGAAGTCTTACAATCCTTGCAACTGCTCTTGTTGAGACAGGAAGCAAGATGGATGACGTTGTATTCGAGGAATTTAAGGGAACAGGTAATATGGAACTTGTTCTTGACAGAAAGCTATCAGAAAAGAGAGTGTTCCCTGCAATTGATATAGCAAAGTCAAGTACAAGAAGAGAAGATCTTCTTCTTAATAATGAAGAGCAGGAAGCTGTTGATATAATGAGAAAAGCTCTTAATGGATTAAAGACAGATGAGGCGGCAGAGAGAATTCTTGATTTGTTTGTCAAGACAAAGAATAACGAAGAGCTGGTAAGAACAGTGAATAAGAACCATTATATCTAAAGTATAGTTTCTTTTTAGAACTTTTTTAAAAAATGCTTGCATAACATGTCGCATCGTGATACAATATGAAAGCTGTTTATGACAGATAAAGAGGTCATTGTGTCTAATGTGCATAGATCCCATCGGGACAGAAAGGGAATCTAAGGCGGAATTCACAATTGTAATACTTAATAATTTGTAAAGAGGTGAAATCATGAGAGAAGGAATCCATCCAGCTTATTATCAGGCAAAGGTTGTTTGCAACTGCGGTAACGAGTTCGTAACAGGTTCAACAAACGAAGAAATCCACGTAGAAATCTGTTCAAAGTGCCATCCGTTCTACACAGGACAGCAGAAGGCATCATCTACTCGCGGACGTATTGATAAGTTCAACAAGAAGTACGGAGTATCAAACAATTAATTTTGAAATTAAGGTTGAGGTTTTTCGGGACCTCAACTTTTTGAATGTATACATAACATTTTAGAAAGGTATGGTTAGTGATATGAAGCCATCAGGAATTGGGGGACAGGCTGTAATTGAGGGAATTATGATGCGTAATAAGGATAAGTATTCTATTGCGGTCAGAAAACCCGATAATGAAATAGAAGTTGTCGTAAGAGAAAGCAGACTCATAACAGAGAAGCATCCATGGCTCAATCTTCCGATAATCAGAGGAATTGTTAATTTTGTTGATTCACTGGTCACTGGGATATCAACAATTAATTATTCAGCGTCTTTTTATGATGATCCTGCAGAACAGGAAAAGACTAAGATTGATGAGGTTGGAAAGAATATTCTTAAAGACAAATTTGAATCAGTATTAATGGCAGTAACGGTTATTCTGTCAATATTCTTTGCAATCGGATTATTTATGGTTCTTCCTTATCTTTCAACAAGATTAATATCGAAATACATAATTTCTAAGGCTCTTCTTAATTTTATAGAAGGTATTGTGAGATTATTAATATTTGTTATATATGTATCGATTATCTCCATGATGAAAGATATTAAGAGAACTTTCATGTATCATGGTGCTGAGCACAAATGTATCAACTGTATTGAGAATGGTGCCAGACTTACACCAGAGAATGTAAAGAACAGTTCAAGATATCATAAAAGATGTGGAACAAGCTTCTTATTCTTTGTAATGTTTATAAGTATTGTGTTTTTTATATTTATAAGAGTTGATAATGTTGCATTGCAGATATTAGTAAGAATTCTTCTTGTTCCTGTTATTGCAGGTGTTTCTTATGAAGTTATAAGATGGGCAGGAAAGAATGACAATGCATTTGTAAGAGTTTTAAGCAAACCGGGAATGTGGTTCCAGAAGTTAACAACAAGGGAACCTGACATGGATATGATAGAAGTTGCTATTAAAGCTGTTGAAGAAGTATTTGACTGGAGCAGTTCCTTGCTGAATATTATGCAGAGGAGGAGAATCCTGTTGAGGCACTTGTTGCATCTGAGGCAGAGCTTGCAATTTCAGGAAGTCTTATTCATGGAAATGAAGAGACAAGAACTATAGATTTTGAAGAGCAGAAAGCTGAAAATAGTGCAGAGACAGAATTAACGCCTGAACAGAAATACATCCAGACCGGAAAAGAACTTGGATATGGTAAAGACGACCATGATGATCCATCAGCTATAGAAGGATTTGAATTCATGGATACTCCGGCATATATAGATAACTCACAGTCTGATACAGATAAAGATGCTGCCGAGGAGCTTTCAGAAGAAGAGGTTGTAGCTGGTTTTGAATTCGAGACTGAGAAAGAGGAGCCTGAGGAGTCATATTCTGAAGATGTTCCTATGTTTAAACAGAAAAGGCTGGAAGACAAGTAGCTATGATGACAATCAGACAAGCAGTAAACTGGGGTGCTGAAAAGCTTAGAGACAATAATGTTGATAATGCAGAGTATGACAGCTTTGAATTGTTGTCGTCTATTAATGGAATGACAAGAACATTTTATTTTATTAATGGAGATAACGAACTGTCAGAGAAAGATTTCAGTTTATTTAAGGAATATATAGAAAAGAGAGCATCTCATAAACCATTGCAGCATATCCTCGGGAAAGCATATTTTTATGGATATGAGTTCGTGGTTAATGAAAATGTACTTATACCAAGGCAGGATACAGAAATTCTTGTCAGCGAGGTTATTAAAGTCGCAAAGGATGGATATGATATACTTGATATGTGTACAGGTTCAGGATGTATAGGTATAACACTTGCAAAGAAATTTCCTGATAGCAATGTGACAGGTGTTGATATATCTGATAAGGCATTAGCTGTAGCATGGAAGAATAAATGTAATCTTGATGCGGACAATATTGATTTCATACAGAGTGATTTATTTGCTGCATTAGGAGCGGACAGGAGATATGATATAATAGTGTCTAATCCGCCATATATACCAACTAAGGTAATTGAGGGACTTCAGGATGAGGTCCGTCTGCATGATCCAATGCTTGCACTTGATGGAACAGAGGATGGTCTCATGTTTTACAGAAGAATTACTGATAAATCAGGGGATTATCTTAAGATGAATGGTTATCTGTGCTATGAAATAGGGGCTGAGCAGGCAGCAGATGTTTCAGATATTATGAAACAGGCAGGCTTTAAAGATATAGTGGTGGTTAAGGATTTAGCGGGTCTTGACCGTGTTGTTATGGGGAAAAAGTAACAATTAATATAAGTTTTATTAATTATAGAAAGGGAAAGTGACATAATATGTTTGATAGACTTGAAGATACAGTCAACAGATATGAAGATATAACTGCTGAACTTGGTAATCCGGATGTAGTTAATGACCAGGAAAAGTTCAGAAAGCTTATGAAGGAGCAGAGCAGTCTTGCACCACTTATAGAGACTTATACTGAGTATAAGAACTGTAAGAAGAATATTGAGGACAGTCTTGCTATTCTTGATGAAGAGACAGATGAAGAACTCAAAGAGATGGCTAAAGAGGAACTTAATGAGTCTAAGGCAAGAGTTGAAGAATTAGAACATGAATTAAAGATTCTTCTTTTACCTAAAGATCCTAATGATGACAAGGATATCGTTGTCGAGATAAGAGCAGGCGCTGGTGGAGAAGAGGCAGCACTTTTTGCAGCTGAGCTTTTCAGAATGTATGTACATTATGCACAGGCAAGGGGCTGGAAGGTTGAAGTATTAAGCGGTGATGAGACTGGTATCGGTGGTATGAAGGAAGTTGAATTCATGGTTAAGGGACAGGGTGCTTACTCTATTATGAAATATGAGTCAGGTGTTCACAGAGTACAGAGAATCCCAGTAACTGAATCTAATGGACGAATCCAGACTTCTACAGCTTCTGTAGCTGTTATGCCAGAGGCAGAAGAAGTTGATATCCATATCGATGAGAAGGATATCCGTATCGATGTTATGAGAGCTTCTGGTAATGGTGGTCAGTGTGTCAATACAACAGATTCAGCTGTACGTCTTACACATTATCCAACAGGAATTGTTATCTATTCACAGACAGAGAAGTCTCAGATTCAGAATAAAGAGAAAGCATTTGCACTCTTAAGAGCCAAGTTATACGATATCGAGACACAGAAGGCACATGATGCTGAAGCAGATGCAAGAAGAAGCCAGATTGGTACAGGTGACAGAGCTGAGAAGATAAGAACATATAATTTCCCACAGGGAAGAGTAACTGATCACAGAATTGGTCTTACATTATATAAGCTTGATAAGATTATGGATGGAGATATTCAGGATATTATTGATGCATGCATAGCTGCCGATCAGGCTGCCAAGCTTGCTAAGATGGGCGAGGATTAATTGATATTTATGAAAAAGGATAGAAATTCTAATCCGGTTGCGCTGGTACCTATACTTGTTTTCCTTGTGTTGTATCTTGGAACCGGAATTATATTTGAATATGTTATGAAGATTCCAATGGGATTTTATAATGTTCCGATTATTGTTGCATTTATGGCAGCAATACTTGTTGCATGTATGCAGAATTCTCAGCTTAAATTTGATGAGAAGCTTGATGTAATGGCAAAGGGGCTGGCTGACAGGAACATTGTTACAATGCTTCTGATATTCATTACAGCCGGAATATTTGTCGGAGTTGTAGGAAGAAGCAGTGCAGAGAGTGTAGCTTATTTTATGTTAAGCATTATTCCTGCAAAGTTTGCAGTAGCGGTACTTTTTATCGTTGCATGCTTTGTTTCTACGGCTATGGGAACATCAGTTGGAACAATAACTCTTATTACACCGATTGCGGTTGCAGTGTCAGAAGCGTCAGGCTTTAGTATGGCACTCTGCGTTGCATCTGTTATGGGTGGAGCGATGTTCGGTGATAATCTTTCATTTATATCAGATACTACAATTGCGGCATGTAATGGTCAGGGCTGTGCCATGAAGGACAAGTTCAAGGAGAATTTCTGGATAGCACTTCCGGCAGCAATTGTGACCATTGTTATAATTCTTGTGCTTTCTTTTAATACAGATATTCATGGTGAGATTGCACATTCATATAATCTTTTTCAGATTATTCCATATGTGCTTGTACTTGCGGGTGGAATTATTGGCGTAAATGTTTTTGTTGTACTTATAACAGGTATTATTTCCGGAATAGTTATTATGCTTGTTATGGGAGAGGTTACATTGGAGACTCTGCTTCTTAATATGGGAAGTGGTGCGTCAGGAATGTTTGAAACATGTATGGTGGCAGTGCTTGTATCTGTAATGTGCTCACTCATTAAAGAGTATGGTGGATTTAACGCCCTGCTTAATGGAATAAGAAGATTATTTAAAGGGAAAAAAGGTGGACAGCTTGGAATGGGACTTTTAGTTGGTGCAATGGATATTGCTACAGCTAATAATACCGTAGCTATTGTAATGGCTAATCCAATAGCTAAAGAGATGTCAGAAGATTATGATATAACACCTAGAAAAGCAGCTTCTCTTCTTGATACATTTTCATGTGTATTTCAGGGGATAATACCATATGGTGCTCAGATGCTGGTTGCAATATCAGCAGTTTCAGAACTTGGATATAATGTTACGGCATTTCAGATACTGCCAAAGCTGTTTTATCCTATGCTTTTACTGGTGAGTTCACTTATCTGGATATATATTATTCCTGAAAGGAAATAATATACATTTGTGTATTATCTGTGACAAAATACGATAATTTTTTAACAAAAATATTGAAATAACAATTAAAAAAGTGTAAAATACTTATAAAATAAATCAATCAAGCGATTGGAGGCGTGAACAATGTTATTCCAACTTTATGGCAGCACAGCCATGACTCAGTTACTGGGTTGGGTGCTTGTGTTTGCGGGATTAGTAATTCTTAATGAGATAGGTCGTCGTACTAAGATTGGTGGTATCGTATTATTCGTTATCATTCCGGCTATACTCACAATCTATTTCATAGCGATTCAGGCAGGTCTGTTTGGTGGGCACAGCAATCAGACATATGAGTATATGAACGGATGGTTCCATTATGCTAAGCTTTATGCAGCAGATATCGGAGTTGTCGGTTTCCTCATGATTAAGTATAAGTGGGGAATTGGAAAGAAAGAATGGTTTAAACCTTGGCCATTCGTAATTGTTGCTATTAATATTCTTATTGCGGTAGCATCTGATTTTGAATCAGCTATAAGAGCTTATCAGATTACTGGAGATTTTTCTGGTGCGTGGTGGGCATCTAATGAAGGTGTATTCCTTTATGGCGGCTGGTGGAATATTGTTAATGGTATTGCAGGACTTATTAATATCTTCTGTATGACAGGCTGGTGGGGAATTTACTCATCTAAGAAGAAGGATGATATGCTCTGGCCTGATATGACAATATGGTTTATCGTTGCTTATGATATCTGGAATTTTGAGTATACATACTGTAATCTTCCAACACATACATGGTACTGTGGTGTAGCTCTTCTTCTTGCTCCTACATTTGCGAATGCATTATGGAACAAGGGCGGATGGATTCAGAACAGAGCCATGACACTTGCAACATGGTGTATGTTTGCACAGGTATTACCATTATTCCAGTTAAGCAATACATTTAGTGTATTGCCATCATTATATGGTGGAGCAACTAAGGCTGGTGTTAAGGCACTTGATCTTTATAATGCAGCAATTACATGTCATGCTACAGGTGCAAGTGCAGGAGATGCAATTGCCAACTTTGGTATAACAGCTAACCCGACAGCACAGGGAGTTGTTGCAATGCTTGCAATAATAGCTAATGTGGTATGTATTTCGGTTATTATCAAGCGCTCTATTGAGCAGAAGAAGTGCCCATATACTAAAGAAATCTGGGTTGGAACAAGAGATTACGAGCAGGCTATGTCAAGAGCAGAGTAATCTGTATTTGTTAACTTAATATTAAATAATAATAAAGAACATCACGGATAGATTAAAGTGCAGAAAATGCATGTCTTGAAGTGATGTTCTTTTTTGTGTATAATCAAAAGAATAAAAGGACTAAGGTTCTTTGAAATGAGTGAAAAGGAGATGGAGCATATGAACAGTATTTATAAGAAGTTAAAGACAATTAAATTTGAGATTATTATTGTTTCAATTGCATTGTTTGTTCTTGGCTTACTGCTGGTAATATTTCCAACAGCATCCCAGGAAATCATATGTAAAGGAATTGGAGTTGCCTTATGTGTCTGGGGTGTATTAAGACTTATCAATTATTTCAGGATTGCAGGCAGTGAGATTCTTGGATCATATGGTCTTGTACAGGGAGTTACTCTTCTTGCATTTGGTATGTTTTTCGTGATTAAACCAGGCTTTATAGCAGTATTCTTAGGAACAGCACTTGCAATTATTATTATTGTTGATGGAATCCTTAAACTCCAGTATGCTGTGGATTTCTATCATCTAGAGTCGGACAAATGGTGGATTGAGCTCATAGGTGCAGTTGTAATGGTGGTTATTGGTATAATTGCATTATTGAATCCATTTTCAACATCATCAGCACTTATAGTATTTATTGGAATTGCTCTGATGATAGAAGGATTATGGGACTTTATATCTCTTATGAGAATTGTATCTGTAACAAAGAAGGCTGGAAAGGCGATAAAGAACTTTAAGAATCAGGTTGATGCTGTAGATATGAAATAAATATATCACAGATTAATATAATAAACTTAACATAATAAACAGGAATGAGGGCGTACAAAGTAATGAGCAGAAAGATTTATGCGGCTATATTAGGAGCAGGAACAGTAGGAACAGGTGTATACAAGTTATGTCAGAGTATGAAAGATGATGTGATTAGTAAGACGGGTGCAGAACTTGTAGTTAAGAAGGTTCTTGTAAGAAATCTTGATAAAGACCGTGATCCAATTGACAGAGAATTACTGACTGACAACTGGAAGGATATTATTGAAGATAAGGATATTGAGATTGTAATAGAGCTTATGGGTGGAACTACTCCTGCAAAGCAGTATATTCTTGAGGCGCTTGAGGCTGGAAAGCAGGTTGTTACTGCCAATAAGGATCTTCTTGCCGAGTATGGTGAAGAGGTTATGGGAATGGCAGACAAAATGCATGCTGACCTTCAGTTTGAGGCGGCTGTTGCAGGAGCAATTCCAATAATCAGACCATTAAAGCAGAGCATGGCTGGCAACAATATTACAGAGATTATTGGTATTGTTAACGGAACAACTAATTATATACTTACCAAGATGACTGAATCAGGAATGAATTATAAGGACGCTCTTGCAAAGGCCACAGAATTAGGATATGCAGAGGCAGACCCTACAGCAGATGTTGAAGGATATGATGCAGGAAGAAAGATGGCTATTATGTCATCAATCGCATTTAATTCAAGAGTAACATTTAATCAGGTATATACAGAGGGTATTACTAAGATTACAGCAGAAGATATTAAGTATGCTAAGGAATTCGGCTATGTTATCAAGCTTCTTGGTCTTGCCAGAAATACACCGGAAGGAATTGAAGTTAAGGTTCATCCTATGCTTATTGATGAGAATCACCCTCTGGCTACAGTAAGAGATTCGTTTAATGCGGTATTTGTTCATGGTGAGGCAAGTGATGATACCATGTTTATGGGCAGGGGTGCAGGTCAGATGCCAACAGCTTCTGCTGTTATGGGTGATATTATAGATGTATGCCGTAACATAGTTCATGGCTCATGCGGCAAGATTGGCTGCTCATGCTATAAAGAGCTTCCTGTTAAGGATATATCTGAAACCAAGAGCAAATTTTTCTTAAGAATAGAAGCATTAGACAAGCAGGGGGTTCTTGCTAACATTGCAAGTGTTCTTGGAAACAATGATGTAAGTATTGCGCAGGTGGTCCAGAAGAGCCGTAAGGACGGTGTTGCTGAACTGGTTATTATTACAGATGTTGTTGCAGAGAAGAATTTTAATGATGCAATGACAGTATTTAACGGACTTTCAGTGGTAAAAGAGATTGCCGGTGTAATCAGGGTTTATTAATCAGGATAGGTAAGATATATATGGCTAAGAAATATTATGCTGTGCGTGTAGGTAAAGTTCCCGGAATATATCAGACATGGGATGAATGTAAGAATAATGTACATGGTTTTCCAGCTGCCGAATATAAGAGCTTCATGTCTATGGAAGAGGCGAAGGCTTATATGGGAAGGGAAGCTGTACAGGAGATTAATGGAAAGACCGGAAGTGGCAATATGGAAGATGTAATGCCTGACAATGATTATGCATTTGTTGATGGTTCTTTTAATATTGCAACCGGAGTGTATGGATATGGCGGTTTTCTTATGCATGATGGTGTAAGATATGAATTGTCAGGCAATGGCAGTGATAAAGAGATGGCTTCAATGCGTAATGTCGCAGGAGAGATTCTTGGAAGCATGGCTGCTGTAAAAAAAGCAATAGAGCTTGGGCTTAAAGACATTTCTATATTCTATGATTATGCAGGTATCAAGGCATGGGCTGTGGGAGAATGGAAACGAAACAAAAAAGGAACAATAGAATATTATAATTATATTACATCTGTTAGGGATTCAATTAATATCAGATTCGTGAAGGTCAGGGGACATTCAGGGGTTGAAGGAAATGAAGAGGCTGACAGGCTTGCAAAGAGAGCAGTAGGGTTGTGTTAGGTCCGGACATTTCCAAGTGACATTTTACAGTACAACATGCTTTCATGGATTTATTCGCCTAGTGGGAGTAAAAGCTGCTATATACAGAATTTATTACAGTGCTAAAAAACAACGCGCTTCGCTTGAACGTGTTTTTTGGCACTGATTTTTTGTATATAGCAGCTCTAACTCCCACACAACTCATAAAAAATCAAGCATGCTATACTGTAAAATGTCACTTGGAAATATAGACTGACACAACATGCTGGTGGGCTGAGCATTTTTTATAGTGATTCCTTGTTGACAAAGCCACGAAGAAGTTATAACATATAAACATATAAAATAAGTATGAATTAAGACAACAGTATGTTTAATAGATGTTTTGCAGGAGGATGTGGCAATGAAAAATATTTTGTTTTTTGGGGATTCTAATACTTATGGATATAAGCCTGATAAATCAGGAAGATATGATTATGATGTAAGATGGACAGGCAGAATAGCTAATCTTCTTGGAAATGAATATAATATTATTGAAGAGGGACTGTGCGGAAGAACAACTATATTTCCAGATGCTGTAAGAGATGCAAGAAAGGGCATTGATCTTATTGGAGTAGTTGTTGAATCACATAAGCCGGTAGATGTTATAGCTATAATGCTTGGTACGAATGACTGCAAGACTGAATTTCATGCTGATGCTAAGACAATTGCAAAAGGAATGGAGGCGGTTGCAAGAAAGGCTAACAAGACAGCAGGAGAACATGCAAAGATAGTTGTAGTTTCTCCGATTCATCTTGGAAAAGGTGTAGGTGAAGAAGGCTTTGATCCTGAATTTAATGGAAGTTCTGAAAATGTTTCAAGGCAGCTTGCATGGGAATATGAAAAAATAGCAAAGGAAAATGGATTTTATTATTTTGATGCCGCTGGTGCTGCAAAACCAAGTGAAGTTGACAGACAGCATTTAGATGAGAAAGGACATAAAATGTTTGCGGAAAAATATAGTGAATTCTTGTTGACAGAAGTTTTATAGGTGTTATAATGAAAATGAACATATGAATGAATGTTCATATGAAAGAATTTTGATTATTTAATGTTTTTAAGGAGAGAATATTATGAAGAAGACTTATAAGATTGATGTTGATTGTGCAAACTGTGCTAATAAGATGGAAGATGCAGCTAAGAATACAGCAGGTGTTAAGGATGCTACAGTTAATTTTATGGCACTTAAGATGATTGTTGAATTTGAAGAAGGACAGGATCCTAAGGCTGTTATGCAGGATGTTCTTAAGAACTGCAAGAAAGTAGAAGATGATTGCGAGATATATCTGTAATAGAAAGCCGTGAGAGTTGTTCTGGCAGATTGGAGTAGAATATGAATAAAAAGCAGAAAAAGATGCTTACAAGAATCATTATCGCAGCAGTCCTTATGATTGCTTTTAAGGTGATAAGCACATTTGTTGATATTCCTACGGTTGTTCTTTTTATAATGTACATGGTTCCTTATCTTGTTATTGGATATGATATTTTAAGGAAAGCAATTAAGGGAATTCTTAACAGACAGGTATTTGATGAGAATTTCCTTATGGCAGTTGCAACTGTAGGTGCAATTATAATTGCACTTGTAGATGATGGTGATTTTACAGAAGCAATTGCGGTTATGCTCTTTTATCAGATTGGTGAGCTGTTCCAGAATATTGCAGTTGGAAAGAGCCGTAAGAACATAAGTGAGCTTATGGATATCAGACCTGATTATGCCAATATTGAAGTTGATGGAAAGCTTGAGCAGGTAGATCCTGATGAAGTAGAGGTTGGTACAGTTATTGTTGTCCAGCCGGGAGAGAAAGTTCCTATTGATGGTATTATTGAAGAAGGTAATACAACACTTAATACAAGCGCACTTACAGGTGAAAGCCTTCCAAGACAGGCAAAGGCTGGTGATGAAGTAATAAGCGGCTGCATTAATATGTCAGGTGTGCTTAAGATCCGCACAACTAAGGAATTTGGTGAATCCACAGTATCTAAAATACTTGATCTTGTAGAGAATGCAAGTTCAAAGAAATCGCGTTCAGAGAACTTTATCAGTAAATTTGCAAAGATATATACACCTGCAGTCTGTTACGGTGCGCTGGCACTTGCTATAATTCCACCACTTGTAAGCATGATATTCTTAGGAGTATCTCCTAAGTGGGGAATGTGGATATACAGAGCGCTTACATTTTTAGTAATAAGCTGTCCTTGTGCACTTGTCATCAGTATTCCGCTCAGTTTCTTTGCAGGAATCGGTGGAGCAAGTAATCAGGGTGTTCTTGTAAAAGGCTCAAGTTATCTTGAAGCGCTTGCAGAGACTGATATTGTTGTCTTTGACAAGACAGGAACTATGACACAGGGAGTATTTGAAGTCAGTGGTGTATATAATAACACTATTGACAAAGATGAACTTATTAAATATGCTGCATTTGCAGAAAGCTATTCAACACACCCTATAAGCAAGAGTTTACAGAAAGCTTATGGAAAAGAGATTGACAAGACATTAGTTACAGATGTTGAGGAAATCAGTGGTGAAGGTGTTAAGGCTAATGTATCAGGAAGAGAAGTGGCTGCAGGTAACAGAAAGCTTATGAGAAGACTCGGTCTTGAATATGCAGAGTGCAACGAGACCGGAACTCAGGTTCATGTGGCAGTTGACGGGGCATATGCAGGACTTATACTAATATCAGATTTGTTAAAGCCTCATGCAAAGCAGGCTATAGAAGAACTTAAGAAAGCTGGAGTACGTAAGACAGTAATGCTTACCGGTGATGCAAAGAATGTAGCAGATGCTGTAGCTAAAGAATTAAATATAGATGCTGTGTACAGTGAATTGCTTCCGGCAGATAAGGTTTCTAAGGTTGAGGAGCTGTTAGAACATAAGAAATCAAAGAAAAAGCTTGCATTTGTAGGTGATGGTATCAATGATGCACCGGTACTTTCAAGAGCAGATATCGGAATAGCAATGGGCGCATTAGGAAGTGACGCCGCTATAGAAGCAGCTGACATAGTATTGATGGACGATGACCCGTTAAAGATATCCAAGGCAATTAAGATATCAAGAAAATGCTTACGTATTGTTTATGAAAATATTTATTTTGCAATAGGCATAAAGCTTATATGTCTGGTGCTTGGTGCAATAGGTATAGCAAACATGTGGGTAGCAATATTTGCAGATGTAGGAGTAATGGTTATTGCTGTAATCAATGCAATAAGAGCATTATTCGTAAAGAACTTATAAAGAAAGAGGTAATATAATGGCAGATTGTGAATGCTGTGAGTCAATAGAAATACATGAGGATTTATTAAAGATAGTTAATGAAACAATGCCAGATGAGAATGAATTATATGACCTTGCAGAGTTGTTTAAGGTGTTCGGTGATTCAACGAGAATTAGAATATTGTATGTATTATTCGAGGCAGAAGTGTGCGTATGTGATTTGGCACAGGCTCTCAATATGACACAGTCTGCAATATCTCATCAGCTAAGAATATTGAAACAGAACAAGTTGGTTAAGAACAGAAGAGAAGGTAAATCAATATTCTATTCACTGGCAGACGATCATGTAAGAAGCATAATCGCACAGGGAAGAGAACATATTGAGGAAGATTAGTGGCAGATAATATAATAAATAGTAAAAATTCCCAGAGAAATCGGCAAAGTAATGATTTCTCTGGGAATTTTTTACATCGGAAGTCATACAGTTGGGAGTGTTGGCGTGTTGTGACGGGTGGCTCTGCATACTGCGTTAATGGCGAATGCGAAGCAGCCGTGAGGCTTGGAGAATTCTGCTTCACTACATAGCAATTTTCGCACACGATGTGCGAAAAAAGACCAATCGAGCCAGGAGGGCGAGTTTGGTCTGGTTGCGAGTGAAAGCATATACATAGAGCAGAATTCCCAAGCCTCAGGCTGCGAAGAACTGAGCCATTACCCCAGCATGCAGAGCCACCCGTTACAGCACGGGAACACCCCAACTATACAGAAAATTTTACAACTGTCTTGTCACATGTAAACATTCGTGGTATACTCTAGCACAATGTATGTAAAACGCAAGTCAAGCATATGTAAACCATAACGATTGGAGAAGCAATATGTCAGTTACAAGTGATATTTTAAAGTTGAAGAAAGAGAAGAATGCAGTTATTCTTGCACATTATTATGTTGATGAAGATGTTCAGGAAGTTGCTGATTATGTTGGGGATTCATTCTATCTTAGCAAGGTAGCTACTAAGGTGAATCAGGATATTATAGTATTTGCGGGTGTTGAGTTCATGGGCGAGAGCGCCAAGATTCTTAATCCGGAAAAGAAGGTGCTTATGCCAGAGCCGGGGGCTGATTGTCCGATGGCACATATGGCAACTAAGGAAGAAATTCTTAAGATGCGTGAACAGTATGATGACCTTGCAGTTGTCTGTTATATCAATTCAACAGCAGAGTTAAAGACGTATTCAGATGTCTGTGTGACATCATCAAATGCAGTAAAGATAGTTAAGAACCTTCCTAATAAAAACATTTTCTTTATTCCTGATCAGAATCTTGGAAGATTCGTTGCAAAGCAGGTTCCAGAGAAAAATGTGATTCTTAATAAGGGCTTCTGTCCAAGACATGTTGCGATAACAGAGGATATGGTCGTTGAAACTAAGAAGAAATATCCACAGGCAAAGCTTGCAGCACACCCTGAATGTACAGAGGAAGTGCTAAAATATGCTGATTACATAGGCAGTACATCAGGAATTATTGATTATGTCGTAGATACAGATTGTGAGGAATTCATAATTGCAACAGTTGATGGTGTATTTGGTGAGATAAGAAAAAAGGCACCTGGCAAGAAGCTGTATACATTAAAGCCTGACCAGGTATGTGTCAACATGAAGATGGTAACATTAGATAAGGTGCTTGATGTTCTTGAGCAGGAAAATAATGAAGTGTTTGTAGATGAAGAAGTTGCAAAGAAAGCAATGAAGCCACTTACAAGAATGCTTGAGCTTGCAAAGTAAGATTGTAGTATGTGCAGAAAGAATGGAGGTATCCTATGAATAATACAATTAAAACAGATGTGCTGATAGCCGGATGTGGCTGTTCTGGTCTGTATATGGCAATGAATCTGCCTGCCGATAAGAAGATTCTTATGATAACAAAGTCTGATTGCGAGAGTAGTGATTCATATCTGGCACAGGGCGGTATGTGTATGCTAAAATGTGAAGAAGATTACGACAGTTATTTTGAAGATACAATGAAAGCCGGTCATTATGAAAATGATAAGAAATCCGTTGAAATAATGATCCGTTCATCAGCAGATGTAGTAAAAGATCTTGTCGATTGTGGAGCAAGATTTGCAAGAGAGGCTGACGGAAGTCTTGCATACACAAGAGAAGGAGCTCATTCATCTAACAGGATAATATTCCATGAAGATATTACAGGTAAAGAGATAACAAGCCATCTGTTAGAGAAGGTGAGAACTCTTCCTAATGTGACAATTATGGAATACACAAGACTGCTTGATATAATAAGCAGAGATAACAGATGCCTTGGTGCGGTTATAAGGACAGAAAATGGAGGGCTTATTAAGGTAGAAGCTTCAGATGTTGTACTTGCTACAGGTGGAATTGGTGGTTTATACAGACATTCAACGAATTTTAGACATCTTACAGGAGATGCAATTGCAATTGCTATAAAGCATGGAGTAGAATTAAAGGATATTAATTATGTCCAGATTCATCCGACAACATTTTATTCTGACAAAGAGGAAGACAGGAGCTTTCTTATATCTGAATCAGTAAGAGGCGAAGGCGCAAAGCTTTATGATAAGAATGGAAAGAGATTTGTTAATGAGCTGCTTCCAAGAGACCTGCTTACAGAAGAGATTAGAAAACAGATGGCAAAGGACAATACAGACTTTGTATGGGAAGATTTAAGGACAATACCTGAAGAAGAATTAAAAACGCATTTTCCTAATATAGTACAGTATTGTATTGATAAGGGATATGACCCGTCAAAAGAGTGTATTCCGGTTGTTCCTGCACAGCACTATTTCATGGGAGGAATTAAGGTAGACCATGAGAGCAGAACAACAATGGATAACCTGTATGCAATAGGCGAGACAGCCTGCAACGGAGTTCATGGAAGAAACAGGCTTGCAAGCAACTCACTTCTTGAAAGTCTTGTGTTTGCAAAGAGGGCAGCACTTGATATTACTGAAAATGCAGTTGTAAAACCGACACAGGATGAGATTACATATTTTGATACATTTAATGCAGAAAAATATGCAGATGAGTCGAAAATTGACGGAGAATATGCAGAATTAGTCAATAAAAAGATTGAAGAGGCAGATAAAGCCTATGAAGAAAGCCAAAAGAAGAATTACGCATAATAAAGAAATGGAGAAATGATATGTTTGATAAAGTTACTTTAAAACTAAATGTGGATCCGCTCATTCTTGGAGCACTTAAAGAAGATATTACAAGTGAGGATGTGTCAACTAACAGTGTTATGCCAGAACCAAAACTTGGAGAAGTCGAGCTTATATGCAAGCAGGACGGAATAATATGTGGCTTGCAGGTATTTGCAAGAACATTTGAACTGCTTGATGAAGATGTAGAGATTACATTTTTTGCAAAAGACGGGGATGAGGTTAAGAAAGGTCAGAAGATGGCAGTTGTAAGAGGAGATATAAGAGTTCTTCTGTGTGGAGAAAGAACAGCACTTAATTATCTCCAGAGAATGAGTGGAATTGCGACATATACTAATGGTGTTGCGAAGCTGCTTGCAGGAACTAAGACAAAGCTTCTTGATACAAGAAAGACATCACCTAATAACCGTATATTTGAGAAGTATGCTGTCAGAATCGGAGGTGGTAATAACCACAGATATAATCTTACAGACGGAGTACTCCTTAAGGATAACCATATAGGTGCTGCAGGCGGAGTTAAGCAGGCAGTTACAATGGCTAAGGAATATGCACCATTTGTAAGAAAGATAGAAGTTGAAGTTGAGAACCTTTCAATGGTGCGTGAAGCTGTTGAGGCAGGCGCAGATATTATTATGCTTGATAATATGAGTCATGAGGATATGCGAGAGGCTATGAATATAATTGGTGGAAAAGCTTTAGTTGAAGTTTCTGGAAATGTAACTAAAGAAAACATTGCAAAAATTACTGACCTTGGTGTAGACTTTGTATCAAGTGGTGCACTTACACATTCTGCACCAATTATGGACATTTCATTAAAAAATCTTCATCCTGTACAGGAGTAATCATTGTCGGGGTGAACCGGGGAGTTGTAGCAATGAATGGAGAAGAGAGAAGAAATCAGATAGTAGATATATTAAAACATTTGTCAAGTCCTGTGCCGGGTACACAGCTTGCACAGATATTAGATGTAAGCAGGCAGGTTATAGTGCAGGATATAGCGCTTATCCGCGCGAAGAATATAGATGTTTTCTCAACTAACAGAGGCTATGTGCTTAATGATAAGCAGGAGTACAGCCGCATACTTAAGGTTAAACATGAAGATGATGAGGTGGAAGCAGAGCTTGGAGCAATAGTTGACATGGGTGGATGGATAAGAGACGTTTTTGTGTATCACAAGGTATATGGTGTTATAAGAGCGGAGATGAATATCCATTCAAGGCGTGATATCAGGAAATATCTTGAGGAAATTGCAAATGGAAAGAGCAGCCTGTTGATGAATGTGACATCAGGATATCATTATCATACAATTGTTGCGGATGACGAACAGACACTGGATTTAATTCAGGAGGAGCTTGGAAAACTTGGATTTCTTGCAAAATTGCAGGAGTATGAGCCTGTGGATTTCTGGCATAAAAATTAAAATATATATTGACACCAGCAGATAGTTATATTATATTTTAGAAAGTATTTTGGATATAAAAAGATATCGCAAATACAGACCACATGGTTACATGTTAAGCCTTGCGGACGGGCGGGTCGGTTGCCGAGTGTGACTAGGGCACACATTATTGATTGAGTTAGAAGCTCAAATTTTATAAGTTGATTTTTAAATTATCATGCGAGAGAGCATATCATCTTGTGAAACGGTCAATAAGAGCGGTAACAGTGACTTACTTGGATAAACTCTGAAAGGTCAGATTCTCTGTATTTGTATACATACAGTAATCAGGAAAAGAAGATAGAATATGATTATACAGGCGTGATTGATTTTAAATCAATCACGCCTAAACTGTGTTTAAGGGGGAAATATGGACTTAAAAAGACAGGCGAGTGCGCCGCTTTACGAAGCAATTGAGAAATTCAGAAAGAAAAGAATTGTTCCGTTTGATGTTCCGGGACATAAGAGAGGAAGGGGCAACCCAGAACTGGTAGATTTACTTGGAGAAAGATGTGTTGGAATAGATGTTAATTCAATGAAGCCACTTGATAACCTGTGCCACCCTGTTTCTGTTATCAAGGAGGCAGAGGAGCTCACAGCAGAAGCATTTGGGGCAGAACACGCATTTTTCATGGTAGGAGGAACTACGCAGGCAGTACAGAACATGGTGTTATCTGTATGTAAGGCTGGAGATGAGATTATCGTTCCAAGAAATGTGCATAAAAGCGTAATTAATGCATTGATTCTGTGTGGTGCGATTCCTGTTTATCTTAATACAGAAATTAATGCAAAGCTTGGAATAGTGCTTGGAGTAACTGTGCAGCAGGTTGAAAAGACAATACAGGAGCATCCGAATGCGGTGGCGGTTTTGGTGAACAATCCTACATATTATGGAATCTGTTCAGACATTAAAGGAATATGTGATATAGCACATTCATATGGACTTAAGGTGCTTGCCGATGAGGCACATGGAACGCATCTGTATTTTGGTGACAACCTTCCTATGAATTCAATGAAAGCAGGAGCAGACCTTGCAGCAATATCAATGCATAAGTCAGGCGGTTCGCTTACGCAGAGTTCAATCCTTCTTACCAATAATGGTATGAATGCTGATTATGTACAGACAATTATTAATATTACGCAGACAACGAGCGCGTCATATCTTCTTATGACAAGCTTGATATATCAAGAAGAAATCTTGCCCTGCGCGGCAGACAGTCATTTGCAAAGGTGAGTGAGTGGGCACAGTATGCAAGAGATGAGATTAATATGGTAGGCGGTTATTATGCATACGGGAAAGAACTGATTAATGGTGGAACAGTCTATGATTATGATGTTACAAAGCTTTGTGTTTATACAAGGGATATCGGACTTGATGGAATTGAGGTGTATGATATCTTAAGAGATGAGTATGATATCCAGATAGAATTCGGCGACATTGGAAATATAATGGCGTATATATCAATTGGTGACAGAATACAGGATATAGAAAGACTTGTCGGAGCATTGGCTGAAATCAGCCGTCTGTATTCAAAAGAAGAAAAACGCTTTGAAGTAGACAGACAAATGCTGCTTCCAATGGTACTTGCTTCACCGCAGGAAGCCTTCTATGCCGATAAGATTAAAGTTCCAATCCGTGAGGCAGCAGGACATATATCAGGGGAGTTCGTAATGGCATATCCGCCAGGAATTCCTATACTTGCGCCGGGTGAAGAAATTACAGACGAGATAATAGACTATATTCAGTATTCAGTAGAGAAGGGCTGTTCAATGCAGGGAATGGAAGATTCAACATTGCAGACACTGAATGTATTAAGAATGTAAATGTCCGATTTGTTTAATCGGTAAAATATAGAAGGGAGAAAGTTTCTATGGAATTTTGGTTTTCAGAACTTCATTCACCACATGTGAAGTTTGATATCAGGGTTGAAAAACAACTGTTTTCTGGCGAGAGCGACTATCAGAGAATAGATGTATTTCAGTCGCCAGAGTTCGGAAAATTCCTGACACTTAATGGAAGTGTTATATTTTCAGAACAGGATTGTTTCATCTATAACGAGATGGTGGTGCATGTGCCAATGTCAGTCCATCCAGATGTTAAAAATGTATTGATAATCGGTGGCGGTGACGGAGGTGTATCAAAGGAACTGTTACAGTATGACAATATCGAAAATATTGACATAGTTGAACAGGACAACATGTTTGTTGATGTGTGCAGGGAGTATTTTCCAGAGACGGCAGTAGGATTAGAAGATGAGAGAGTACACATTTATAATTCAGATGCATTAAGGTTTTTACGCTCCAAGCAGGATATGTATGACCTTATAATTAATGACGCAACAGACCCGTTTGGTGCGAGTGAGGGACTGTTTACAAGAGAATTCTACGGTAACTGTTATAAGGCGCTTAAGGAGGACGGAATACTTGTGTACCAGCATGGAAGTCCTTTCTATGATGAGGATGAGGATGCATGCAGAAGCATGCACAGGAAGGTGTTCCACACATTTCCAATAAGCCGCGTGTATCAGGCACATATACCAACAAGTCCGTCAGGATACTGGCTGTTTGGATTTGCGTCAAAGAAATATCATCCGCTTAAGGATTTCAAGCCGGCAGAGTGGAAGAGAAGAAATATACATACAGAATATTACACAACTAATCTTCATACAGGTGCATTCATGCTGCCAAAGTATGTTGAAGAATTATTAGAACAGGAGGAAGAAAGATGAGCAGAGTATTAGTAATTGGTTGCGGAGGAGTTGCTTCAGTAGCAATCCACAAGATATGTCAGGTGAGCGAGGTATTTTCAGACCTGTGCATAGCGAGCAGAACAGTGAGCAAATGTGACAAATTAGCAGACGAATTGAAGGACAAGACAAGCACTAACATCACAACAGCAAAGGTTGATGCTGACAACACAGATGAGGTTATTGCGCTTATCAATGAATTCAAGCCGGATGTAGTTCTTAATGTGGCACTTCCATATCAGGATCTTACGATTATGGATGCATGTCTTGCATGTAAAGTTCCTTATGTTGATACTGCTAATTACGAGTGTGAGGATACAGACAATCCTGAGTGGAGAAAGGTATATGAGGAGAGATGCAAGCGTCTTGGATTTACAGCATATTTTGACTACTCATGGCAGTGGGCTTACAGAGAAAAATATAAAGAAGCCGGAATTACAGCACTTTTAGGAACAGGCTTTGATCCGGGCGTAACAAGTGTATTCACAGCTTATGCACAGAAGCATTATTTTGATGAGATACACACAATTGATATTCTTGACTGCAACGGTGGTGACCACGGATATCCGTTTGCAACTAACTTTAATCCGGAAATTAATCTTCGTGAGGTATCAGCACCAGGCTCATACTGGGAGGATGGTCACTGGGTTGAGATTCCTGCTATGTCAATAAAGAGAGAGTACAATTTTGAAGGAGTAGGAATGAAGGATATGTATCTGCTTCATCATGAAGAGATTGAGGCACTTGCTGCTAATATTCCGCATGTTAAGAGAATACGTTTCTTCATGACATTTGGACAGAGCTATCTTACACATATGAAATGCCTTGAGAATGTCGGAATGTTAAGAACTGACCCGGTTGAATTCAACGGACAGGAGATTGTTCCAATCCAGTTCTTAAAGGCACTTCTTCCAGACCCTGCTTCACTTGGACCAAGAACAGTAGGTAAGACTAATATCGGCTGTATCTTCACAGGTATCAAAGACGGCAAGGAGAAGAAGGTATATATTTACAATGTGTGCGACCATCAGGAATGTTACCGTGAGGTAGGTTCACAGGCTATTTCATATACAACAGGCGTACCTGCTATGATTGGTACAATGCTTGTTGCAAAGGGACTCTGGAATAAGCCGGGAGTATTCACAACAGATGAATTTGATCCGGATCCATACATGGATGCGCTTAATAAGTACGGTCTCCCATGGGTTGTCGATGAAAATCCTGTTTTAGTAGACTAAAAAGAGAGGTTAATTATGAGATTTGATGAGTTAAAGACACCGGCATATGTAATAGATGAAAAAATGCTTATTCATAATCTTGAGATACTTCATAAAGTAGAAGAAGATACCGGTTGCCACATACTGCTGGCGCAGAAAGCATTTTCAGCATATGCAGAATATCCGCTGATTGGAAAATATATAAGCGGAACTACGGCAAGTGGAATATATGAAGCCAGACTTGGTGCTGAGTGTATGGGAAAAGAAAATCATGTATTTGCACCGGCATTTACTGATGAGGATATGGATGAGCTTGTAAATATATGTGACCATGTTGTCTTTAACTCAGTTTCACAGTTAAAGAAGCATAAAGCAAGATGTATTGAGGCTGGAGTAAGCTTTGGACTTCGAGTTAATCCAGAGTTTTCTACACAGGGTGACCATGCAATATATGACCCATGTGCGCCGGGCAGCAGACTTGGAGTTACTCTTAAGAACCTGAAAGCCGCTCTTAAGGAAGAACCGGATGTGTTATCTGGCATGGAAGGAATACATTTTCATACATTATGCGAACAGAATTCAGACGACTTGGCGGAAACCTTAAGAGTTGTTGAAGAGAAATTCGGATTTCTCATGAAAGATATGAAGTGGGTTAATTTCGGCGGCGGACATCATATAACCCGTGAAGATTACGACATTGAAACTCTTGAAAAATGTATCAGTCATGTGAAAAAGAAATATGATGTACAGGTGTATGTTGAACCGGGGGAAGCTGTTGCACTTAATGCAGGATATCTTGTGACTACAGTGCTTGATAAGGTTGAAAATGGAATAACAACTCTTATACTTGATGCATCTGCAGCGTGTCATATGCCAGATGTACTGGAAATGCCATACACACCGCCTCTTCGTGGTGGATTGAAAATATCGGACATGGAAGATGAGTATGGAATTGATAAGGACATAGAGATTGATTTTGATATGGACGTAAAAGAAGGCATATGGAAACCGGCGAAGAATGGAAGATACAGATACAGACTGTCATCTTATACATGCCTTGCAGGAGATATCATAGGTGATTATCAATTCGGCAGGGAAATCAATGTCGGGGACAGACTCGTATTTGAAGATATGGCTATATATTCAATGGTTAAGAACAACACATTTAACGGAATCCCGCTGCCGGATATTGTAATTATGGATAGTGATGGGGAATGTAAGGTGTGGAAGCATTTTGGCTATGAAGATTTCAAAGGGAGATTATAGATATGGATTATATAAACAGTACTCCGGCAGCAGATGGTTTTCGCATGCCTGCTGAATTTGAAAGACATCAGGCTGCATTATGATATGGCCAGAAAGACCGGGTTCCTGGGCTTATGGAGCAAAGGCGGCTAAGAAAGCATTTGCACAGATAGCGTCTGTAATCAGTGAAAGCGAGCAGGTATACATGATTGTATCAGAAGGTAGAAAAGAGGAAGCAGCAAAGATGCTCCCAGAAACGGTCAGGCTTGTAGTCATGGATACAGACGATGCATGGGCAAGAGATACAGGTCCTACATTCGTTGTGAGTGGAAATGTGGATACACCATATGAAGCGCGTGATTTGCGTGGAATTAACTGGGAATTTAATGCGTGGGGCGGAACATATGACGGACTGTACGCGGACTGGGACAATGACAACCTTGTAGCCGGACAGTTTATGTCTTATCTTGGCTGTCAGGGATATAATGCAGCACCATTTGTTCTTGAAGGTGGTTCAATACATACAGATGGCGAAGGAACAATGCTTGTTACTGAAAGCTGTCTGTTGAGTAAGGGAAGAAATCCACAGCTTAGCAGGGAACAGATTGAGGATAAATTAAAGCAGTACTGCAATGTAAGCAAGATAATCTGGCTTCCATGTGGAATATATAATGACGAGACTAACGAGCATGTGGATAATGTGTGTGCATTCACAGCACCGGGAGAAGTTGTGCTTGCGTGGACGGATGATGAGAATGACCCGCAGTATGAGATGAGCAAGGCTTGTCTTTCTGTTCTTGAGAATGTAACTGACGCCAAAGGAAGACACATTAAAGTAAGAAAAATGCTTATTCCTAAGAAACCTGTGTGCATAACTGAGGAAGAACTTAATGGCTTTGAATTTGAGGAAGGCGAGGACATGAGAGAAGCAGGCGAGCGTCTTGCTGCGTCTTATGTTAATTTCTATATTGCCAATGACTCAGTCATAGTGCCGCAGTTTGATGACGAGGCGGACAGCCTTGCAATAAATGTGCTTAAAGAAGCATTTCCTGACAGAAAGATAGTCGGGATATATGCAAGAGATATAATAGTCGGTGGAGGCAATATCCACTGTATTACACAACAGATTCCGGAGGTAAAATAGTGTGAGAAATGTAAAGTATGCAGGCATACAGATGCAGTGTTCACGGTCGGTAGAAGAGAACATTGCAAAAGCTGATAAGATGGTTCGTGAAGCGGCAGCTAACGGTGCACAGATAATACTGCTTCCTGAGCTTTTTGAAAGACAGTATTTCTGTCAGGAGAGAAATTATGATTATTACGCATTTGCAACACCTGTTGATGAGAATCCGGCGGTGAAGCATTTTCAGAAGGTGGCAGCCGAACTTAAAGTTGTGCTTCCAATAAGCTTTTATGAAAGAGATATAAATGTGTTCTATAACACTGTTGCAGTTATTGACGCAGATGGAAGTGTTCTTGGAATATACAGAAAAACACATATTCCTGATGACCATTATTATCAGGAAAAGTTCTATTTCACACCAGGAGATACAGGCTTTAAGGTGTGGGATACAAGATATGCGAAAATTGGAGTAGGAATATGCTGGGATCAGTGGTTTCCAGAGACAGCCAGAGGAATGGCGGTTCAGGGGGCAGAAATCCTTTTCTATCCGACAGCGATTGGCTCAGAGCCGATTCTTGAGGTTGACAGCATGCCGCACTGGAGAAGATGTATGCAGGGACATTCAGCGTGCAATATAGTTCCTGTTGTAGCTGCCAACCGTATCGGTGAGGAGAAGGTTGCACCGTCTGAAGCCAACGGACATCAGGAGTCATCACTTATATTCTATGGTTCTTCATTTGTAACAGATGCAACAGGCGAGATAGTGACACAGGCATCAAGAGACAAGGAAGAAATTGTCTATGGGGAATCCGACCTTGACGCAGATGCCGACCTTCGCGTGAGCTGGGGATTGTTCAGGGACAGAAGACCAGAAATGTATAAAAGTATCAGATAAAATAAGCCAGTTAATCTTAATTGCTAGATTAACTGGCTTTAATATTATTAGTATGGTGTTAGTTCTCATTAGCGATAGCAGCTTCTGCTCTTTCTAAATCCTCTTTAGTGTACTTGGTTAATATCTGTTCTTTGGTTATGCCGAATTCTAGCATGGAGATGATAGAGTTGACTTTTTCGGAATCGATACCTTCTTTCATACCTTTGCTTTCACATTCAGCCTGAAATCGTTTCATTGCTTCACACATATTGACAGTCCCTCCTTGTTCAGTATCTGTACATAAATCCATAAGCTTTGGAACTGAGGTTATGTTACATATCAGTTCCATTACATCAATATCTACATTGCGGGATTCATATTCACGATATATTAAATCGAAATCATCATTATATATGTTCCTTATAATATTAAACACATCTCTTACATCTTCATTATAAAATGTATATTTATCAGAATCAAGTATCTGAACCAGATTTAACTTATAGTCGGAGAAGTAAGCCTTGATATTATCAGGCATGGAAATCATCATGTCAGACAGGCAGGTAGGACCATCCCATAACGACTCACAATAGTAAAGAACGAGCGTTATTATAGGGTGGAAACGGTCAGACTTGTTAATTCCAGAAAGAAATTCTTCATGAGAACTGAAAGAATCTTTATTCAGCTTATGTTGTTTCTTGATGTCGTTGTATTCCTTTATGTAGCCAAGTGCATTAGTAATAAATATAATAACATCACTTTATAAAACACAATCTTTGGTTGAATAACCTTTAATAATTTCTATACCAACACCTACTATAACTGCGTTTTACGCATGATTAGTAGGTGTTTTTTCTGCTTTTCAAGCAATTCGCAACGAAAAATCCAAGAAATAACCTACTATTTAATGGAACTTGAGTCATTTAGTATGTTTTTTAGAATATAAAACTCTTTTTTAGTGCAAAAATCACCTACGAAATTATGATGATAGGGAAATCTAGTAGGTTGTTTAATAATCATGGGGTGAGTGAGACAGGTTCAAGTGCGATATTTATCAACATTTAAGTTACAACCAGTGAGTTTGGAAATAAAACGGTTATAAAACGGATATTTATTTACTATATTTTGGTTGACTAATGAATATACAACTATTATAATGAGTATAGAAATTATATTTAATCATGTACGGATACTTATGTTTTGATTGGAGAGGGTTATATGACAATTAATGAGATGAAAGAGAAGAAGAAGGAAAAAGGATATTCATATGCCAAGATAGCTGAATTGTCTGGGGTGCCTCTGGGAACAGTGCAGAAGATTTTTTCTGGGGAAACAGAGAGTCCGCGATATGACACTCTTACAGCACTGGAACAGGTCTTTAATGAACAGTTGGAAGTAAGGGAGTCAGGTGGATTATATAAGGCAAGAAAGAATGGTGAATACACTATTGATGATTACAGGGCATTGCCTGATGATCAGAGAGTGGAGCTGATTGACGGATACTTTTATGATATGGCTTCGCCAACTTTCGGACATCAGTCAATTGGCGGGGAGATTTACAGGCAGATTGCTAATTATATTATGGAACATGGTGGAAGCTGCCGCCCATTTATAGCACCTGTAGATGTACAGCTTGATTGTGATGAAAGGACTATGGTTCAGCCGGACGTAGGAATAGTATGCGATACATCTAAGATTAAGAGATTTGGTATATATGGTGCACCGGACTTTGTTGTGGAGGTTATTTCTCCTTCTACCAAGAAGAAGGATTATGCATTGAAGCTATCCAAGTATATGGAGGCTGGAGTGCGTGAATACTGGATACTGGATTTTGTGCAGGAGAAGGTTCTTGTGTATTTCTTTGAAAGTGATGTGTATCCGGTGATATATGGCTTTGATAAGCCGGTTCCGGTGAATATATATAATGGAGAACTTAAGATTGATTTTACCAATATTGCGAGATGGCTTAAGGAAGGCATGGAATAAAACTTGGAGAAAGGAAATGATATGGCACATAGTAATCCGATAACTATCGGCATGCTGGCACATGTTGATGCAGGAAAGACGACTCTGTCAGAGGCGATTCTATATAGTGCGGGAAGTATAAGAAAGCTTGGAAGAGTTGATAATCAGGATACATTTCTTGACACAGGGGATATGGAGAGATCAAGAGGAATAACCATATTTTCAAAGCAGGCAGCTTATAATTACAATGGCAGTTCATATACGCTACTTGATACACCTGGACATGTTGATTTTTCGGCAGAGACGGAGAGAACATTGTGGGTGCTTGACGCAGCGGTTCTTGTAATAAGCGGAATGGATGGAGTGCAGGGACATACCGAGACGCTGTGGAGTCTGCTTAAAAGACTTGGAATTCCGGTATTTATATTTGTCAATAAGATGGACCAGCAGGGAACGAACAGGGCAAGAATTATGGAGCAGCTAAAGAACAGGCTGTCAGAGTCATGCGTGGATTTTAATAATATAGATTACGAAGAAGTTGCAATGTGCCATGAAGAGGCACTTGAGCAGTTTCTTGAATCTGCACATGTTGATGATGCCCTTATGAGCCGCATGATTATGGAACGAAAAATGTTTCCTGTATATTTTGGTTCGGCACTCAGAATGAACGGAGTTGAGGAACTTATAAATGGAATTGATACATATGTAAGCTGTCCTAATTATGGCGAAGAGTTTTCGGCAAAGGTGTATAAGATTACAAGAGATGACAGAGGAGAAAGACTTACACATCTTAAAGTATGCGGTGGTTCTTTAAAATCAAAAATGCTTATTGGCAATGAGAAGGTCAACCAGATAAGAGTCTATGCAGGAGATAAGTTTACAAGCATTAATGAAGCATTTGCCGGAACGGTGTGTGCTGTGACAGGACTTTCAGAGACTAAGGCAGGTCAGTTTATTGGAGCAGGCGGAGAGGATAATATACCTGTGCTTGAGCCGGTACTTAATTACAAGCTTAATCTTCCGGCAGGGGCAGATCCGGTGGCACTTCTTTCAAAGCTTCGTACACTTGAGGAGGAAGAACCTGAGCTTCACATTGAATGGGATCAGAATTTTAAAGAGATACATGTAAGCGTAATGGGTCCGGTTCTTATTGAGGTTCTTACTAATATTATTAAGACAAGATTTGGCATAGATGTAACATTTGGTGAAGGAAGCATTGTATATAAAGAGACAATTAAGAATAAGGCGTATGGAATCGGACATTTTGAGCCTTTAAGACATTATGCGGAGGTTCATCTGCTGCTTGAACCGGGTGAGCCGGGAAGCGGCATGAGATACGAATGTCATTGCAGTGAGGATATTCTTGATAAGAACTGGCAGAGGCTTGTGTATACACATTTGTGTGAAAAAATGCATAGAGGAGTGCTTACAGGTTCTGAACTCACAGACATGAAGATTACACTGGTTGCAGGAAGAGCGCATCCAAAGCATACGGAAGGCGGAGATTTCAGGCAGGCAACCTACAGAGCTGTAAGGCAGGGGCTTATGCAGGCAGAATCAGTATTGTTAGAGCCATTCTATGCATTTTCACTTGAGGTAAAGAGAGATTATGTCGGCAGGGCAATGACCGACTTCGAGAGAATGGGGGCAGCATTTAACATGCAGGAGGCTGATGGTGATAATGTTGTTATCACAGGTGAAGGTCCGGTTTCAGTGATTGGCAACTATCAGGCAGAGGTCAATGCCTACACAAAAGGAACAGGCAGGCTTGCACTTAAGATGGCAGGCTACAGACCATGCCATAATACAGAAGAGGTTATTGAACGATTCGGATATGAGCCTGAGCGTGATACAAGAAACCCGGTAGATTCAGTATTCTGTGCAGGCGGTTCGGGATATGTTGTGCCGTGGAATGAAGTAAGAGAGCATGCACATGTCGAGATAGCCGTGACGGATTCCGGGGTTGCCGGTGGACAGTCTGACAGGGAGGTCAAGCTTACGGCAAAGCAGGCTTCAAGAACAGTGTCTGACGAGTGGATTGGAACAGACGAGGTAGACAGAATCTTGAATGAAACATATTTTTCTAACAGCAGAGGCGATAATGAAAGAAGAAAGTTATCGAAAAGAAAAGCTGACACAGCAGTTGGAAGATATGTTACAGGCGGTAAAGCCAATGTTAAAAACCCTCCTAAAGCACCTGAATATAATCCAGATAAGAAGAGTTTTCTTCTTGTTGACGGATATAATATAATACATGCATTTAAGGAGCTATCAGAGCTTGCACAGGTCAATCTTGACAGTGCAAGAGGCAGGCTGCTTGATATACTGTGTAATTATCAGGCGATGAAGGGATGCGAACTGATTGCGGTATTTGATGCATACAGAGTGCCTGGACATGATGAGGAGTTTATAGATTTTCATAATATTCATGTGGTATTTACGAAGACAGCAGAGACTGCTGACCATTATATAGAAAAATTTGCACATGAGAATGGAAAGAAATATAATGTAACGGTGGCAACATCAGATGGTGTAGAACAGGTAATTATAAGAGGACAGGGATGCCTGCTTATATCTGCCAGAGAGTTCGAGAAAGAGATAGCTGCGATGGAGGAACACCTCCGCGAAAACTACCTTAATAGGACATATTGATGATAACACATATATTTAAAACGAGGTGACATACGATGAGTACATTATGGGTTGTTGGTGATTCAACATTAAGCTCTTTTGATGACAAATACTATTATCCAAGATATGGATACGGAACCAAGCTTGGTTGTTATCTTAACAGCAAGGTGCAGGTTAATAATCTTGCACTTTCAGGAAGAAGCAGCTTAAGCTTTACTAAGGAAGAGAATTATAAGAAGCTTATTGCGGGCATGAAAGCAGGAGATTTTCTTATAATAGGATTTGGACATAATGATGAGAAAACAGAGGCAGGAAGATATACAAGCCCGATAGGCGGCAGGGATAAGGAAGGCACATTTGCAGCGTCATTATATGACAATTATATCAAGCCGGCGCTGGATGTTTCATGTACACCAATACTTTGTACTCCTATTGTAAGAAGAACTGCGACAGGAGAGTGGACAAGACAGGAGCTTCACATAACTGATGATGCAGCACAGTTTAAGGGAGGGGACTATTCACAGGCAGTCCGCGACCTTGCAAGAGACCTTGGAATCGTCTGTGTTGACATGACTGAGAAAACAAAGGCTTTATATGATGAGTTGGGACCAGAAGAGACAATATATCTTCATGCATGGCCATCTAATAAAGAGGTAAGTGTTGATAATACGCACACTAACATATGGGGAGGCAGGGTGAATGCTTTTCTTGTGATGCAGGAGCTTGAAAAGGCTGGAATATCAGGGCTTTCAGAGAATATAGTTAATATTAGGGCAGACGAACCGCTTCCTGATAAGAACAGATATCTTGAAAAAAATGCTTCATACAAGCCGGTAGTGTTCAGCGATGAGCTTGCTGACAGTAAGAACTTTAAAGATGCATATGGATTCAAAGGCACAGTATTCGGTGATGTTACAACTCTGCCAACGGAATCTGATAATTATATACTTGAAGAAGTTCCAGGGGGAATACACATCGCGGTTAAGAATAATGATGGCAAGATATCTGCTGTTACAGACGGAATTGCAATGTACTATAAGAAGATTCCTGTAAATGTGAACTTTACCCTTAAGGCTAAGATGACAATTAATGATTATTTCTATAACAATCAGGTGTCATTTGGGCTTATGGTAAGAGATGACATGTATATTGATAAGAAAATGCCAGATGTACTTGGCGATTATGTAGCGGCAGCACCACTTAATCTTACTTATAAAGACCAGGCATGGAGCTGTTTTGCAAGAAAGAACAGCGAACTTATGCAGGGAAGCGTGACAGGAAGAGAACTTAAGCCGGGGGATACAGTAGAAGTATGTATAAAGTCTAATCCGGACGGATATGCAGTAAAATTAGGCGATGAGGAGTTCTTAACAGGCGGATTTGATTTTAAGCTGACAGCCGTAGACCCTAAGCATGTATACGCAGGATTCTTCGTTTCGAGAAATGCGGATGTTACATTTACGGATATAGAATATACAGAGAATTAATACAATTTTTATATATGATTGTATTTAATTTTACATAGGAAAATGTTACAATTACATCAGAAATATCGTGAAAAAATAGCGTTGACGCGGAAATGAGGCATATTATGAAACTAACATTTTTAGGCGCGGATCATGAGGTAACAGGAAGCTGTCATTTCTTACAGGCGGCAGGTCTTAATATTCTTGTAGACTGCGGTATGGAACAGGGCAATGATGTATATGAAAACCAGGAACTTCCTGTTGCAGCATCTGATGTGGATTGCATATTGCTGACACATGCACACATTGACCATTCAGGTCTTATTCCACTTATGTATGTGAATGGATTCAGGGGGCAGGTGTATTCAACATCGGCTACAGCACAGTTGTGTGAGATAATGTTAAGAGACAGTGCACATATCCAGATGTTTGAAGCTGAATGGAGAAACAGAAAGGCTGCAAGATCAGGTGGAAAGCTTAAGGAATTCGTTCCATTGTATGATATGGATGCAGCCGTTAATGTCTGCAAGCAGTTTGTTGGCTGTGAGTATGATAAGGTATACGATATTGCTGACGGAATTAAGATAAGATTCACAGATGTAGGACATCTGCTTGGTTCAGCAAGTATTGAAGTATGGGCTACCGAGAAAACTGAGAATGGTGATGTAACAGAGAAGATTGTGTTTTCGGGTGATATAGGTAATATTAACAAGCCGATAATTAAAGACCCGAAGCATGTCAGGGATGCCGACTATGTAGTTATGGAGTCAACTTATGGTAACAGAAGCCACGGAGGAACTCCTAATTATGTGGAAGATTTAACTGATATATTTAAGAGAACATTTGAAAGAGGCGGTAATGTTGTTATTCCGTCCTTTGCAGTAGGAAGAACTCAGGAACTGCTTTATATCATAAGAAAGATTAAAGAAGATAATCTCGTTGGCAGAGATTTTGATGTATATATGGATAGTCCACTTGCTATTGAAGCGACGAACATATTTATTAAGAATGTGGAGAGCTGCTTTGATGATGAGGCAGTAGAACTTGTAAGAAAGGGGATTAATCCGCTTACATTTCCAGGGCTTAAGTATGCAACTACGGGAGATGAATCAAAGCAGATTAACTTTGATCCTAATCCTAAGGTTATTATTTCATCATCAGGTATGTGTGAAGCCGGAAGAATAAGGCATCACCTCAAGCATAACTTATGGAGACCAGAGTGTACGATTGTATTTGTTGGTTATCAGGCTGTTGGAACAACAGGCCGTATAATAGTTGATGGCGCAGAGGAAATTAAGCTTTTCGGTGAACCGATACAGATAAAGGCTGAGATTGTACAGCTTCAGGGTTCGAGTGGCCATGCTGATAAGGATGGGCTTCTTTGTTGGATTAATGCATTTGACAGAAAGCCTAAAAAGGTGTTTGTTGTGCATGGCGAAGACAGTGTGTGTGACGAGTTTACGGAGTGTCTTAAAGAAGAATACGGTTATGATGCCATGGCGCCATATACAGGCGGAAGTTATGACCTTATTGCAGACAGAGTTATCTCTGAAGGTGTTAAGGAAAGAAAGACTAGAAGAACGACGAGTACACAGCGTGGTAAAACTGTATTTGACAGACTTGTTGCTGCTGGAAAGCGCCTCATGACAGTTATTACACACAATGAGGGTGGTACGAATAAAGATCTGGCTAAGTTTACAGATCAGATTAATGCATTATGTGATAAATGGGACAGGTGATTATGATGAAGATGCTGTTTGTTTTTAATCCAAACTCAGGAAAAGCTCAGATTAAGAATCAGCTGATGAAGATAATACAGGTGTTTTCTAAGGCTGGATATGAGATTACTGTATATCCGACTAAGGCACCGCTTGATGGCTATCAGCACATTTTAGATAGTGAAGGCAGGTATGATGTTATAACATGTAGTGGTGGAGATGGTACTCTGAATGAAACGGTAGCTGCTGTTCTTAAGTATAAAGGAGAGAAGCCGCCGATAGGGTATATCCTAGTGGAACAACGAATGATTTTGCTGCGAGTCTGGGAATTCCAAGAAATATGACGAAGGCCGCTGTTAATATAGCAAAGGGTAAACGTTTTCCTTGCGATGTAGGAATTGTAAATGGAGAACGCTCATTTAATTATGTTGCTGCATTTGGGGCGTTTACAAGGGTTTCTTATGGAACTCCACAGAATCTTAAGAATGTACTGGGACATCAGGCTTATGTAATTGAAGCGGTCAGAAGCTTATCAACGATTAAACCACAGTATATGCGTGTATATTCTGAGGAGATGAATGTTGAGGGAAATTTTGTATATGGAATGATAAGTAATACAGATTCGGTTGGAGGAATAAAGAATCTTACAGGTAATGATGTTAATCTGCAGGATGGATTATTTGAAGTTACCCTGATAAGAGAGCTTAATAATCCTATAGCAGTCCAGTCGCTTATTAATGCTTTTATAACTAAAGACCTTAGTAAATGTGACTGGGTATGCACATGGAAGACCAGCTCTGTAAGATTCGAATCACCACAGCCTGTATCATGGACACTTGATGGTGAATATGGTGGAGAACATACAGAAATAAAGTTTTCTGTTAAGGAGAAAGCGGTTGATTTCCTGATAGGAGGAGTACCTGCTAATAACTAATAGATAATTATTAATAATATAAAGTGATAAAACCTTGCAAATTAGTATGTTTGGTTTTGTCACTTTATTTTTTTACTAATTTTACGCCGACAGGTAAAAATCAGACACAATTTAGAAACAATTCAACTTTTATGTTTAAAAACAGGCAGGGATTAAGTGTAAAACATATAATGATAAATAAAGATAATATTACATTTTAAGAGATAATATTGTGACAAATTCTGTAATTGTCTGATAATTACAATAAACAATAGCAATATTCAAATTATCAGACAATTGTGGCAAAAAAATATTTACAAAATCCATAAAACAGGAGTATATTATGTGCAAGCAAAGCTTTAGAATATACGAAAGGATGATTAGACTTATGGAAAATGAAATCAAACAGCCTGGTCTTTACAGATCTGAACTTGAGCATGATGCCTGTGGTATCGGAGCTATCGTAAGTATTAACGGAATTAAGACACATCAGACAGTATCTGATGCTTTAAGCATTGTAGAGAATCTTGAGCACAGAGCCGGTAAAGATGCAGAAGGAAAAACTGGTGATGGTGTTGGTATCCTTCTTCAGATATCACACAAATTCTTTAAGAAAGCCGTAAAGCCTTTAGGAATAGAACTTGGAGAAGAACGAGACTATGGTGTCGGTATGTTTTTCTTCCCACAGGACGAACTGGCAAGAAACAGAGCCAAGAAGATGTTCGAAATCATTGTTGAAAAGGAAGGGCTTGAATTCTTAGGTTGGAGAGATGTTCCAACATTTCCTAATGTTCTTGGTAAAAAGGCGGTTGACTGTATGCCATATATCATGCAGGGATTTGTAAAAAGACCTGCCAATGCAGCTAAAGGAATTGAGTTCGACAGAAGACTTTATGTTGCAAGACGAGTATTTGAGCAGACAGCAGAAGACACAACTTACGTATGTTCATTATCAAGCAGAACGATTGTATACAAGGGTATGTTCCTTGTAGGACAGCTTCGCCAGTTCTTTGGCGACCTTGAGAATCCTGATTATGAGTCAGCTATTGCACTTGTTCATTCAAGATTCTCAACTAACACTAATCCAAGCTGGGAGAGAGCTCATCCTAACAGATTCATGGTACATAACGGTGAGATTAATACTATCAAGGGTAATGCAGACAGAATGTTAGCAAGAGAAGAGACAATGACTTCTCCATATCTTGAAGATGAGATGTCAAAGATTACACCGGTTGTTAATACTAACGGTTCGGATTCAGCAATGTTAGATAACACACTTGAGTTCTTTGTTATGAACGGCATGCCGCTTCCACTTGCTGTTATGATTACAATTCCTGAGCCTTGGATTAACAATGGTGCAATGGCACAGGAAAAGAAGGACTTCTACCAGTATTATGCAACAATGATGGAGCCTTGGGATGGTCCGGCTTCTATCGCATTTACAGATGGAGATTACTTCGGAGCAGTGCTTGACCGTAATGGTCTTCGTCCTTCAAGATATTATATTACTAACGATGGTTATCTTATTCTTTCTTCAGAGGTTGGTGCACTTCCAATCCCAGAGAGCAGAATTAAGTTAAAGGACAGATTAAGACCTGGTAAAATGCTTCTTATTGATACGGTTAAGGGCGAGCTTATAGAGGATGATAAGCTTAAGGAAGAATATGCAACTAAGAATCCTTATGGAGAATGGCTTGACAGCAATCTTATCCAGCTTAAGGATTTAAAGATTCCTAACAAGAAAGTTCCTGTTCATACTAAGGAAGAAAGAGCAAGACTCCAGAAAGCATTTGGTTATACATACGAGGATTTTAAGACATCAATACTTCCTATGGCTCTTAACGGAACAGAGCAGACAGGTGCTATGGGTATTGATACTCCACTTGCGGTACTTTCTAACAAGCATCAGCCACTGTTTAATTATTTCAAACAGTTATTTGCACAGGTTACTAATCCGCCAATTGACTCAATAAGAGAGAAGGTTGTTACATCAACAACTGTTTATCTTGGAACAGAGGGTAATATTCTTGAGGAAAAGGCTGAGAACTGCAAACAGTTAAGAATTAATGATCCAATCCTTACTAACACAGACCTTCTTAAGATTAAGAATATGAACGTTGAAGGATTTAAGGTAGAGACTATTCCTATTATATATTATAAGAACACTTCACTTGAGAGAGCTATCGACCACTTATTTGTTGAGGTTGACAGAGCGCACAGAGAAGGTGCTAATATTATTATTCTTTCAGACAGAGGTGTTGATGAGAACCATGTTGCTATTCCTTCATTACTTGCGGTTGCTGCATTACAGCAGTATCTTGTACAGACTAAGAAGAGAACAAGCATGGCTGTAATCTTAGAGAGTGGTGAGCCAAGAGATGTCCATCATTTTGCAGCGCTTCTTGGATATGGTGCTTCTGCAATCAATCCATATCTTGCACAGGAGAGTATTCAGGAGCTTATCGACCTTAACATGCTTGACAAGGATTATTATGCAGCAGTTGATGATTACAATAAGGCAATTATCACAGGTATTGTTAAGATTGCTGCCAAGATGGGTATTTCAACAATCCAGTCATATCAGGGCGCTAAGATATTTGAGGCAATTGGTATTAACTCAGATGTTATAGATAAATACTTTAAGGGTACAGTTTCAAGAATTGAAGGTGTGTCATTAAAGGATATTCAGGAAGATGTTGAGACACTTCACTCTAAGGCATTTGATCCGCTTGGACTTTCTACAGATACTACTCTTGACAGCTCAGGCGCTCATAAGATGAGAAGCGGCAAGGAAGAACATCTGTATAACCCACAGACAATACATTTGTTACAGCTTGCTACAAGAACAGGAGATTACAAGACATTTAAGGAATATACAGCTCTTGTTAATAAGGAAGAGGGCGTTAAGAACTTAAGAGGTCTTATGAACATTAAGTTCCCTAAGAAGGGAATCAGCATTGATGAGGTTGAAAGTGTTGATTCTATCGTAAGAAGATTCAAGACTGGTGCTATGTCATATGGTTCAATATCAAGAGAGGCGCATGAAACTATGGCTATTGCCATGAACATGCTTCATGGTAAGTCTAACTCAGGTGAAGGTGGAGAGGACATTGACAGATTAAAGGTAGGTCCGGATGGGCTTAACAGATGCTCTGCAATCAAGCAGGTTGCCTCAGGAAGATTCGGTGTTACTTCAAGATACCTTGTAAGCGCACAGGAGATTCAGATTAAGATGGCACAGGGCGCTAAGCCGGGTGAAGGTGGACATCTTCCAGGAAAGAAGGTGTATCCTTGGATTGCAAAGACTCGTCTTTCAACTCCGGGTGTTGCACTTATTTCACCACCACCACATCATGATATATATTCAATCGAGGATCTGGCACAGCTTATATACGACCTTAAGAATGCTAACAAGAATGCAAGAATATCAGTCAAGCTTGTTTCAGAAGCTGGTGTTGGTACAGTTGCTTCCGGTGTTGCCAAGGCGGGCGCACAGGTAATTCTTATCTCTGGTTATGACGGAGGTACTGGTGCAGCTCCAAGAAGCTCTATACATAATGCCGGACTTCCATGGGAATTAGGCCTTGCAGAGGCACATCAGACTCTTACAATGAACGGACTGCGTAATAAGGTTATTATTGAGACTGATGGTAAGCTGATGAGCGGTAGGGATGTTGCTATTGCAGCAATGCTTGGCGCAGAGGAATTCGGATTTGCAACAGCTCCACTTGTAACTATGGGCTGCGTAATGATGAGAGTATGTAACCTTGATACATGTCCTGTTGGTGTTGCAACACAGAATCCTGAGCTTCGTAAGAGATTCGCAGGTAAGCCTGAATACGTTGTTAATTTCATGAGATTCATTGCACAGGAGCTTCGTGAGATAATGGCTGACTTAGGAATTAAGACACTTGATGACCTGGTAGGAAGAACAGATTTGCTTGAGCAGAAGGATGTTGCCAAGAGCGGACGTTCAGCAGAGATTGATTTATCACAGATTCTTGATAATCCATATGTTAAGCAGACGAAGATACATTATGATAAGAAAAATGTATTTGATTTCGAACTTGAGAAGACAGTTGATGAAAAGATTTTACTTAAGAAGTTTGAGCCTGCTATGGAGACAGGAAGCAAGAGAAGTCTTGAAATTGATGTTGCCAATACAGACCGTGCATTAGGAACACTTCTTGGTGCGGAGATTACAAGAAGATTTGATGATAAGCTTGATGATGATACATATACAGTAAAATGTAATGGTGCTGGCGGACAGAGCTTTGGTGCATTTATTCCTAAGGGACTTACACTTGAGCTTGTCGGTGATAGTAACGATTACTTTGGTAAGGGACTTTCAGGTGGAAAGCTTATTGTATATCCTCCAACAGGAAGTACTTATAAGGAAGATGAGAATATTATCATCGGTAATGTTGCTTTGTATGGCGCTACAAGTGGTAAGGCATTCATCAATGGTGTTGCCGGAGAAAGATTCTGTGTAAGAAATTCAGGCGCAACAGCAGTTGTTGAGGGAACTGGTGACCACGGCTGTGAATATATGACAGGTGGTACAGTAGTAGTATTAGGTAAGACTGGCAAGAACTTTGCTGCTGGTATGAGCGGTGGAATTGCTTATGTTCTTGATGAAGACACAAGTCTTTACAAGAGAGTTAATAAGCAGCTCGTTTCAATGGAAGCAGTTTCTAATAAATACGATGTCCTTGAGTTAAAGCAGCTTATAACAGAACATGTTGCTTATACTAATTCTAAGAAGGGCAAGGAAATACTTGACAACTTCGGAGAATATCTTCCTAAGTTCAAGAAAATCATGCCACATGATTATAAGAAGATGCTTAACATGATAGTACAGATGGAAGAAAAAGGACTTAGCAGCGAACAGGCTCAGATAGAAGCATTCTACGCTGCAACAAAGTAGAAAGGAGCACACCATGGGAAAGCCAACAGGATTTTTAGACTATGAAAGAGTTGAAGCCGCAGCGGTTTCACCTAAGGAAAGAATAAAGAATTTTAATGAATTTCATACACCTCTGTCAGAAGATGAGCAGAGAAAGCAGAGTTCACGCTGCATGGACTGTGGCGTGCCATTCTGCCAGTCTGGTATGACAATAAAGGGAATGACTAGCGGATGTCCTCTTAACAACCTTATTCCAGAATGGAATGATCTTCTTTACACAGGAAACTGGGAACAGGCATATCACAGGTTACACAAGACAAGTAACTTCCCTGAATTTACAAGCCGTGTGTGTCCTGCACTCTGTGAGAAGGCATGTACATGCGGACTTAATGGCAAGGCAGTATGTACCAAAGAGAATGAAATGGCAATTATTGAACATGCGTATGCCAAAGGCTATGCAAAAGCAAATCCTCCTAAGGTAAGAACTAAGAAGAGAATTGCTGTAGTAGGTTCGGGGCCTGCCGGACTTGCTGTAGCAGACCAGTTAAACCAGAGAGGACACAGTGTTACTGTATATGAAAGAGCTGACCGCATTGGTGGACTTTTAAGATATGGAATTCCTAATATGAAGTTTGAAAAGCATATAATTGACAGAAAGCTTGATATTATGAAGGAAGAAGGCATTGAGTTTGTAACTAATGCAAATGTTGGTGAGAACATTAAGGCTAAGAAGCTTATGGCAGATTATGATGCTGTAGTACTTGCATGTGGTGCTGCTAATCCAAGAGATATCAATGCTCCTGGAAGAGATGCAAATGGAATATACTTTGCGGTAGATTTCCTTACAGCAACTACAAAGAGTCTTCTTGATTCAGGACTTAAGGATGGCAGATATATTTCTGCAAAGGATAAAAATGTTATTGTTATCGGTGGCGGTGACACAGGTAATGACTGTGTAGGAACATGTATAAGACATGGCTGCAAGTCGGTAACACAGCTTGAGATGATGCCAAAAGCACCAGATGAGCGTGCAGAGAGCAATCCTTGGCCACAGTGGCCTTTAGTCTGCAAGACAGATTACGGTCAGGAAGAAGCAATTGCAGTGTTCGGGCATGATCCAAGAATATATACAACTACAGTTAAGGAATTCAAGAAGGATAAGAAGGGCAATCTTACAAGCGTTGTTACAGTTAAGCTTGAGTCTAAGACTGATGAAAAGACAGGAAGAAGAATGATGGTTCCTGTGGAGGGAACAGAAGCAGAGCTTCCATGTGAACTTGTACTGATAGCAGCAGGTTTCCTGGGTTCACAGAAATATGTCACAGACGCATTTGGAGTTGAGCTTACAGAAAGAACTAATGTAAAGACAGCAGCAGACGGATTTGAAACAAGTGTACCGGGTGTATTTACAGCAGGAGATATGCATACAGGACAGTCACTCGTTGTGAAAGCTATAAGACAGGGAAGAGACTGTGCAAGAGCAGTTGATTACTACCTTATGGGATATACTAATCTCTAATTTATGATTATCAAATATGGCATGGATGATATGAAAACGGCTGAGATATGCGTTTTCTGTGGCATCTGTGCCATATTTTAGTCTTAGTTAATGGTTGTTTTTATAAGTTTTATGGTGTATATTAGTCTCTGATATGGGAATTACAATATGAGGAAGCGGAGGAGATAATATGCTGACAGTGATGATTCTTTTGGATTCTGTGGAGAAGGTTCAAAGGTTTGTAAGTACAATTAGTAAGTATTCATGTGGGTTTGATGTTGAATCAGGATATAGCTGTGTTGATGGCAAATCATTAGTTGGTTTGTTCAGTCTGGATATCAGTAAACCATTACAGCTTACAATTAATGACGGAGAAGGCGAGATTGAGGATGTATTAAGGGATATACAGGAGTTCATGGAATACTAATTAAATATATCAGGAGAATAATAAGTTGAAGAAATTACTAGCAGTTACACTTTCGGTTATTATGGTATTTTCATTTGCGGCATGTGCAGGGAAATCAGTCAATAACGAAGGCGAGAGTCAGACAGAAGATACAACAACAATAAGAATCGGAGCTATGGCAGGACCTACAGCAATGGGAATGGTTAAGCTGCGTAAAGATTCAGAGAATGGCAATACTAAGAACACATATGCATTTGAAGATTTTGCTACAGATGCATCTGCATTTGTAACACCACTTGCAACCGGAGAGATTGATATTGCGGCTGTACCATCTAATCTTGCAGCAAATATATACAACAAGACAGAAGGCGGGGTCCAGGTTGTTGCTGTTAATACACTGGGCGTCCTTAATCTTGTAGAAAGAGGCAACACTGTTAACAGTATCAGCGACCTTAAGGGTAAGACTATATATGCTACAGGAATGGGGGCTGTGCCGGAATATACCATAAGATATATTCTTTCAGGTAACGGACTTGATGCCGACAAAGATGTTAATATTGTGTGGTGTTCAGATACAACAGAAGCACTTTCTAAGTTAAAGTCAGAAGATGGTGCAATTGCTGTTCTGCCACAGCCTTTTGTTACAGCAGCAAGCGCACAGATAAGTGATTTAAGAGTTGTTATGGATCTTAATGAAGCATGGGAAAAGATTAATGATAATTCTAAGATTGTTACAGGTGTAATCGTTGTAAGAAAAGAATTTGCTGAAAAATATCCTGAACAGCTGAAGAAGTTTATTGATGAATACAACGAAAGTGTTGCCTATACTTCAAGAAATGTTGATGAGACAGCACAGCTTATTGCTGAGTATGGTGTTGTTGCATCAGCAGCAATAGCTAAGAAAGCGCTTCCTAAGTGTCATATTGTATGTTATGTTAATGGCAACATGAAGAATGCGCTTAAGGGATTCTTACAGGTGTTATACGACCAGAATCCTAAGTCAGTTGGTGGCAGTATGCCGAAAGATGATTTCTATTATGAATATTAATAAGAAGATACTGAATGTAATATATAAAGTGCTGGCGGTGATGCTGGCACTTATTTTATGGGAAATAGCTGCGTTAAAGATTGATTCACCGATATTATTAGTGACACCGGTACAGGTGCTTGGCAGATTACTTACAATATGGAAAGAGCCGGATTTTGCAGGAACTGTGTGGTTTACAATGTATCATATCGTCGTGGGATTTCTGGCAGGGGCATTGTGCGGAATTATATGTGCAGTACTTGCATATATATGTAAGCCTGTTGAATATATCCTGTGGCCGTGGATGGTTACAATCAAGGCAGTGCCGGTTGCATCTTTTGTGGTTATATGTCTTATATGGTTTACGGCAAAGAACCTGTCGGTGTTCATTGCATTTTTAATAGTTGTACCTGTTATATACCAGAATACGCTGACAGGTCTTAGAAGCGCTGATAAAGGCATCAGGGAAATGGCAGATGTATTTAATATTCCTTGGATTCGCAGGATACGCTATATTATCATGCCACAGCTTTCACCTTATCTTATATCAGCAGGAAGAGTTACTGCTGGTATGGCTTGGAAAGCAGGGGTGGCAGCAGAGATTATCGGAATGCCAAAAGGTTCTGTAGGGCAGATGCTTTATATGTCGAAAATATATCTTGATACGGATGATTTGCTGGCGTGGACGGTTATAATTGTTGTATTGAGTGTGATATTTGAAAAATTTGTTGTATTCGCTTTAAAAGCAGTACTAAAAAAATAGCGTTGACAATGTGAATATTGCCAACGCTATTTTTACGTTAATTCTATTTGTGCATTGAAAATGCTGTTAAGTCATATTTGCTTAAATTGTCTGAAACATTACGGTTATCTGCCTCGGCAAGCAGCTTGTCACGGTCTTTGGCAGCAAGAACAGGATTCTTTCCGCTTCTGTGACGGCTTGGTCCGCCAACACAGCCACCTTCACATACCATTCCCTCAATGAAATCTGCAGGGAGCTTTCCTACCTTAAGAAGAGTAAGAGCTTTCTTGCATTCAGCAGCACCTGAACATTTTTCTATATTGAATTTATCAGGGTCAGCACCTGCTTCACGCATACACTGCGCAACAGCAGCGGAAACACCGCCTCCGTTACCGAATCTTTTACCATATATACTTGCCTGCTGGTCGCTGTTTTCCTCAGGTTCAAGAACTACCTCTTTAGCCCGCATCATTGCTCTGAATTCACCAATTGTAAGTACGAAATCAGCATTTCCCTGACCCTTATATTCCTGCTTTTCATTCTTCTTGGCAATACATGGTCCAATGAATACTGTTATTGTATCAGGCTCTTCTGATTTAAGAAGTCTTGAAAGCGCAAACATAGGGGATATAGTTGTTGATATATGTTCAGCAAGCTCAGGATACTGTTTCTTAATCAGATTAACAAATGCAGGACAGCATGAGGTTGTAAGCTTCTTTCCTTCTTTAGCTGCTTCAAGCCATTCTTCAGCTTCTGCCTGTGCAGTAAGGTCTCCGCCAAGACCTACCTCATACATATCATTAAAGCCCAGCTTTTTGCATGCTGTGCGGATGCTGCTCATTGTTATTGTGTCTCCAAACTGTCCTTCAACAGCAGGTGCTACCATGGCAACGACTTTCTTTCCGTCTACGATTGCTTTTATTACGTCAACTATATCAGTTTTAGAACCGATAGCACCGAATGGACAGGCATGGATGCATTGTCCACACTGGATACATTTGTTTTCATCTATTTCACAGATGCCGTTCTCGTCCATTGTAATGGCATTGGCTGGACAGATTTTCTTACATGGTCTTATGAGGTCTGCGATTGCATTGTATGGACAGGCTTTGGCACACATGCCGCATTCCTTGCATTTGTCAGGGTCTATGTAGGCTCTGTCTCTTGTCATACTTACAGCACCAAACTTACATGCCTGCTGGCAGGCTTTCATCATACATTTTCTGCAATTATCAGTTACGATATAGTGAGAAAGCGGACAGTCGGCACAGGCGGCTTCAATTACCTGAATTATGTTGTTGGCACCCGGATGGTCACTTTCTGTTGGACATTTGCCTTCTGCAAGGCGGATTCGTTGTCTTGCAATTTCTCTTTCTTTATATACACAACAGCGGAATCTTGCTTTAGGACCGGGGAACATCTTGTACACAAGTTCGTCCTTTTCTTCTTCAAATCTTCCTGCATATGCGAGCTTGGCAACTTCATACAGGATTTCATGCTTGATATTCTGAATAGTAGCATCATTAGATAACATAATGAAACCTCCTTTGTAATGATTGACAAAAAATTATCGATTACTAATTACTATAGCAGATTTTTTAAAATGATTCTATATAAATGTGGCATTTTTTATCATTATATGTAATAATATTTTTGGAAATCAAAATATATAAAGGGGGATTAATTATGCCTTACATTCCAATTATTCCAATTATCATTGTGGTACTGCTTATATTGTTATTCGCATTTGTACCAATGAGATTATGGATTACAGCATTAGCATCAGGAAGCCATGTCGGTATAGGAACTCTTATCGGTATGAGACTGAGGAAGGTTCCGCCAGCAAGAATCGTGCTTCCACATATTCAGGCAAGAAAAGCCGGATTACAGCTTAACACTAATCAGCTTGAGTCACATTATATGGCAGGTGGTCATGTAGACGCTGTTGTAAATGCACTTATTGCATCAAGCAGAGCTGGTATGAACATACCATTTGAGATGGCTGCAGCTATCGACCTTGCAGGCCGTGATGTTTTAGAGGCTGTCAGAATGAGTGTTAACCCTAAGGTTATTGAGACACCTAATATTTCAGCAGTTGCCAAGGATGGTATTGAACTGTTGGTTAAGGCAAGAGTTACTGTAAGAACTAATATTAACCAGTTAGTTGGTGGTGCAGGTGAGGCTACCGTAATTGCCAGAGTTGGTGAGGGTATTGTAACAACAGTAGGTTCAGCAGATTCGCACAAGAGCGTGCTTGAGAATCCTGATTCTATCTCTAAGGCTATATTACAGAAAGGTCTTGATATTGGAACAGCATTCCAGATTCTTTCTATTGATATTGCGGATGTTGATATCGGAAGAAATATAGGTGCTCATCTACAGAGTCTTCAGGCTGAGGCTGATAAGAATATTGCACAGGCTAAGGCAGAGGAGAGAAGAGCAGCCGCTGTTGCTCTTGAACAGGAGATGAAAGCAAGCGTTGTAGCTGCTGAGGCAGAAGTACCTAAGGCTTTGGCTGAAGCTTTAAGAACAGGCAGAATGGGCTTTAAGGATTATTATGATCTTCAGAATCTGAAGGCTGATACTAAGATGAGACAGTCGATAGCAGGAGAAACAGAGAAGCCGGCAACTATATAATGGACTTGTGAATTAAAAGGGAAAGCGGGTTTTATGGAAATATTAATTGTTTGGGCAGTGTTTGCTTTGATAATTATATCGAATATTAAGAAAGCTAAGAAAATGCAGAATGAGCGCATGCAGGAACACCAGCGTAATATGCAGGATCATAACCAGAATGCGCAGCAGGCACAGGATGTTTATTCTGTTAATGGCCCGTTAAAACAGGGCGCATTAAGCCATGGAGCTAATCTTAACAGGGAACAACAGACATATTCAGGTACTCAGAAGATGACAAGTGCAGAAGCTGAAAGACTCAAGCAGGAGATTCGTGAGAGAAATAATTTTAATGGCAAGAATGTTACTTCGCATAGAGCAGAGGCACCAGTTCCGCAATATGTTACTCCACCGCCAGCAGCGGATAATGCAGCACCTGCAATGAAGACACTTGATAAAGCAGAGTTTCATTCACCGGTTATGCAGGCAGGAAGCACTGGAACATATTCTGATATGACAGGCGGACATACATTTACACAGTATGACTGCGGACATGAATATAATGATGAGATTGTTCCACAGAGTCAGACAGCAAGTAAGGGTATTCTTAATGACCTGAAGTTTGATAAGAATGAGATGCGCAAGGCTTTTGTTATGCAGGAGATATTGAAAAGGAAAGTTATATAATTGAACCCAAAAAGAACCGTGTGACATAAAATCACACGGTTCTTTTAATGAGTGCAGAAGATGGGACTTGAACCCACACGCGGTAACCCGCACAAGAATCTGAATCTTGCTCGTCTGCCATTCCGACACTTCTGCATATATGATGTATAACGAACTTGATAAGTTACATAACATTGATATTTTATAGGAGATTTGAAAAAGTGTCAATATGAATAGATGCTATTTTTGAAAAATTCTTATCTGAAAGGGAGCCGAGGCTTGTTGGATTGGACGTTGAAGCGGAGGGAAGGCACGATGAAGTCCAAAAAGGAAGTTGAAGCATGAAAAAACAGAAAATTCAAAAAAAGTTGAAAAAAGTTAAAAAAAGCTGTTGACATTATATTGATGTAGTGATATTATAATCAAGTCGTCAGCGAACAGCAAGCGACAAGAAAACAAAACAAGCAGTCGTGGCGGAATTGGCATACGCGCTAGACTAAGGATCTAGTCCATATTGCTTGGGTGCGGGTTCAAGTCCCGCCGACTGCACTAAAAGCACCGAGGTAACCTCGGTGCTTTTTTTGTGCGACAACGCCAAACTTCGTTATGGCGTATGAGAACCGCTCATATAGTGGCACACAGGCAGCAAAGAATATACAGATACCGCAACAACAGGAGGTGCACATGAATACAGCATTAACAATAGCAGGAAGTGATTGCAGCGGAGGAGCAGGAATACAGGCAGATTTAAAAACATTTGCAGCACATAAGGTGTATGGAATGTCAGCAATCACTGCACTTACAGCACAGAATACTTTAGGGGTTACAGGAATATCGGAATCTTCACCTGAATTTCTTAAGGCACAGCTTGATGCAATATTTACAGATATATATCCTGATGCAGTTAAGATAGGAATGGTTGCGTCAAAGGAACTTATAGAAACAATAGCAGATGCGTTAATTACATATAAGGCAAAAAATATCGTTCTTGACCCGGTTATGGTATCAACGAGTGGAAGCAGACTTATTAAGGAAGATGCAGCAGAGGTTCTTAAAGAACGCCTGATGGTGCTTGCAGATGTTATTACACCTAATATTCCGGAGACAGAGGTTCTTACAGGAATGACAGTGGAGAGTGCAGATTCAATGGAGAAAGCAGCGATAAAGATATATGAACATCTGAAGACAAAAGGCGGTAATGCGGCTGTCTTAGTAAAAGGTGGACATGCAGTTCATACAGCTAATGACTGTCTGTGCGTAGATGGCAGTATAGTGTGGCTTAATGGAGAAAGGATTGATAACCCTAACACACATGGAACTGGCTGTACATTGTCATCAGCTATTGCAGCTAATCTTGCACAGGGATTATCAATAGAAGAAAGTGTGAAGGCGGCTAAAGAGTACCTTACAAGTGCATTGAAAGCAGGACTTAATCTCGGAAGCGGGAGCGGCCCGCTTGACCATACATACTGGCTTGATATTAATAAGTAGTAGAAGGAGAGAGAGATGGACAGCTTCTTATATAGTATAAATGCAACGGTACCAATATTTTTAGTTATGATAGTTGGCTGGGTAATAAAGCAGATTGGCGTTATAGATGACCATTTTGCAAATGTGGCTAATAAATATGTATTTAAGGTGGCACTTCCAGTACTGTTATTCAGGGATTTAGCAGCAGCAGATTTTAAATCGCAGTTTGATGTTAAGTTTGTACTGTACTGCATGATTGTTACTACTATAATGTTTAGCGGAATATGGATATGTACAGAGATATTCATGAAGGATGATACGCAGAAGGGTGCATTTGTGCAGGCATCATTCAGAAGCAGTGCAGCGATACTTGGAATGGCATTCATACAGAATATGTACCAGAGCACTGGAATGGCACCACTTATGATAGTTGCTGCAGTTCCGTTGTTTAATATATTTTCGGTAATAGTGCTTACCTTTAAGGCACATCCTGAGTGTCATGGCAGCACAGAAGAACAATCTACGGATAAGAAAGAAAACATTAAAAAAGCGTGCTTTAATATTGTAACTAATCCGATAATTATAGGAATTGTGCTGGGGTTGTTATCTTCGCTTGCAGGATTAAGATATCCGGTAATTATCAATAAGACAATTAATAATATTGCGCAGACAGCTACACCTGTTGCACTTATATGTATTGGTGCGTCATTTGAAGGGAAAAAGGTAATTAAGAAGATTAAACCTACGGTTATTGCTACATTTTTAAAACTCGTGGGTCTAGCAGCAATATTTCTTCCTATAGCAGTAAAAATGGGATTTCGTAATCAGGAACTTATGGCAATTCTTATTATGCTTGCTTCACCATCTACAGTTACCTGCTTTGTTATGGCTAAAGGGATGGATAATGATGAGGTGCTGTCATCAAGCATAGTTGTACTTACAACATTACTTTCAAGTGTGACTCTTACAGCATGGATATTTATATTAAGAAATTTTGGGTTGATTTAGAATATTTATAGTGTTTTTATCTGGTAATTCATGTTATAATAGACAAGCTTGATTTACTGTGGTAAAGTGAAAGCATATTAAAGCGAGAAAGGCATGGATTTTTATATGGCTAAGAATATCAGAAAAGCCGTCCTGTTACTGGCAATGTTGTCTGTGATTGTGGGAATGTTCACAGCGTGTGGTAATAAAAAAAGTGATGATGGACGAACTACATTTACAGTAGGATTTGATGCGGAATTCCCACCTTATGGTTACAAGGATGATAGTGGAGAGTATGTAGGTTTTGACCTGGATCTTGCACAGGAGGTATGTGAAAGAAATGGCTGGAATCTGGTTAAGCAGCCTATTGACTGGGATTCTAAAGATATGGAGCTTAGTTCAGGTTCTATTGACTGTATATGGAACGGATTCACGCTTAATGGAAGAGAACGTGAGTATACATGGTCTAAGGCATATATTGATAATTCACAGGTTGTTATAGTTAAATCCGGTTCAGGAATAAAGAAGTTAGAAGACCTTAAGGGTAAGGTTGTCATTGTACAGGCTGATTCATCAGCTCTTGCAGCATTTACCGGAGAGGATGCGACAGAAGAGAATCTTGCACTTGCGGCACAGTTTAAAACACTTCAGCAGGTGTCTGATTATAACTCAGCATTTATGAATCTTGAATCAGGTTCAGCAGATGCTGTATGTATGGATATGGGCGTTGCAAAGTACCAGCTTGAACAGAGAGGTAATAAGTTCACAATGCTTGATGAGACTGTTTCATCAGAACAGTATGGTATTGGTTTTAAGTTAGGTAATACAGCATTAAGAGATGAGGTTCAGACAAGCCTTAATGATATGCTTGCTGATGGCACATTTGACAAGATTGCTGAGAAATGGGGACTTACAGACAGCGTATGTCTTGGAGAAGAAGGAACAGACAGTGCATATCTTCTTGACAGCACCAGTACAACTAAGGCTTCATTTGGTGAAAGACTTGTGGATATAGTTAAGCAGCTTTCATCAGGAATGTTAGCAACTCTTGCAATATTCTTCTTAACACTTATATTCTCGATGCCTTTAGGACTTCTTGTATGTGAAATAAGAAAGTCAAGAATAGGTATTGTAAGATGGATTGCAAGAATATACATATCTATAATGAGAGGAACTCCTCTTATGTTACAGCTTCTTGTTGTGTTCTTCGGACCATATTATCTGTTTGGAATGAAGGTTACGGCAACATACAGATTCTATGCTGTAATTATCGGATTTGCGCTTAATTATGCAGCATATTTTGCGGAAATATACAGAGGTGGAATTGAGAGCATACCTAAGGGACAGTATGAAGCAGCAGAGGTGCTTGGATATTCCAAGGTACAGACCTTCTGGAAGATTATATTTCCTCAGATGGTAAAGAGAGTGCTTCCTCCGGTTACTAACGAGGTTATAACACTTGTTAAGGATACATCACTTGCATTTGCACTTGCTTATACAGAAATGTTTACTCTTGCCAAGCAGGTAGCGGCTTCAACAGCAAGTATCATGCCATTATTCATAGCAGGATTGTTCTATTACATTTTCAATTTCCTTGTTGCTATGGTTATGGAAAAATTAGAAAAGCGTATGCAGTATTTTGATTAAGGAGGATTTTATAATGAAGAAATTATTAGAGATAACACATTTGAAAAAATCCTTCGGCGATACTGAGGTGCTTAAGGATATATCAATGGAAGTTAATGAGGGCGAGGTTGTTGCAATTCTTGGACCTTCCGGTTCAGGTAAATCAACACTGCTTCGCTGTGCAACACTTCTTGAGACAATGGATTCTGGAACTCTTAAGTTAGGTGGCGAAACTGCATGTGAGGACAAGGATGGAGCCTCAGTGTATGTTGGAAAGAAAGAGTTAAGAGAAATCAAGAATACATATGGACTTGTATTCCAGAATTTTAATCTTTTTCCACATTATACAGTTATGAAAAATGTTACTGATGCACCTGTTTCTGTTCAGAAAAGGGACAAGAATGAAGTAGAGAAAGAAGCCAAAGAGCTTTTAAAGAAAGTAGGACTTGACGGCAAGGAGGACAGTTATCCATGCCAGTTGTCAGGAGGACAGCAGCAGAGGGTTGCAATAGCAAGGGCACTTGCAATGAATCCTGAAATGCTTTTCTTCGATGAGCCTACATCAGCGCTTGATCCTGAGATTACTGCAGGAATTCTTAAGGTTTTAAGACAGCTTGCTGATGAAAAGATGACAATGATTATTGTTACACATGAGATTGAGTTTGCAAGAAAAGTTGCAGACAGGGTAATATTCATGGATGGCGGAGTTATTGTTGAGCAGGGTAAGCCGGAAGATGTTATTGACAATCCAAGTAATGAAAGAACCAAAGCATTTTTACAGAAGATGGAAAAGTAGGATTTATCTTGTGTATACTAACTGAATAGCTGGATATAATTATGAATGGGAAGTTTTTTAATGAGAAAACTTCCCATTTTCTTGCATTGTGGATTTGCCTGCATGGTGTTAAAATTGCATTGCTTAAGTTAGAAAACACTAACTTGAAATTGCAAAGCATAAAAAAGGAGGATTATATGGCAGCGTATTTAGAGATTGAAAAGGTTATAGGCAGAGAGATTCTTGATTCAAGAGGCAATCCTACAGTTGAGGCAGAGGTTTATCTTGCAGATGGAACTGTTGGAAGAGGTGCAGCACCTTCAGGAGCTTCTACAGGTGAATTTGAGGCACTTGAGTTAAGAGATAAGGATAAGTCAAGATATTTGGGAAAGGGCGTTACTAAAGCAGTAGAGAATATTAATACAGTTATTAATGACTGTCTATTTGGGATAGATGCATCTGATATATATGCAGTTGATGCGGCAATGATTAAAGCTGATGGAACTAAGGATAAGTCTAAACTTGGTGCAAATGCTATCCTTGCGGTATCTATAGCAGCAGCAAGAGCAGCATCAATATCGCTTGATATTCCTCTTTACAGATTCTTAGGCGGAGTATCAGGAAACAGACTTCCTGTTCCTATGATGAATATTATTAATGGAGGCTGCCATGCATTATCAAGCGGGCTTGATGTCCAGGAATTCATGATTATGCCTGTTGGTGCACCAAGCTTTAAGGAGTGCTTAAGATGGTGTGCAGAAGTATTCCATGCACTTGCAGCTATACTTAAAGAGAGAGGTCTTGCAACTTCTGTAGGCGATGAGGGTGGATTTGCTCCGGCACTTAAGTCTGATGAAGAAGCGATTGAAACTATATTGCAGGCAGTAGAAAAGGCAGGATATAAGCCGGGTAAGGATTTCAGGATTGCCATGGATGCAGCATCATCTGAGTGGAAGAGCGAAAAAGGAAAGGGTTATTACAGACTTCCTAAGGCAGGAACAGAGTATACAGCAGAGGAACTTATTGAACACTGGGCTGCGTTGTGTGAGAAATACCCTATCATATCAATTGAGGATGGTCTTGATGAAGAGGACTGGGAAGGCTGGAAGAAGCTTACGGACAGACTTGGAGACAAGGTTCAGCTTGTAGGTGATGATCTTTTTGTTACTAATACGGAGAGACTTTCAAAGGGAATTGAACTTGGAGCAGGTAATGCAATCCTTATCAAACTTAATCAGATTGGCTCTGTTTCAGAGACACTTGAAGCTATCAAGATGGCTCATAAAGCAGGATATACAGCAATCAGCTCACACAGATCAGGTGAGACAGTAGATACAACAATTGCGGACCTTGCTGTAGCTCTTAACACTTGCCAGATTAAGACGGGTGCTCCTTCAAGGTCAGAGCGAGTTGCTAAGTATAACCAGCTCTTAAGAATTGAGGAACAGCTTGGTGCCAGCGCATTATATCCGGGAATTAAGGCTTTTAATGTTAATAATAATTAATCATTTGAAACAGATGTTGAAAAAATATTAAGAAAGCCTTATAGTTGTGTATGATTATAATATATGTAACAGGAAGGCAGAACAATGATTAAGAAATTAGGAAGAAACGACCATTGCTGGTGCGGCAGTGGTAAGAAATACAAAGCGTGTCATGAAGCATTTGACGATAAGTTAAGATATCTTGAGGATATGGGACATATTGTACCATCACACAAGTTAATCAAGACACCTGAACAGATTGAGAAGATTAAAGAGAGTGCCAGGATAAATGTTGCATGCCTTGATGCGGTTGCAGCGGCAATTCATGAGGGCATGAATACTGCTGAGATTGATAAGATTGTATATGATGTAACTACTGATATGGGAGGAATTCCTGCACCACTTAATTATGAAGGATATCCTTTCAGTGTGTGTACTTCTGTTAATGAACAGGTATGCCATGGATTTCCGTCTAAAGACGTTATCCTTAAGTCAGGCGATATAATAAATGTTGACTGTTCCACAATTCTTCACGGATATTTCTCAGACTCATCAAGAATGTTCTGTATAGGAGATGTTAAACCAGAGGTTAAGAAGCTTGTTGATGTTACTAAGGAATGTGTTGAATTAGGACTGGAGCAGGTTAAGCCTTGGGGCTTCTTAGGTGATATGGGACAGGCAGTACATGACCATGCATATGCTAATGGATATACTGTTGTAAGAGAAATCGGTGGTCACGGAGTAGGACTTGAGTTCCACGAAGATCCATGGGTTGGGTACAACACCAGAAAAGGAACAGACATGGTTATGGCTCCGGGAATGATGTTTACAATAGAGCCTATGGTTAATATGGGTAAGGTAAATGTTGTTACAGATGAAAAGAACGGCTGGGAAGTATCTACAGCAGACGGACTTCCTTCAGCACAGTGGGAAATTCAGGTTCTTGTAACAGAGGACGGACATGAAGTAATAAGCTGGTAAAGAATAAAATAAGTTCCTGCCAATCAGGCACGCTTTCGCTGCTCTCGCCTCGCAGCGGTACTAAATTCGCGTTACACGCTCATTAAGTACCGGCGGGCTCAAAGCACCTGATTGGCAGGAACTTATTTTATTGTCGTGGTGCCCTTAGGGGTGCGTTCGTGTCGGACAGAGGTGCGCCCTTGTGTCGGGGACACATCGGGCTGGACGTTAGAGCTGCGGGAGGCAAGAAGAAGTCCAAAAGAGAAGTCAACGCGAGGTGGATTGGACGTTAGAGTAGTGTGAGGCAAGGAGAAAGTCCAAAAGGAAAGTCGAAGTGAGTCAGATTGGACGTTAGAACTGTGGGAAGCAAGAAAAAGTCCAAAAAGGAAGCCGGAGCAAGGCAGATTGGACGCTAGAGTAGTGTGAGGCACATAGGAAGTCCAAAAGAGAAGCCAACGCGAGGTGAATTGGACGCTAGAGTAGTGCGAGGCACGGAGGAAGTCCAAAAAGGAAGCCGAAGCGAGGTGAATTGGACGTTAGAGTTACGGGAAGGCAAGAAAAAGTCCAAAAGAGAAGCCAACGCGTGCCGGATTGGACTTTAAAGTGGAAAAAATCCACGAAAAAGTCCAAAACAAGCAAGTCAGAGCGTTATAGACATCCTAACTATCATATAACCGCCTTCTGAGTCCATTTTCCACGAAGAAACCTTATCAGGAATGCAAGTGAGCGGAATCCCCAGTCGATAAACATACCGAACCATACACCAAGCACGCCAAGACCAAGTGTGCCACCGAGGAGATAACTGCTTCCTACGCGGAACGCCCACATGGAGAAGATGCTTACCATCATTGTGTACTTGGCATCACCGGCTGCACGGAGTGCGTTAGGCATAGTAAAGCTTAGTGGCCATATAAATATTGCAACGAGAGAGAAGCAATGGATAAGACTTAATCCTGTTTTAGTTGCTTCCGGTGACAGATGGAAAAGTCCTACCACAGGAACGGCAACTATTGTCATTATAATGTTGGTTGCAAGAATACCTGCGTATGCAATAAACATAAGCTTCTTGCCATATCTTTTGGCTTCATCAGGTTTCTTGGCACCAATGCACTGGCCAATAACAGTAATCATTGCCATGCCAATTGCGTTACCCGGAATATTGGCAAACATTGTAACAGAATTGGCAACAGAGTTGGCAGCGATGGCAGCAGTACCAAATGTTGAAACAAGGCTTGAAACAGAGAGCTTTCCTATCTGGAACATGCCGTTTTCCAATCCGCTCGGAAGACCAATTGAAAGAATCTTCCTGATAATAGAAGGGCATGGCAGGAAATCCCTGCCAGACTTTATTCTTATTGCAGATTCAGCTTTAAACATAAGAGAAATAATAATTATTGCAGATATAATTCTGGATATAAGAGTTGCTAAAGCTACACCTGCAACGCCCATATTGAACACAAATATAAATAAAGCATTTCCACATATATTAATTATGTTCATAATAAGACTTGTGTTCATGCTTATCTTGCTGTTTCCTATGCTTCTGAAAAGAGCAGCACCAGCATTATATACGCCTAAGAATGGGTAAGAAACTGCTGTTATGTAAAAATAAATACTTGCACTTTCAAAAACATCTCTTTCAATCTTACCAAATATAAAATTAATAATCCCATGATTTCCAATAAGCGATATGACCATCAGCAAAGCCGACAGTGTACTCATGATAAATATAAGCTGTCCGGCAGATTTCTTTGACATATCTATATTCTTACTTCCAAGATACTGACTGCATACAACAGCACCGCCAGTGGCAAGGGCTGATAATATCTGGATAAGCAGGTTGCTTATGTTATCAACAAGAGCGACACCGGAAACTGCAGCTTCACCTGCAATAGATACCATAAATGTATCAACAAAGCCGACACTGACAGCAAGTAACTGCTCAAATATCAATGGAATAATAAGTTTCTTTAAATCTTTAGATGTAAACATAATAATCTCCTATATTAATACATAGCATATCCTAATAATATAAAACAATAATTTATGTAAAAATATAAGAAAAGTAGCTGCATTTAATGCAAAATACATAAAAATTGCAAAAAGACATTTAAAGAAGAATGATTATTTGAACAAATCTTTAGAATAAATGATTGAAAATAACACTTGTACATGATATAATACGATATAATTTGAATATATGAAGGAGGTATTGTCGTGAAACATATTAAGACAATCAGCAACCGCGTATTAAAGGATACAATGAAGCACGGCGGATGTGGCGAGTGCCAGACATCATGCCAGTCAGCATGTAAGACATCTTGCACAGTTGGTAACCAGAGCTGTGAGAATAAGAATAACTAGTATTTTTAGTAAGAGAGTGTCGAACTATTCTGCACTCTCTTATTTTTCGTAAGCGTATATAAGATGCTTGCGGTTTGGAGGCTATTTTTAAATGATACATCAGTATAAGAATAACGGCTATAACATCGTATTGGATGTCAACAGCGGCTCAGTACATGTTGTTGATGACATGGTATACGATATTATAGGACTTTACGAGAATAATACGCTTGAGCAGATTACAGAAGAACTTAAAGATAAGTATTCTGTTCAGGATATTAAAGAAGCATATGAAGAGATTGGCGAGCTTAAGGAAGCAGGCCAGCTCTTTACAGAAGATATATATGAACCATATATAGACAATTTTAAAGACAGACCTACAGTTGTTAAGGCTTTATGTCTTCATATAGCACATGACTGTAATCTTGCATGTAAGTACTGCTTCGCAGAAGAAGGCGAATATCATGGAAGACGTGCTCTTATGAGCTTTGAGGTCGGAAAGAAAGCTCTTGATTTTCTTGTTGCCAATTCAGGTTCAAGAAAGAATCTTGAGGTTGATTTCTTTGGCGGTGAGCCAACAATGAATTTCGAGGTTGTCAAGCAGCTTGTAGAATACGGAAGAAGTATAGAAGAGGCTAATAACAAGAAATTCAGATTTACACTTACAACTAATGGCATACTTCTTAATGACGAGATTCTTGATTTTGCCAATAAGGAGATGGGCAATATTGTTCTTAGTATTGATGGACGTAAGGAGATTAATGACCTTATGCGTCCTACAAGGAATAACCACGGAAGCTCATATGACATTATAATGCCTAAGTTTAAGAAGGTGGCAGAGAGCAGAAACCAGATGAATTATTATGTCAGAGGAACATTTACACATAATAATCTGGACTTTTCTAAGGATGTTCTTCATCTTGCTGATGAGGGATTTGAGCAGATATCTGTTGAGCCTGTTGTTGCACAGCCAACAGATTCATATGCGATAAGAGAAGAGGATATCCCGGTTCTTTGTGAACAGTATGATATCCTTGCAAAAGAGATCATTAAGCGAAAGAAAGCTGGTAAAGGCTTTAATTTCTTCCACTTTATGATAGATATTAATGGTGGTCCATGTGTTGCCAAGAGATTGTCAGGATGTGGTTCAGGCTGTGAGTATCTTGCAGTTACACCGTGGGGAGATTTCTACCCATGTCATCAGTTTGTTGGTAATGAAGATTTCCTTATGGGTAATGTTGATGATGGAATAGTAAGACCAGACATCAGAGACATGTTTAAGAATAGTAACGTCTATTCAAAGGAAAAATGTAAGAATTGTTTTGCAAAATTCTATTGTAGTGGTGGTTGTGCAGCTAACTCATATAACTTCCATGGTAATATCAATGATGCGTATGATGTTGGATGTGAACTTCAGAAAAAGCGCATAGAATGTGCAATAATGATTCGTGCAGCCATGGCTGAGGAAGAATAAGTAAAAGGGAGAGTTTTTAACATGAAGTACAGTTTACCTAAGAAGATTATTTATTCAATAATCGTTGCTGTTTTACTTGTTGGACTTGTATTAACAGCATTTTTCGGACTTAATGGAAAGGGATACGGAAGCACATACGACATAGATCTTGGTCTTGATCTTGCCGGTGGTGTAAGTATCACATACCAGATTAAGGAAGATAACTTTACATCACAGGATGTAGAGGATACTATCTATAAGCTTCAGAAGCGAGTAGAAGGAAAGAGTACAGAGTCACAGGTTTATAAGGAAGGTGACAACAGAATCACAGTTGAGATTCCTGGAGTAACAGATGCTAATGAGATTCTTAAGGAACTTGGTACACCAGGTTCATTGGAATTCCTTGATTCCACAGGATATACAGCATTTTCACAGGGGAATGACTACACACCACTACTTACAGGTTCTGATGTAAAAGCTGCACAGGCTTACACAGATACTAATAGTCAGGAAGATACTCCTTATGGAGTGCAGCTTACATTTACAGATGAGGGATCAACTAAGTTCTATGATGCAACATCAGCTAATATCGGTAAAAGAATATATATTGTATATGATGGAGAAGTTGTAAGTGCACCTAACGTTAAGACAGCTATATCAGGTGGTACAGCAACTATCACAGGTATGGAATCATTTGATGAGGCAGATAACCTTGCAACATATATAAGAGTTGGTTCAATTCCTCTTACACTTGAAGAAGTAAGCTCTAACATAGTTGGTGCACAGCTTGGACATGCTGCTATCAAATCAAGTTTAATTGCTGCAGCTATTGGTCTTGCATTACTCTGCTTATTCATGATTGTAATGTTCAGAATTCCTGGACTTGTTGCAACATTATCACTTATTATCTATACATCACTTGTTTTATTCCTTGTAAGTGTATATGATCTTACTCTTACACTTCCAGGTATTGCAGGTATTATTCTTGGTATTGGTATGGCGGTAGATGGTAATGTTATTATCTACACAAGAATAAGAGAAGAGATTGGTGCCGGAAAGTCTGTAGAGAATGCTATCCTTTCAGGTTATAACAAGGCAACATCATCTATCGTTGATGGTAACGTAACAACACTTATCGCAGCTTTAGTATTGTACATATTCGGTACAGGTCCAGTTAAGGGCTTTGCTACAACTCTTGCAGTTGGTAATATCGTATCAATCTTTACATCACTTGTTATTACTAAGGTTATTATGAAGCTGTTATATAACTTTGGTATAAGGGATGCCAAGTGGTATGGTAAGAATGTATACAGAAAGACTCTTAATGTTCTTAGTATTAAGAAATGGGCTGCAATTGGTTCAGCAGTAGTTATTGCTGCTGGAATCATAACTATGGCAGTTCAGGCTGGTCTTGGAAACAGAGCATTAAACTTCAGCCTTGAGTTCGTTGGTGGTTCAACAACAACATTTACATTTGATAAAGAGTATACAGCAGAAGAGATTGAGGATAACATCATTCCTGTAATCAGAGATGCTGCAGGTATTACAGAGGTTCAGCAGCAGAAGGTTGCAGATTCAACACAGGTTTCTTTCAAGACATCTGATCTTTCACTTGACCAGAGAGAAGCTATTGAAAATGCGGTTACTGCTAAGTACCCAATCAAGGATGGAACAATCGTTGAGACAGATACAATCAGTTCATCGGTTTCTGCAACAGTTAAGAGAGATGCTATTCTTTCGGTTATACTTGCTACAATCTGTATGCTTATATACATCTTTGTAAGATTCCGTGATATCAGATTTGCATTAGCTGCTGTATTAGCACTTCTTCATGATGTACTTGTTGTTATTGCATTCTATGCATTTGCAAGAATTCCGGTTGGAACAACATTTATTGCATGTATGCTTACAATAGTAGGTTACTCTATCAACGGTACAATTATTATCTTTGACAGAATAAGAGAGCAGTTAAAGACAGCCAATTCAAAGACTAACATTACAGAGCTTGTTAACTCATCAATTACAAGTACAATGTCAAGAACAGTATATACATCTATAACAACACTTATAATGCTTATAGTTCTTTTCATTATGGGTGTAACTTCTGTTAAGGAGTTCACACTTCCACTTATCGTAGGTATTGTTGTTGGTGCTTACTCATCAGTATGCTTAACAAGTGCTATGTGGTATATAATGGGCGGTAAGAAGAGAGGCGTTGTAGAAGAGAATAATAAAAAAGCAGCTTCTAAGAAAGAGGTTTTTGAAGACGGTTCTCAGGTTTAATTAACAGATACAATAAGTTTATGACATGGCGGGGATTGTATATCAGTTCCCGCCATAATTGGTTTAATAATGAAACAGGGAGAAGAGCGTGAAAAGCAACTGGAGAGTATACACCAAGAAAGCTGATTTCAAAGCAATTGGGGAAAGATTTGGCATTGACCAGGTTATGGCGAGAATTATCCGTAACAGAGGGTTAGAAACGTATGAGCAGATAAATATGTATCTTAATGGAACGGTGGATGACATGCATTCACCACATTTATTAAAGGATGCAGACAAATGTGTTGATATTCTGACAGACAAGATACATGCTGGAAAGAAAATACATATTATCGGTGATTATGATATAGATGGGATATGTTCAACAACAATTCTTTACAAAGGGCTAAAGGCAGCGGGAGCAGATGTTACATTTGCAGTACCAGACAGAATTATTGACGGATACGGTATTAATGAGCACTTAATAGATGAAGCATATAATAATGGAACTGATACGATTATTACATGTGATAATGGGATTGCTGCGATTGAGCAGATTAAATATGCTAAAGAAAAGGGCATGACAGTAATTGTTACTGACCATCATGATATTCCGTTTGACTATGTTGATGGTGAAAAGATACATAAAGTACCGCAGGCAGATGCAATCGTTAATCCTAAACAGGAGGACTGCCCATATCCATTTGATAAGCTGTGTGGAGCAGGAGTTGCATTTAAAGTAATTAAGATACTTTATGAAAAATGCGGGCTTAATCCTACAGGGCTTGAAGAATATGCAGAGCTTATGGCAATTGCAACAATAGGGGATGTAGTTGATTTATCAGATGAGAATAGGGTAATTGTTAAATATGGTTTAAAGCATCTGGCAGTAACTACTAATATTGGTATAAGAGCACTTGTAGAGGCGTGTGAGCTTGAGATAGACAAGATAAGCTCATATCACATAGGATTTGTTATAGGTCCATGTCTTAATGCAACAGGAAGACTTGATTCAGCAAGAAGAGCCATTGAACTGCTTCTTACTACAGATATGGAGGACGCGAGAAATAAGGCTTTAGAGCTTCGCACACTTAATGTTGAAAGAAAAGATATAACAGAAGAATATGCCGCTATTGCAATTGAACAGGTTGAGAACACTGAACTAAAAGACGACAAGGTGTTAGTTGTGTATCTTCCTGACTGCCATGAAAGTGTTGCAGGGATAATTGCAGGAAGGGTAAGAGAAAAATTCTACAGGCCTTCAATAGTAATCACTAAGGCAGAAGATGGTGCAAAGGGCTCAGGGCGTTCAATAGAAGGCTATAACATGTTTGAGGAGATAAGCAAATGTGGTAAACTCCTTAACAAATATGGCGGACATCCAATGGCTGCCGGAATATCGCTTGATATTGATAAGATTGATGAGTTCAGAAAAGCTCTTAATGATAATCAGACAATGACAGAAAAAGACCTTACACCTACTGTGTGGATAGATGTTCCTATGCCGGTTGATTATGTAGATATCAAATTGATAAAACAATTTGACAAATTACAGCCTTTCGGAAAGGGCAATGAAAAGCCGGTATTTGCAGACCGGAATCTTACAGTAAGACAGTCAGCTGTAATTGGAAAGAATAAAAATGTATTAAGATGCCAGCTGGAAAGTGAACATGGAAAACTTGTAACTGCGATTAAATTCAAGCTGGATGGTCAGGAAATACCTGAGGCTGGAAGAAAGATTTCAATGGTTTATTATCCTGATATCAATGAATACAATGGAATTGTTTCAGTCCAGTTCAGAATTGAGGACTGGAGATATGCATAGACATACATAAAAAGAACCGTCGGTTCTTTTGACCTGAATTTAATCAGGTCAATGGGACCGGCGGTTTATATATTCTGTCTTATACTTGGAATAGACGATTTTCTGGCTGTTATACAGGCTGTAATATCCGGATAACAGATAACTTAATGCAATACACAGAATCGTGAATTTCATAGTTGATGCACCAAACATCTCAATAGATAGAATAAATGATGTGAGGGGGCAGTTAGTTACTCCGCAGAACACACTTACCATACCACATGCTGCACATAATCCGACAGGGAGTCCGAATATAGGTGCTAAGAAGCTTCCAAGCGTTGCACCCACGAAAAGAGTAGGAACAATTTCGCCACCTTTGAATCCACCGCCCAAAGTTACGGCTGTAAACAGCATTTTTAAAAGGAATACATACCATGCACAACTTGTTACAAAGCTTCTTGCAATAATATCTGAGCCTGCACCGAGATAATCAGTTGTGCCAAAGATATATCGCATGACAATAACAAGGACTCCTGCAATAATTATTCTTATATATGGATTGTTTATGTAATTAGTGTAGAGCTTTGAAGTACCATGTAAAACAACACACAGCAGAATGCTAGCAAGAGCAAAAAGCACGGACATGATGATGAATTTGCCGCCATTAATAAAAGAGAAAGAAGCGATTTCATCAACTACAAAATGCGTAGATTCAAGGCCCAGTGCAGAGGCTATTCCCTGTGCTATAAATGCAGCGAGTACGCATGGTACTAAAGCAGCATAATACATAACACCGACGCTTATTACTTCCATAGAGAAAACGGCTGCTGCAATAGGTGTTCCAAATAGTGCTGAGAAGCAGGCACTCATGCCGCACATAATCATAATTCGTGTATCCTTCTCATCGAACTTAAACAGCTTTGCAAATGTATTACCTAATGCACCTCCGACCTGAAGTGCAGCACCTTCTCGTCCGGCGGAACCACCGCACAGATGGGTAAGGAGAGTTGATACAATTATAAGAGGAGCAACTCTTCCTGGTACTTCATCATTAGACTGTATCGCAGTTATTACAAGGTTGGTCCCACGGTTTCCCGCTTCGTGTACTATATTGTACATGAATACAATGATGATACCGGCAACTGGCAGACCGAATAGTAAAAATGGGTATTCAACCCGCAGGCTGCCTACATAGCCAAGCATCAGGTGAAATATAGCACCGACTGAACCAATAAAACAGCCACATACAACCGAGCAGAACAACCATTTGAAAAGAGTTATTACTGCCAGCTTAAGCCGCTGAATGTATTCAAACAAAGTTTCTTTATCCATATCCCAGACCTCATATATTAGAAAACTTTTCTGCTCATATTACTGTTATGATAAGCAGAATCATTAGTAACATCTTTAATAAACCATGAAGGGGCAATGTATGAATTGGCAGCTTCGATAGTTGGAAATTCAACTTCTGCAAGGATAGTGCCAGCAAAGAGTCCTTCAAATATGTCAAGTTCAATAGTATAGCCATTGCCATCAGGAATTTCATAACGCTTCTTGGTGATGATATTGCCATCAGCTTTCTTGATCAGATGTTCATAGGCTTCCTTGTTAAGCGGAAGATTGTATTCTTCCCTAGCCATCATTCCGCCACCCTTATAAGTGAGATAGTAATTATCATTGTCGCGTCTTACACGGACAACAGGAGCAGTGTTAAGATACCCCTGTTCAATTAAGCGGCAAGGATAAAAATCTAAATTGTCAGGGATGCCTGATACCAGATATTTGCGTTCGATTTCCATAATTAATAAACCTCAATTCCGTGAATTTAATTAAATAAAGAGAAAAAAGGCTGCCACATAAGTGACAGCCTTTAAAAGTCATAATTAATTACTTCTTCTTAGACTTCTTAGCTGGCGCTGCAGGTGTGTTAACAACATCCTTTAAAGCCTTACCAGCCTTGAACTTAGGCGCCTTAGAAGCAGGGATATTAATAGCTTCACCTGTCTGAGGATTCTTTCCTGTTCTAGCAGCTCTTTCAGCAACTTCAAATGTACCGAAACCAACTAACTGAATCTTGTCACCAGCCTTTAACTGTTCAGCAACAGTATCTGTGAAAGCCTTAACAGCACCTTCAGCGTCTTTTTTAGTAAGTCCAGTCTTTTCTGCGATAGCAGCAACTAATTCTGTCTTATTCATGATTTAATTGTCCTCCTTAAAAAATTAAGTAATAAAAGTCTAAAATATTTATACTCCATACCAAGTAATTTGTCAATAAAAAGTGGCTTAAAATGGGGATTTTTAGCACTTTTTGACGAATCATGGTACTATTCTTCTTCCATGAGTGAATCCCAGTGTTCATACAACTCGTCTAATTCTTTCTGCAGTCCGGCAGACTCAGTATGCAGTTCCATTAAACGGGCGGTATTGCTTCCTATTGAAGGGTCAGAATATTCAGCATCAATAGCGGCAAGCCTTTCTTCAACCACGGATATTCTTTCTTCGGTGCGTTTGATTTCATTCTTTCTTTTCTTAAGTCTGTTCTGTTCTTCTCGTGACTGCTGCCATGAAATTTTAGAGTCTTTGACTGTAGTATCAGCGGAAGAACTGCCTGTTGTAGCAGGGAAAGTCTTTGTTGTCAGTATATCCCTTTTTTCAAGATAATAATCATAATTACCAATATAATTAACAATATTCTTGTTAGTGAGCTCAATAATTCTGGTTGCAGTAGCGTTGATAAAGTATCTGTCGTGGGAGACATAAAGAACAGTGCCTGTGTAGTTGTTAAGGGCGTTCTCAAGAATTTCCTTGGATACAATATCAAGGTGGTTAGTAGGCTCATCGAGAATAAGCAGGTTGGCATTAGAAAGCATAAGCTTTGCCAGAGAAACTCGTCCACGTTCACCACCACTTAAGTCGCGGATGTATTTGAATACATCATCATCAGTAAAAAGAAATGCTGCGAGAGTATTTCTTATCTGTGTATTGTTAAGGTCAGGATATGCATCCTGAATCTCCTGAAAAAGAGTCTTGTCAGGATCAAGCACATGATGTTCCTGATCATAATAACCAATAGCAACCTTAGCACCAAGATAAATGCTTCCACTGTCCGGCTGGATAATGCCGTTAATAAGCTTTAATATAGTTGTCTTACCGGTTCCGTTGTTACCTATTAAAGCGACACGCTCACCACGCTTAATATCGAAATTAATATTATTAAAAAGAGTATTGCCGTCAAACGATTTGGTAAGGTCAGTAACAGTAAGGACATCATTACCACTTACAACAGATGGTTCAAGCTGAATGTTCATCCTGGCATTAAGTTCAACAGGTTTGTCAACAACCTCCATCTTATCAAGCATTTTTTCACGGCTTTCTGCACGTTTGATAGATTTTTCACGGTTAAACTGCTTTAACTTGGCAATAACCTCTTCCTGATGCTTGATATCACGCTGCTGATTTAAGTATTCCTTTAACTTCATATTACGAAGAATTGCTTTCTTGGAAGCATAGTCTGTGTAATTCCCGGAAAATACAGTACAGTCACCGTTATCAATCTCGATAATCTTGCTTACAATCTTATCAAGGAAATATCTGTCGTGCGCAACGATAAGAACCGCACCATTGTAATTAAGAAGGTAATTCTCTAACCAGCTTATAGATTCCATATCAAGGTGGTTGGTAGGCTCATCAAGCATAATAATATCAGGCTTGGAAAGTAATAGCTTACCTAGAGATACACGGGTTTTCTGGCCACCGGATAAGGTATTTACATGTAAAGAGAAATCCTCTTCAGTAAAACCAAGACCTTTAAGTACGCCTGTAATCTCGCTTTTATATGCGTAACCATTATTCATTTCAAATTCATGATTAAGATTAGTGTATCTGTTCATAAGAGCTTCAAGCTCATCACCTGAAGCACTGTTCATGGCAGCCTCAATTCTTCTTAATTCACTCTCTATATCAAGGATATACTGCTTTACAGAAAGAAGTTCATCATAAATGCTTCTGTCAGACTGAAGGTCCTGCTGCTGAGCAAGATAACCAAGAGTCTTATCCTTAGCAAGAGTGACAATGCCTGTATCAGCAGGCTCTTCACCGGTAATAATCTTTAACAGAGTAGATTTACCGGCACCATTGATTCCAACAATGGCAGCCTTCTCATGATCTTCTATATTAAAAGAACAGGACTTAATAATAATGTCCGTTCCAAAAGATTTACTAATATTATTACAAGATAAAATCATAGATACTCCTTTATTATATGTATCCAGCCTTCACCAGAGGGGGATATGTGTACTTAGTCTGTCATTGTGCAGGCATGCTTCGTAAAACCTTCGTCAGGATTGTGTGAATTTGCTGCATCCAGTCTGGGGCTTAAAGTTTGTGTACATTCGCCAGATGAACACTGCCGCGATACTGTCCGTATAGGGCATACGCCCTCAAGGATTGCTGCACTTAGTGGGAGTAAATGCCGCTATCTACAAAGTTTATTGCGGTGTGCATCAGCAAACGCGCTTCGCTTGAACGAGCTTTAGCACACCGCTCTTATGTATATAGCGGCATTAACTCCCACACAGTTCGCAATATATCGGGCGTATGCCCTATACGGACAGTATCGCGGCAGTGTCCAGATGTCGAATGAACATAAACAATCAAAGAAGCCCCAGACTGGGTGCAGCAAATTAGCAATCCTGGCGGGTTTTACGAAGCATGCCCTGCACAATGACAGACGATATACAATTCACTCCTCTGGTGAAGGCTGAATTGATATTTAAAACGATTATATATGTACAAGAAATAAAATGCAATTATTACTTTGACTTATGGACTTCTGTAATGTAAAATTAACAAGTTATAGAAATGGAGATTAAAGAATGAAATTTGATGAATTAAATATTGATGAAAGAATTTTAAGAGCGGTAGAGGATATGGGCTTTGAGGAGACATCTCCTATACAGACACAGGCCATTCCTGCAGTATTGGAAGGAATTGATGTTATCGGACAGGCACAGACCGGAACAGGTAAGACTGCTGCGTACTCTATCCCTATGTTACAGAAGATTAATCCAGATGTTAAGAAACCACAGGCAATTGTACTCTGCCCTACAAGAGAGCTTGCAGTACAGGTTGCAGAAGAGATAAGAAAGCTTGCCAAGTACATGAGTGACATTAAGGTGTTACCGGTGTATGGCGGACAGGAGATTGTAAGACAGATTAAGTCTTTAAAATCCGGCGTACAGATTATTGTTGGAACTCCGGGACGAGTTATGGACCATATGAGAAGAAAGACTGTTAAGTTTGATTCGGTATCTATGGTTATATTAGATGAAGCTGATGAGATGCTTGATATGGGATTCCGTGAGGATATGGAAACAATTCTTACAGAGACACCAGAGGAAAGACAGACAGTTCTTTTTTCAGCTACAATGCCTAAGCCTATTATGGAGATTGCAAGAAAATTCCAGAAAGACGCCAAGATTATCAAGGTTGTAAGAAAAGAACTTACAGTTTCCAATATTGATCAGTTCTATTATGAAGTAAGGCCTAAGAATAAAACAGAAATCTTAAGCCGTCTTATTGATATATACAATCCTAAGCTGTCAGTTGTGTTCTGTAACACTAAGAGACAGGTGGACGAGCTTATATCAGAGCTTAAGGGAAGAGGATATTTTGCTGATGGAATCCATGGAGATATGAAGCAGCAGCAGAGAGACCGTGTAATGGATGATTTCAGAAGTGGAAAGACAGAAATTCTTATTGCAACTGATGTTGCGGCAAGAGGAATTGATGTTGACGGAGTTGATATTGTATTTAACTATGACCTTCCACAGGATGAAGAGTATTATGTACACAGAATTGGAAGAACAGGAAGAGCTGGAAAGTCAGGACTTGCACTTTCATTTATCTCAGGAAGAGAGGTATACAAGTTAAAGGATATCGAGAGATATTGTAAGACTAAGATTCTTGCAAAGCCAATCCCATCACTTGATGATGTCAAGAATACTAAGATGGACGGTATATTTGACAAAATTAAAGAGATGATTGAGGCTGATGAGCACAGAGCTATGCTCGATATGGTTGAGGAGCATGTTAACCAGGAAGATTACACATCAATGGATATGGCAGCAGCACTTCTTAAGATGATAGTCGGAGATACATTAGACAGAGTTGATGAGGTTGAGAATTTCCATTTTGATGAAAATGCTTATACATCAAGAATGGTAAGACTCTTTATTAATGTTGGTAAGAAGGACAAGATTACACCAGCCAATATTCTTGGTGCTATTGCAGGAGAATCAGGAATGCCGGGAAGACTTGTCGGTGCAATTGATATGATGGATAATTATACATTTGTTGATGTACCTGCAAAGCATGCGGAAGCAGTACTTGCAGCAATGAATGACAATGTACTTATCAAGGGCAGAAAGGTTAATGTAGAGAAAGCAAATGTATCTGCCAAGCCGGCAAGAAAATCCAAGTCAAAGCCAGATACAAGAAGAAGAAAAGACGAGTCCCGTGGAAAACATGACAAACTTAAAGAACGCAGAAGTAAAAGCGGCAAGGTAAGAAGAAATGGAGAAAAGTATTAGGCTTACCAGTCTTAACAGAAAAGAAGCGTTAAGATATCTGGGTTATAAGAAAAATGCACCTGATGAACGGGTGGAAGAGCTTATGGATGAATGTGAGGAGCTTGTATTAAAGACCGCAGTTCCAAGATTTATTTATAAGAAGCTTGATTTTACAGTTAATGAAGACGGTGTGGCATTTAAGAATACAAGCATGGTGCTTCCGGGCGAGTCCATTAAGAAGCATCTGTATAAATGTGACAGTGCAATATGTATGGCTGTAACGATATCGGAAGGTATTGACAGACAATTAAGAGTGTTGCAGCTTACAGATATGGCAAAGGCACTGGTGTTTGATAGCCTTGCAAGTGTAGCTGTTGAACAGGCATGCGATAAGGTGGAAGAACTTTTAAGAGAGGAATACCCTGATTATTACCAGACATTCAGGTTTGGGATTGGTTATGGCGACCTGCCAATAAGCATGCAGGAGCCTTTCTTAAAGGTGTTAGACGCCAGTAAAAAGATTGGACTTAATCTTAATAAATCATATATGCTGGCTCCAGTAAAGTCGGTAACTGCGGTTATCGGACTTACTAAGGAACAGGTAAGTACCGGTAACAGAGGTTGCGCAACCTGCAATCTTAATAAAACCTGCGCATACAGAGGAATGGGAGGACATTGCAGTGGATGACAGATTCAGAGAACTCTTAAAGACAAGAGATTATATAATATTTGATGGTGCTATGGGTACAATGCTTCAGGCAGCTGGAATGAAGATGGGAGAGACGCCGGAAGTACTTAATATTACAAGACCGGATCTTCTTGTATCAATTGCAGAGCAGTATTACAATGCGGGTTCAGATGTGGTATATGCCAATACATTTGGCGCAAACAGATATAAGCTTGAAGAATGCGGAAAAAGTGTTGAGGAGCTTGTAACTGCCGGAATTGTCAATGCAAAGAAGGCAAGAGATGCAGTAAAGCCTGACGGACTTGTTGCACTTGATGTAGGACCAATCGGACAGCTTCTCGAGCCAACAGGTGTATTAAGCTTTGAAGAAGCATATGATATGTATGCCGAGATAGTAAAGGCAGGAGCGGCTGCGGGAGCAGACCTTGTTGTATTTGAGACAATGACTGACCTTTTAGATGTTAAGGCTGCTGTACTTGCAGCTAAGGAAAACAGCGACCTTCCTATTGTTGCCACGATGACATTTGAACAGAATATGAGAACCTTCACAGGCTGCTCTATATCGGCAATGGCTCTTACACTTACAGGACTTGGCGTTGATGCACTCGGTGTAAACTGTTCTTTAGGACCTAAGGAATTAGAACCGGTTATTGAAGAACTTGTAAAATGGACTAATCTTCCAATAGTAGTAAAGCCTAATGCAGGACTTCCTGACCCTGAAACTAACCTTTACAATGTTACTGCAGCCCAGTTTGCAGATTTCATGAAGGATTTAAGAAAATATGGCATCAAGATATTCGGCGGCTGCTGTGGAACTAATCCTGAGTTCATTAAAGAATTATCAGAGATGTTAAAAAGAGAAGGCAATCCGGCAGCACCACACAAATATATTCCAGGTGCAGTGTGTTCAGCTACAAGCACTGTTGTTGTTGATGAACCAAGAATTATAGGTGAAAGAATCAATCCTACAGGTAAGAAGCTTTTTAAGGAAGCTTTGTTAAGACACGATATGGATTATATTCTTGGACAGGCTTTAGAGCAGATATCAGGTGGCGCAGATATTCTTGATGTCAATGTAGGCCTTCCGGGGATTGATGAGCGTGAAATGATGATTGATACAATAAAGTCATTACAGGCAGTTGTAGATGTCCCACTTCAGATTGATTCTACAATACCTGAAGTACTTGAGGCAGCACTCCGTGTATACAATGGTAAGCCGCTTGTTAACTCAGTTAATGGTGAGGAGGAGTCTCTTAACAATGTTCTTCCTCTTGTTAAGAAATATGGTGCAGGAGTTATCGGACTTGCACTTGATAAAGATGGCATTCCTAAGAAGGCAGAGGACAGAGTTGCGATAGCAAAGAAGATTATGGACCGGGCTGTTGCAATGGGAATCCCTAAAGAAGACATTTATATTGATTGTCTTACACTTACAGCTTCTGCTGAGCAGGAGGGCGTAATGGAAACTCTTAATGCACTTCATACAGTTAAGCATGAGCTTGGTTTAAAGACAGTTCTTGGCGTTTCTAATATTTCATTCGGACTTCCAAACAGAGTGCTTGTAAACCACATTTTCCTTACAATGGCACTTACTAACGGACTTGACCTTGCAATTATCAATCCTAATATCCCAGAGATGACAGGTGCGGTAAGGGCGTATAAGCTTCTTGCCAATATTGATAAGAATTCAGTTGATTACATAAAAAACTATGGTGCTATGCCAAATGTTTCTAAGATTGATCCTGTCAAGAAGGAAAAGAAAGATGGAAACTATACAGGAGATGATCTTTTCTATGCTGTTGAAAAAGGACTTAAGAATGAAGGCGCTGAGATAACAGAGGCTCTTCTTAAGATTATGGATTCAATGGAGATTGTTAATCAGGTGCTTATTCCTGCACTTGATAAGATAGGTGCTGAATTCGAGAAGGGTACATTGTTCCTTCCACAGCTTATTATGTCAGCAGGTGTTGCACAGGCAGCATTTGAAGTTATAAGAAAGCATATGGTTATGTCTGATAATGCCCCTGTAAGCAAAGGAAAGATAGTTATAGCTACAGTCAAGGGTGATGTTCATGATATAGGAAAGAATATTGTCAAAGTTCTTCTTGAGAATTATGGATATGATGTTATTGATCTTGGAAAGGATGTTGAGTACCAGGCAGTTGTTGATGCAATAAGAGATAATGATGTTAAACTGTGTGGACTTTCTGCACTTATGACAACAACACTTGTATCTATGAAAGAAACAATTGCACTTATAAGAGAAAATAATCTTGATTGTAAGGTTATGGTTGGAGGTGCAGTACTTACTCCGGAATACGCTAAAGAGATAGATGCAGATTTCTATGCAAAAGATGCAAAAGAATCTGTTGATATTGCTAAAAGAGTTCTTGGTTAAAATTTTGACATATTAAAGAAAAATGGTTATACTATGTATAGCTTGTTATAGTTTATTTATATACTCGTTTATATCTTGGTAAAATGAGCAATCGTAGTCTGGAGGTTTGGTGTAATGGAAGAGAAAAAGATTTCGTCGGCGGTAATAAGAAGACTGCCAAGATATTACAGATATCTGGGAGAGCTGATAGAGTCTGGTGTACAGAGAATATCATCTAAAGAGCTGAGTGCCAGAATGAAGGTAACAGCCTCACAGATAAGACAGGATCTTAATAACTTTGGAGGATTTGGACAGCAGGGATATGGCTATAATGTTCAGTATCTGTATGAAGAGATTGGAAAGATTCTTGGCATAGACCGTAATCACAATATGGTTATTATCGGAGCCGGTAATTTAGGAAAGGCTATTGTTAACTATAGTGATTTCGAGAAGAGAGGTTTCGTTATTAAGGGAATATTTGATAATAATCCTAAGATTAAAGGAACTAAGATTCGTGGAATTGAAGTAAGGATGATGAATGAACTTACAGATTTCATTAAGAATAATGATATTGAGATAGTAGCACTTACAATACCTAAGGAAGCTGCTAGACAGATTGCTAAAGTTGTTGTTGATGCCGGAGTTAAGGCAATATGGAATTTTGCCCATACCGACCTTAATCTTCCGGATGATGTTATTGTTGAGAATGTACATTTGTCAGAAAGCCTTATGAGACTTTCATATACTATTGCTAACAGGAAGTAAAGATATGAGATATTTAACAGACTCACATACAATGAAATCAGTTGATGCCTGTTCAATACAGGAGTTCGGAATTCCCTCAGTGGTGCTCATGGAAAGAGCAGCACTGGGGGTTTCAGCGTTTTTAAGAAAGATTATTGCTGAGAATACAAGACAAGAAAGCAGCATTAAAGTTGTCTGTGTCTGTGGCAGTGGTAATAATGGCGCAGATGGAATTGCTGTCTCAAGACAGCTTAATGAGAATGGAATATATGCAGATATTGTGCTTGTAGGAACATCTGCAGGGACAGATGAATACAGATTACAGAAAAGTATAGCTGAAAAACTTGGAATACATTGTGATGAATATGATAGCAATACTGATTTTGGTGAATATGATTATATTGTAGACGCAATATTTGGTATAGGTCTTTCAAGAAAGATTGAAGGAAGATATGCACAGATAATACAGGCTGTTAATAATGCCAGAGATAAAGGTACATCCAAAGTGGTTGCAGTCGATATAGCATCTGGAATAAGCGCTGATAATGGTCAGATTCAGGGTGTGGCAGTACGTGCTGATTATACAGTTACATTTGGATATAATAAGACAGGTATCATGTTTTACCCGGGAGCTTCATACAGTGGTAGTGTAGAAGTCATTAATGCAGGTTTTGTAACAGATGATATTTTACATAGTAAAGTCGAAGGTTTCGGCAGTATTTTTACATATGACGATAAAGATGCAGGCAGACTTCTTGTAAGAAAACCAGATTCTAATAAAGGAACATATGGCAGGACACTTATTATAGCAGGCTCTAAGAATATGGGAGGAGCTGCAATTCTTAGTGCATCAGCCGCATACAGAAGTGGAACAGGACTTGTTAAAGTACTTACACATGAGGTTAATAAGACAGCACTGCTGTGCAGAATGCCAGAATGTCTGATATCAACATATCTTGATAATATGCCGCTGGCAGCAGAACTTAAAGCAGATTTTGAATGGGCAAAAAGTATAGCTGTGGGTCCGGGATTATCTATGAACGGGGTAGCAGCAGAACTTACCAGATGTGTTCTTGAAAGAGAAGATAAAGTAAGAATACTTGATGCAGATGCACTTAATATTATTGCTGCTGAACATATTGATTATAAAGGCAGCAGTGAAGGGAAGATTATAATTACGCCCCATATTATGGAAATGTCAAGGCTTACAGGAAAGACAGCTGCTGATATTAAAGAGCATATGATCGAGTCTGCTAAAGAATATGCAATACAACATTCATGTATATGCATATTAAAGGATGCAAGAACAGTAGTTACTGACGGACAGAAAGTATATATTAACTGTACCGGAAATGATGGAATGTCCACAGGTGGCTGCGGAGATGTGCTTACGGGACTTATTGCCGGAATGACAGCTATGGGGTTAGATGCATTTGAAGCAGCATGTCTGTCAGTATATGTTCATGGCAAAGCGGGAGATTATGCGGCGGCAGGCAAAGGCAGGGCCGGAATGACGGCAGCAGATATATCAGAAGCAATTGCATATGTCCTGAAAAGATAAAAGATAACTGAATACACACTTAAAAGCGGGCAATACTAAAGCCAAGGGGATTAAATATAGCTTTAGGAGTGTGACAGTTGTGGTAATAAAAAGAGGAGATATTTTTTATGCAGATCTAAGACCAGTTGTAGGTTCAGAACAGGGAGGAATAAGACCAGTACTTATAATTCAGAATGATACAGGTAATAAACATAGCCCGACAGTTATATGTGCAGCGATAACAAGCCAGATGCATAAGAGCAAGCTGCCAACGCATGTTGAACTTGATTCTGCACGTTATGACATGGTGAAAGATTCTGTTATATTGTTGGAACAGCTTAGAACTATAGATAAAAGAAGACTTAAGGATAAGGTGTGTCATCTTGACAATGATATTATAGGTCAGGTCAATAAAGCATTATCTGTAAGTCTTGAGATGAATTGACTATCAGCACAATAATGTGTTATTATTAAAATGATAATTATTTATTAAAGAACGACTTATAAATATGGAGGAAAACTATGAATGACGGCCATCCCGCGGATGGGAAAGAAAAGAGGTTTTCATCTCTGCTTAAATTATTTGGCAGGGGAAAACGAGATGAAGATGTAACAGAAGAGATAATGGATATGGTTAATGAGAGCCATGAACAGGGTGTTCTTGAAGAAAATGAAGCAGAGATGATAGGTAATATCTTTGAATTCGGCGAGAAACAGGCATCTGATGTAATGACGCACAGAAACAATATCGTGGCACTTGATGATGATATCACTGTAAGAGAAGCATTTGACAGGGTAATGGAAGAGAATTATTCAAGATATCCTGTTTATAATGGAGACATTGATAATATTACAGGTATTTTACATATCCGCGATCTTCTTAAGATATATGTTGATAAAGATAATCAGGGAAGGAAGCTTAAAGATGTAGAAGATACAATGCTTTTTAAGCCATACTGTATACCTGAAACAAGAAATATAAGTCCGTTATTCAGACAGATGCAGTCAGAAAAGATTCATATGGCTATTGTTGTTGATGAATATGGACAGACAGCAGGAATTGTCACTATGGAGGATATACTTGAAGAAATCGTAGGTAATATCCTTGACGAATATGATGAAGAAGAAGAACAGATTGTAACCGACGCAGACGGTTCATATATAATAGAAGGTCAGGCAGATCTTGAGGATGTAGAAGCCAAGTTAGGAATAGAGTTTGAATGCGAAGATATTGATACTTTGAGCGGCTTTATGATTTATAAGCTTGGAAAGATACCTGATGACGGGGAGAACTTTGAGGTGGAATACAAAGGTTATATATTCAGAACTCTTGATGTACGAGGAAGAATGATACTCAAAGTTAAGGTTGAGAAAACCAGTCAGGGACAGCATGCTTAGAGAATAATGGTCCTGCTCCTTAGAATGGGGGGGTGTCTTTTTATGCGAAGATACGAATTAGATACTTCATATCAAGGCAATATGCCTAATGAAGTGGAATTTACACTTGATAACAGATATGTAGTTAAAATAGGTGATGAAAGATTTTACAATCTCATGGGCGAGACTATGCTTTCTGCATTTAACGGACTGGTGCATCCGGATGATGTCATGAGTTTTGAGCAGTTTATTAATTCGGATATGTCTGTCAGATATTGTATAGTGCGGTGTCTTATTAAGAATGGTTCATATAGATGGATGCTTCTTGTAAAGAAGCGCATATATGAAGTTGGTACAGACCGTATGGTTGAGCTTGTGGCACAGGATATAATTGTTATTTCGAATGATTTTGACATGTATTATCACCGTGTAAGAAAATACAGGGCAATAATCAATACTATTGATGAGAAGCTATTTGAATATGATCCTGTTTCTGGAATGATTACAATATATTGTTATCGTAATAATAAATCTGAGATATTTGAGAGAACCAGTCTTAATGAATGGAAAGAAGCATGTACACTAAGGGCTTTGTAACAGGTGATGATGTTGTTCAGTTTGAAGCATTATGTACAGCAATTGCAAGTGGAATGAATAACTTTATTGTTAAGCTGTCGTCATCTGTTATGTCTAAAGGAGAAAGAGTTGACAATCTTATCTTCAGAGGACAGTCACTTCTGGCTGATGGAGAAAACAGAATTACAGTAGGCGTAATATCTGAACCAGATAGAAGAACCAGAACTGTTCAGGAGTATGTCGGAGTAGATGAGGCAAAACTTGATTTAGCGACGGGCATATATAACAAGAAGACTGTAACAGATATGATAACTGATGATATCAATAAAACAGCGGTTTCAGACAGAAACCGCCAGATGTTCCTGATGATTCTTGATATTGATAACTTCAAGAGTGTTAATGACAGTTATGGACATTATTTTGGTGATGAGGTTATTAAAGCATTTGCAGATTCATTAAAATTATCAGTTGGCGGACGTGGAATAGTTGGACGCATAGGCGGAGATGAATTTATAGTACTTATAAAAGATGTTACAGTTGAAGAACTTCGCATTATGCTTAAGGCTATGAGAAAGGGACTTAAGGTATCGCTTGCCCAGAAGCAGCCAGAGTATATGTTCTCAACATCAATTGGTATTGCACAGTTTGGCAAGGATGGCAGTGATTTTGAGACATTGTTTAAGATAGCTGATGCAGCTCTTTATATAGCCAAGGAAAAAGGCAAGGACAGATATATTATATATGATTATAATAAGCATGGAGATATTCTGGCTGATATGAAGCATGAAATTGCATTTGGAAGCGGTTTTATGAAGCCTATGGCAAAATACGAACTTGCAACCAATATTGTAATGAAAGTATCACTTGGAAAGATGACAGTAAAGGAAGTACTTTCAGAGCTTACAGATAAGCTTAATATTCATGGAATAAGTATTTTCTGTGGTAATGATATGGAATGCATATACAGTACAGGTCATTATAAGAATAATGTCATTGAGGCAGCATATGTTAATGATGATAAATTTTTGAATCATTTTGATGAATATGGCGTTAACATGGTGAATAATATAGCGTCACTTACTATAGAATTCCCGGAAGTTTTTAGAAAACTCAGAGACAACAATATTTGCTCGTTTCTTCAGATGAAGGCTGAAGGTGTTGATGGCAAAGAATATATGGTGGAATTCGATATATTTGGCATTAACAGAAGAAAGTGGAGTGATACAGATGTAACCGTGCTCAGAATGGTAGTTCTTGGAGTAGTAAATGCTATAAGTGGGCAATTGACAGATTGATGTTCTGTGTTATAATAATTGACAATAAATGCATTTTTATGCATTTTAATATCAGAATTTAGGAGATTAGGTTATGAGACGAGCAGTTTTTTCTATTCTCGTGGGTAATTCATCTGGTGTACTTAGCCGTGTCGCTGGAATGTTCAGCCGTAGAGGATATAATATAGACAGCCTTACGGTTGGTGAAACTCTCAATCCTGAATTGTCACGTATGACAATAGCTGTAACAGGTGAAGATGATGTACTTGAACAGATTGAGAAACAGCTTAATAAGCTTATAGATGTTAAGGAAATTGTGGAGCTACCTGCACATGAATCAGTATGCAGAGAACTTGTTATGATTAAAGTTGAATGTGGACCAGAGAAGAGACAGCAGGTATCTTCTATTGCAGATATATTCAGAGCTAATATTGTAGATGTATCTAAGGAGTCCATGATAATTGCACTTACAGGAAGTTTAAGTAAGATGAATGCGTTTGTGGAACTTCTGGAAGATTTCAACATTACGGAGATTGCAAGAACAGGAATTACAGGTCTCGCAAGAGGAAGTGCAGATTTGAATAAGATGTAATAATTCTTTGGTGTATCCGGAGAACTTTTACAATATATAACACATTTATATGGAGGTAGTTTAAAATGGCAGAAGCTAAGATCTATTATCAGTCAGATTGTAATTTATCATTACTTGACGGTAAGACAATCGCTATTATCGGTTATGGTAGCCAGGGACATGCACATGCATTAAATCTTAAGGATTCAGGTTGTCATGTTATTATCGGACTTTATGAGGGTTCTAAGTCATGGAAGAGAGCTGAGGAGCAGGGATTTGAAGTATTTACTGCTGCAGAAGCTGCTAAGAGAGCGGACATCATCATGATTCTTATCAATGATGAGAAGCAGGCTAAGCTTTATAAGGAAGATATCGAGCCAAATCTTGAGCCAGGTAACATGCTTATGTTCGCCCATGGTTTCAACATTCATTTTGGTTTAATTAAGGCACCTAAGGGCGTTGATGTAACAATGATTGCCCCTAAGGCTCCTGGACATACAGTACGTTCAGAATATCAGGCAGGTAAGGGAACTCCTTGTCTTGTAGCTGTAGAGCAGGATGAGACAGGAAAGGCTCTTGACATGGCACTTGCTTATGGTCTTGGTATCGGTGGAGCAAGAGCTGGTCTTCTTGAGACAACATTCAGAACAGAAACAGAGACAGACCTCTTTGGTGAGCAGGCAGTTCTTTGTGGTGGTGTTTGTGCACTTATGCAGGCTGGTTTCGAAACTCTTTGCGAAGCTGGATATGATCCACGTAATGCTTACTTCGAGTGTATTCATGAGATGAAGCTTATCGTTGACCTTATTTACCAGTCAGGATTCGCTGGAATGAGATACTCAATCTCTAATACAGCTGAGTATGGTGATTACATAACAGGTCCTAAGATTATCACAGAGGATACTAAGAAGGCTATGAAGAAGATCCTTTCTGATATTCAGGATGGTTCATTTGCTAAGGAATTCTTACTTGACATGAGCGATGCTGGTGGACAGGTTCACTTCAAGGCTATGAGAAAGCTTGCTTCTGAGCATCCATCAGAGAAGGTTGGAGCAGAAATCAGAAAGCTTTACAGCTGGAACAATGAAAGCGATATGCTTATCAATAACTAATAATCAGTAATTGATAATATTTAAGGGCTGCCATTATGGCAGCCCTTTTTGATAAGATTGATTTTGTTTTATTGTTCCTGATCTTTTTTGAATTCGTCTTTGTTCTCATCGTATTTTTTATTATAAAGATTCTTTGTTCTGTTGAACTGAAATCCAATTACAACAGCAACTACAATAATTGCTATTATGTTAATAAGCAGTTTCATGGCAAAACCTCCTTATTTATCTTCTCCTACGGGAATGCTTTCTTCTTGACTGCTGTAATCTGACATATCCGAATGCGGCAGCACCAATAATAATTACAACAATTATAACAATCACTGCCACTGATACTTTTCTTTTAGAAGTTTCTTTGTGTGCTGCTTTTATTTCCTGCTGTTCTTTAGCAATGCTTGCTTCTTCAGCAGCTTTGGAACTTTCTATGGATTCCTTTTCGGCAGCTTCTTTAGCGAGTCTTTCCTGCTCTTCATATGTAGTAATATTTTCTAACATATCATTGCCGGTATCATTACCAACGGTAGTCCTGTATAATCCAAAATCAGCACAGCTGTATTCATAATCATCTGATACATAGAACCAGCACCACTGCTGTGATACATGCTTTTTATAAGCTGCTGTCTGTACTTCAATTGAAGTGCGGTTTCCCATACGGGAAAGAGGAAGCCTTAAGTTCATGGTAATCTTATTCTCTGTGTACAGATGAAGATAAGTTTTAGGAACATCCCATGTACCATAAGTGGCTGCAGAGTCTGGAAATACAGAGGAATCATTGCTTGTCTCTACTGATTCTGCAACAGCATGAGAGAATAGCATATGACCGCCGTGACCATATTCACCATTAAGATCCTGTGTTACTACAACAAGAGGTTTAAATCGTCTTATGCATGATGTAGTATAAGCTTTAACATCATCATATACATACTGCTTCTTTGCAGCTTCTAATGTCTGACTGTAAAGGTCAGGAAAATCTCCACATACCGGATAATGCTTTATGCCTGATTCCCACAAACCGTCAAGCTTTTCGTGTTCTCTTATCTTGGCTGATGAAGTGAATTCACACATATATGCTACCTGTACAGCCAGGTTCTGTTCTCCACCATATGTTGCAAGTACACCACCAAGGAAAAGGATTTCGTCATCTGCGTGTGTGGCAAATACAAGAATGTCTGCCTTATCGCATGGGGTTTTCCATGTCTGTACGTCTGCGGGAGCCTGCCCCTGTGAGTATACATGCATATCACAGATAGCTTCGCTTGATGCAAATGTTATGGTCATCTCGGATGTTCCTTCAGGAATATCTATATATTCGTGGAGGAAATCGTTAGTTCCGAAAGTTTCAGTTTTTCCATTGTATGTCAGTGTCCACTCATCAGGTATTAAATCCCATTTGATGTACAGAGAATACATTTTTTCAGAAGAAGTCACATGAATTGTATCTCCAGCTGAAAATGAGGTCTTGGTGTTGTAAGAGCCATCAGTCATCCTGCTTACGCTTCCCTGGTTGGAAAGTGTTATGTCAGGAGTGAGCTCTGCAGCTGATGTTTCTTCTGCCCTGACAGGTGAAGAGAAAACCATAATGCAGAACAATGCGATGAAAACTAAAGCAGCGAGCTTTAGAAAGATACTTTTTGATTTAGTATAGGTCATTGATTCATACCATTCCTTAATATTAATTTTTTTCCTTACTATTATAAACATAATGCACATATACTTTCAACAATTCAGACGGATATGTTATAATAAAAAACAAAAAACTTAAAAGGTTACAGAATATAGATGAGAAAAGATACAGATGCAATGTACAGGCTTGGACTGTATGGAAGCGGAATAGAAAGAATCAAATTAAAAAAAGCAATACAGACGATAGCAAGAATGCCAGGTTCGCAGGCTAAGATTGTAGATATCGGACATGAAGGTTTTGAGGCGGCATGTGAAGCACTTGAGCTTGGCTCGGTTGATATGGCTGTTGTCAGCATGACAGAGCTTATCCGTATGGAAAAGAATGATGATGACCTGCCGGATGGAGTGGTAATATCAGGAGTCTTAAAAAGAGAAGATCCAAGACTTGTTATGGTTAGAAAGAGAAGAACTAAAGACATAGTAGAGAATGCAGTTGTTGTTATTGATTCAGAAAAGTGTATAGAAAAGATAGTGCATATGTATGACGGTATAAGCTGCATAGTTGAACCTGATATAAGAAAATGTTTTGAGAAACTTGATTCAGAAGAATGCGATGCAGTATTTACAACGTTGGAGAATATCAAGGCATCAAAGCTTCATAACAGGCTGTTGTACAGATATACAATCATGGATTATGGAGAATGTGTTCCTGTCCATGGGCAGGGAATATACGCTATGCTGACTAAAGAAAGAAAGGAAGCAGTACGTACAGCAAGAGATATATCACATAAAAGCACAGTGGTATGTTTTGAGATAGAAGACGATATAATTAATAAAGTAATGCAGAATGTGTATGTGAAGACATGTGATGTATATGCAAAGATTAATGGCGACAGACTTGAGATATATGCGGATGTTACCGGAAACAGAGGCAGAGTATGCGTTAATGAAAAAGGGGAGCTTGCCAGCAAGAATGTCTTAACAAGAAAAATAGTAGACAGAATTAGCAAAAATATGTAATAATAGTTAATTGATATATATTATTTATGTTTGAAAAGAGGATATATGGAATTTAAGAAAATTGGTGATAGAAAGTTCCAGTGCAGACTTAATGCAGAGGATCTGGAAGATAACAACATTTCGTTAGATGATTTCTTTAACAATGATGCAGAGAAGATACATGACCTGTTAGAGATTATTATGGAAGAAGCTCAGAAAAATATAGGAGTTACACTTAATGGAGATGTTATGTCATTGCAGTTGGCTCCACTCCCTGATCATTCAATACTTCTTACAGTTTCATCAGGTAAGGATGATTTTGGAAGCATGCTTAAGAGAGTGGGAGAAAGTTTTGACAAGCTGGGGCTGCCAGTAGAAGATCAGACTGAATCTGAAAAAGAAGATGTACCTAAAGTTAAGGAAAACACCAGAAAGCCTATAACAGTTAATGCTGGTGTATTCAGAATTGCAGATTTTGGTGATTTTGAACAGTTATGCCAGTCCAGTGCAAGGACATGGGGCGTAACTAATGCTTTATATAAGGATGAAAATGAGAATACATATTATCTTGTATTGCACAAGGGAAGATGTTCAGAAGAAAAGTACAGAAGGCTTCTTAATCTCATATTGGAATATGGTGAGTTTGATTCATCTAAGGAAGAAAGAGCAGCATTTATTAAAGAACATTACAGTGTGATTATAGGCAATAATGCTATCAATGTAGTAAAGAAATACTTGTAATAAAGAATAATGTAGAATAATCATCTGGCTGATGCAGGGTGATGACAGATAAGGAGGCAGCATATGAGATATCCTGAATTCTTATCCGAAGGCGGAACTATAGGCTTCGTTGCACCATCTTTTGGTTGTGCGACGGAGCCTTATAAACAGCATTCGGAATGACAATTAAAAGATTTGAAAAAGAAGGTTATACAGTAGAACTTGGTCCTAACTGTTATGAGGACAAAGGAATTGGAATAAGCAATACACCGCAGGAATGCGGTAAGGAGCTTACACAGATGTATGAGAGCAATGTCAATGATGTGCTTATATCATGTGGCGGTGGTGAACTGATGTGTGAGATTCTGCCATATGTTGATTTTGACAGGATTAAGGCGGCAAAGCCTAAGTGGTATCTTGGATATTCTGATAATACCAACTTCACATTTTTACAGAATATGATTGCTGATACGGCAAGTGTATACGGACCGTGTGCAGGCGCATTTGCAATGAAGGACTGGCATCAGGCGCTTGTGGATACTTTTGATGTGCTTCGTGGAAAAGGCTGTAAGAACAATAACGGAGTTGTGGAAAAACAGGTCCATGGATATGACACATGGGAGAGAGAGTCTCTAAAGAATGAGGAGAATCCTGCACCACAATACAATCTTACTGAGAAGAAGATTTTAAGAAAATATGTTGGTGACAATGAATGTGATACGGAGATCGCATTTGAAGGAAGACTTGTCGGCGGATGCATGGATTGTCTTGTTAATCTTACGGGTACAAGCTTTGACAAGGTTAAAGAGTTCAATGAAAGATACGCAGCTGACGGGATTATATGGTTCTTAGAGAGCTGTGATCTGAATGTATTTGCAATCAGAAGGGCTATGTGGCAGATGGATAATGCCGGATGGTTTAAGAATGTGAAGGGATTCCTCATAGGAAGACCGCTGTGCTACGGACAGGAAATGATGGGGCTTGACCAGTACAGTGCAGTTACAGGTATTGCGGCAAAGTATAATGTGCCGGTTATAATGGACTGTGATTTTGGCCATCTTTCACCTTCAATGCCGTTAGTAAGCGGGGCATATACACGGGTTAAGGTTAAGGATAACGACCTTTTGCTTAATTACCGTTTCTGTTAATAATAACGATTGAAAAACACACTTTAATAGGGTAAAATGTTAAAATGACTATTAATAATACCTGTTATATCAGGGATAAGATAAGGAGAAAACAATGGGTAGAATATTTAAGTTTGATAAAGATGTTGATACAGATCAGATTATTGCGTCACAGTATCTTTTGTTCCCGACAATTGATGACATGAAGAGTCATACATTTGAATCATTAGACTCTGATTTTGCTTCTGCCGTAAAGCCGGGAGATTTCGTTGTTGCAGATGACAACTTTGGATGTGGTTCATCAAGAGAGCAGGCACCAAGCGTACTTAAGGCATTAGGTGTCAAGGCAGTAATTGCTAAATCATTTGCAAGAATATTCTATCGTAATGCTATTAATATAGGACTTCCTGTTATTGTATGTAAGGAACTCCATGACGAAGTTAATGCAGGGGACGAATGTGAGCTTTCATTAGAAGATGGAATTATCACTGTTAATGGAAAGACTTATACATGTACTAAGCTTCCAGCCAAGATGCAGGCTATTCTTAATCAGGGTGGTCTTATTGCATCACTTAATGGTGAGAAAGAAGAGTCTGAGAGTGCAGCTGTAACAGCAGACGAGGCAAAGCATGGCATGACTATTGCAGAGAAGATTATCGCAAGGGCAGCAGGTCTTTCACAGGTTAAGGCCGGTGATATTGCTACTGTCACTCTTGACAGACTCATGAGTAATGATGGAACAACACATCTTACTATCGGTATGTATGAGAAGTTGAAGAATCCTCATATTGCTGACAAGGATAAGCTTGTATGGATTGTAGACCACAATATTCCATCAGACAGCCCTAAGACAGCAGCTTCACAGAAGAAGATGAGAGATTTTGCCAAGGCTAATGATATTAAGTTCTACGAGGGTGAGGGCGTATGTCATCAGGTAATGATGGAGAATCATGTAGTACCTGGTGAGCTTATATTTGGAGCAGACAGCCATACTTGTGCATATGGTGCGTTAGGTGCATTTGGTACAGGTGTTGGTTGTACAGATTATTTGTATGCAATGGTTACAGGAACATCATGGGTAATGGTTCCGGGAACATTAAGATTCAACCTTAAGGGAAAGCTTAACGATGGAGTATATGCAAGAGATTTAATACTCTCTATTATTGGAAAGATTGGTGCTAACGGTGCTAACTATAAAGCAATGGAATTTGCAGGAGAAGGTTTACACAGCCTTTCAATGGCAGACAGAATATCAATATGTAACCTCTGCGTAGAGGCAGGTGCTAAGACTGCACTCATGGAAGTTGATGATGTTGCAATGGATTATCTTAAGGAGCATGGCAGAGAGCCAAAGGCATGCTTTACATCAGATGATGATGCAGTATTTGAGCAGGTTTATGATATTGACCTTTCAACAATACAGCCAATCGTTGCAAAGCCACATTTTGTTGACAATGTAGTTCCGGCTAAGGAATCACTTGGTGTAAAGATTGATGAAGCATTTCTTGGTTCATGTAACAATGGACGAATCGAGGATTTAAGAGTTGGCGCAGCGATCATCAAAGGGAAAAAGGTTGCTCCTAAGGTAAGATTCCTTGTAGTTCCTGCAAGCCGTTCGGTATATCTTCAGGCTATGAAAGAGGGACTCCTTGATATATTTATGGACGCAGGTGCGATTGTTATGAATCCTAACTGCTCTGTATGCTGGGGCAGCTGTCAGGGTGTTATCGGTGAGGGTGAGACTCTTATCAGCACAGGTACACGAAACTTCAAGGGACGCGCAGGACATAAGGATTCTTTCGTATATCTTGCTTCAGCGGCAACTGTTACAGCATCAGCAATCAAGGGCGAGATAGCAACAGCAGACATGGTATAAGATAAGGATTTAACTTCAAAGGAGTAATTATGAACGAGAAATTTAGCGGTAAAGTATGGGTGCTTGGTGATGACATTGATACAGATATCATTATTCCTACAGAGTACCTCGCATTAAAGACAGTAGAAGATATGAAGCCATATGCATTTTCGCCATTAAGACCAGAACTTGCAGGTCAGATTAAGCCGGGCGACATCATTGTTGCAGGAAAGAACTTTGGTTGTGGTTCATCAAGAGAGCAGGCACCTGAGGTTATTAAGGCATTAGGTATTAAATGTGTTATTGCCAAATCATATGCAAGAATATTCTTCAGAAATTCTATTAATAACGGACTTCTCCTTATTGAGAATGCAGACCTTCACGACGCAGTTAAAGAAGGCGATACTATTGATGTTGAAGTAAATGCACAGATTACACACAATGGAAAGGCATATCCTATTGCTTCACTTCCTGATAATCTTGTGGATATACTTAATGCAGGCGGACTTGTTAAGGCAATGAGAAAGCTTAACGGTCTTGACTAAGACAGGGAGAGGTAAGAATAATGGGACATACAATTATTGAGAAGATTATTGGAAAGAATATTGGCAGGGAAGTAAAGCCGGGAGATATCGTAACTGTTAATGTTGACAGAGTAATGATTCATGATATTTTCATTCCATTTGTTAAAGAGAAATTCGAGGAAATGGGATTCACTAAGATATGGGACCCTGATAAGGCTGTTCTTATATATGACCATCTTGTTCCAGCAAGTCAGGTTGATGATACAAGACATTTCCGTATTGGTAATGAATTTGTGGAAAAATACGGAATGAAGAATATCCACCGTTCAGACGGAATCTGCCATCAGTTAATGACAGAGGCAGGTTATGTAAAGCCGGGAGATATCGCATTTGGTACAGACAGCCACACAACAACATACGGCTGTGTTGGTGCATTTTCATCAGGTATCGGATATACAGAGATGGCAAGTGTATTAGGAACAGGCAAAATGTGGGTTAAAGTTCCACAGACTATCAAGGTAACAGTTAATGGAAAGCTTCCTGAAAATGTGCGTTCAAAGGATATCATATTAAGACTTATCGGTGACCTTGGAGCAGATGGCGCAACTTATCAGGCACTTGAATTCACAGGTTCAACAATTGACGAGATGAGCGTTGCAAGCCGTATGACTATGTCTAACATGGCTATTGAAGCCGGTGCCAAATGTGCTCTTTTTACACCAGATGAAAAGACAGCAGAGTACTGTAATGTAGAACTTACAGATGAATTAAAGGATTTAAAGGGAGATGCGGATGCAGTATATGCAAGAGAGATTACATATAATGCAGAGGATTTAGTTCCGGTTCTTGCATGTCCTTCACAGGTAGATAACATCAAGCCTGTTACAGAGCTTGCCGGAACAGCAGTAGATCAGGTATTCATAGGTTCATGTACTAATGGAAGATTAGAGGATCTTCAGTGTGCAGCAGCTATTCTTAAAGGTAAGAAGGTTGCACCATTTGTCAAGTTAATAGTTACTCCTGCAAGCCGCAAGATATATAAAGAAGCTCTTGCAGACGGAACACTTGAGACACTTGTTGAAGCCGGAGCAATTGTTACACATCCAGGATGCGGATTATGCTGTGGACGAACAGGCGGAATTCTTACTGACGGAGAGGTAGTTGTTGCAACTAACAACAGAAACTTCCTTGGAAGAATGGGAACAAGCAAGGTTAAGATATTCCTTGCGTCTCCAGCTACAGCGGCAGCAAGTGCTATTGCTGGAAAGATCGTGGAGGCTTAAAAACAGACAGAATGTAATTTGTTATTATAAAGTATTGTTTTTGCACAGATGTCTGTTGTATAATATTAAAAGCCTACGACTTTTTCGCAGGCACACTATATTAATTATGAGGTGTATTAAAGATGAGTATGTTCTACAGAAGTACTAGAGACGACAGTGTTAAGGTTACTGCATCACAGGCTATATTAAAGGGGCTTGCAGCAGACGGAGGACTTTTTGTACCAGAGAGTATTCCATCATTAGATAAAAGCTTAGAAGAATTATCTAAGATGACTTATAAAGAAGTTGCTTATGAAGTTATGAAGCTTATGCTTGATGATTTCACAGAGGAAGAACTTAAGAGCTGTATAGACAGAGCTTATGATTCTAAGTTTGATACAGAAGAGATGACTCCGCTTGTTAAAGTTGAAGATGAGTATTTTCTTGAACTTTTCCACGGTGCTACAATAGCATTCAAGGATATGGCACTTTCTATCCTTCCACATCTTCTTACAACTTCTGCTAAGAAGAACAATGTTAAGAATGAAATTGTTATTCTTACAGCTACATCTGGAGATACAGGAAAGGCTGCTTTAGCTGGATTTGCTAATGTTCCGGGAACTAAGATTATTGTATTCTATCCTAAGAACGGTGTAAGCCCAATTCAGGAGAAGCAGATGGTTACACAGAAGGGCGACAATACATATGTAATTGGAATCAAAGGTAACTTTGATGATGCACAGACTGGTGTTAAGAACATTTTCTCTGATAAGGAATTAGAGAAGGTTATGAACGATGCCGGATTCCAGTTTTCATCAGCTAATTCAATCAATATAGGAAGACTTGTTCCACAGATTGTTTATTATGTATATGCATATGCCAAGTTATTAGCTAATGGCGAGATTAAGGATGGCGAGAAGATAAATGTAGTTGTTCCTACAGGTAACTTCGGTAATATCTTAGCTGCATTTTACGCTAAGAATATGGGACTTCCTATTAATAAGTTCATATGTGCATCTAATGAGAATAAGGTATTATATGACTTCTTTACAACAGGTGAGTATGACAGAAACAGAGAGTTCGTTCTTACAACCTCACCATCTATGGATATCCTTATCTCAAGCAACCTTGAGAGACTTATATACAGAATTGCTGGCAATAATGCAGCTAAGAATGCAGAATTTATGGCATCATTAAAGTCAGAAGGAAAGTACAAGATTACAGAAGAGATGAAGGCACAGTTAGCTGACTTCTATGGCAATTATGCTACAGAGGCAGAGGATGCTGCTACAATCAAGAAGATATATGAAGATTGTGGATACGTAATCGATACACATACATCAGTTGCTGCAACTGTATATGATAAGTACAGAAAAGAAACTGGTGATACAACTAAGACAGTTATTGCTTCAACAGCAAGTCCATATAAGTTTACAAGAAGCGTTATGAATGCTATTGATTCTAAGTATGATTCAATGGGAGATTTCGAGCTTGTAGACGAGCTTAGCAAGATAAGCAATGTCAAAGTTCCTAACGCAATTGAAGAAATCAGAACAGCACCAGTTCTTCATGATACTGTATGTGATTCTGACAAGATGTGTGATGAAGTAAAGAAGATTCTTGGAATCTAATATATATAAGAATTAATAGGGCTGTAGCTTTAATGGTTTTGAAACTGTTAGAGCTGCAGCTTTTTTGTGTTAATATCACTTTGTTTAAGAAGTTTATAAATTATTTATAGAAAAAAGAAATATTATTGTTGACATCACGAAAGGGTAGTGATATCTTAAATGTATCGATATTAGCACTCCAATCTAATGAGTGCTAACAAGATGAAAGGAGAGGATGCCATGGAGACGGATGGACGACTGGATGACCGTAAGGTTAAGATACTTAAAGCTGTTATTCAGAATTATCTTGATACCGGAGAACCGGTTGGCTCAAGAACGATTTCCAAGCTGACTGATTTACAGTTAAGTTCAGCAACTATAAGGAATGAGATGGCAGACTTAGAAGAGCTTGGCTACATTGTACAGCCACATACCTCTGCTGGAAGAATTCCAACTGATAAGGGTTACAGATTATATGTTGACGATTTAATGGCCCAGAAAGAGGAAGAGATATCCTTAAGAGAACAGCAGGTTGGTGATAAAGAGAAAGAACTTGATTCTATGAAGGATGCCTTATCAGAGAAGGTAGACAGAGTAGAGGAGCTTCTTCAGAATGTAGCAAAGGTTCTGGCGAATAATACTAATTATGCCACGATGATAACTACTCCTAAGGTAACTGGTAATAAGTTAAGATTTGTTCAGCTTTCACAGCTTGAACCGAATAAGCTTCTTGCTGTTATTGTTATGGAAGGTAATCTTATAAGGAACAAGGTTATAACTATCAGCGAGGATATTTCACCAGAGAATCTTCTGAAGCTTAATCTTCTTCTTAATACAACACTTACAGGTCTTACATTGCAGGAGATGCATCTGGGACTTATATCCAAGATGGAGAGTCAGGCAGGTGAGCATATAGGTATTGTTAAAGAAGTGTTAGATGCGATAGTTGAGACTATAAGTAAGGCTGACGACCTGAAGATATACACAAGCGGTGCAACTAACATATTCAAGTATCCGGAGCTTAGTGATTCCGGGAAAGCAAGTGAGCTTATATATGCTTTGGAGGAAAAGCAGGGCTTGTCTGGACTTGTTAATGACAAGGATGGTTCAGATGAGACTGAAGATGATAACCACGGCATTCAGGTATATATAGGAAATGAAACACCAGTTGAATCCATGAAGGACTGTAGTGTGGTAACAGCCACATATGAATTGCAGGATGGAATGAAGGGAACAATTGGTATTATTGGACCGAAGCGTATGGATTATGAAAAGGTTGTTGATACCTTAAAAGAGATGCAGACGCATTTGGATGATGTATTTAAGAAAACTTAGGAAAGGTTGGTATGGAAGTGTCAAAGGATGTAAAGAAAAAGAAATCAGAAGAGACAGTTCAGGATGAAGTAAAGAATCAGGAGACTGATGCTAAGAAAGAAGAAGCCTGCAACTGCGAATCAGAATGTAAGGCTGATGAAAGTCAGAATGCATGTGAAGCTGATGAATCAGACAAGGCCGAGGCACAGGATGAGAGCACTGAGAGCTCTAAGAAGAAGGATCCTAAGGATGCAGTTATAGAAGAACTTCAGGACAGAGTAAAGAGGCAGATGGCTGAGTTTGATAATTTCAGAAAGAGAACAGAAAAAGAGAAATCTACTATGTTCGAGATGGGAGCCTCAGATATCATTAAGAAGCTTTTACCTATTGTTGATAATTTCGACAGAGGATTTAAGAGTGTGACAGATGAGGAACTTGAAACTCCATTCGCTAAGGGAATGGATATGGTTCACAAGCAGCTTTTAAAGATGCTTGAGGATGCAGATGTTAAGCCTATTGAAGCTTTAGGCGGTGAGTTCAATCCAGATTTCCACAATGCAGTAATGCATGTTGATGATGATTCAGTTGGAGAGAACATCGTAGTTGAAGAGTTTGAGAAGGGCTACACATACAGAGACCAGGTTATAAGACACAGCATGGTCAAGGTTGCTAACTAGCGATAAGCCAGAAAGCATATGTAACACAAGGTATTAATCAATTTAATTATAGAAAGGACATTTTATCATGGGAAAGATTATTGGTATTGATTTAGGTACAACTAATTCTTGCGTAGCTGTAATGGAAGGTGGTAAGCCAGTTGTTATCGCTAACGCAGAAGGTTTAAGAACTACTCCTTCAGTAGTTGCATTTTCAAAGACAGGAGAGAGACTTGTAGGTGATCCTGCAAAGCGTCAGGCAGTTACTAATGCTGATAAGACAATCTCTTCTATCAAGAGACATATGGGTACAGATTACAAGGTTGAGATTGATGGAAAGAAATATACTCCACAGGAAATCTCAGCTATGATTTTACAGAAGTTAAAGTCAGATGCAGAGAATTATCTTGGTGAGAAGGTTTCAGAAGCTGTTATTACAGTTCCTGCTTACTTCAACGATGCACAGCGTCAGGCTACTAAGGATGCTGGTAAGATTGCAGGTCTTGATGTAAAGCGTATCATCAATGAGCCTACAGCAGCAGCTTTAGCTTATGGTCTTGATAATGAGCATGAGCAGAAGATTATGGTTTACGATTTAGGTGGTGGTACATTCGATGTATCTATTATCGAAATCGGTGATGGTGTAATTGAAGTTCTTGCTACAGCTGGTAATAACAAGCTTGGTGGTGATGATTTCGATAATGCTGTTACACAGTATATGTTAAATGATTTCAAGGCTAAGGAAGGTGTTGACCTTTCTAAGGATACAATGGCTCTTCAGAGACTTAAGGAAGCAGCTGAGAAGGCTAAGAAGGAACTTTCAAGCACAACTCAGACAGAAATCAACCTTCCTTATATCACAGCTACAGCTGAAGGACCAAAGCACTTTGAGATGACTCTTACAAGAGCTAAATTCGATGAATTAACACATGACCTTGTAGAAAAGACTGCAGAGCCAGTTAAGAATGCACTTTCAGATGCAGGTCTTACAGCTTCAGAGCTTTCAAAGGTATTATTAGTTGGTGGTTCTACAAGAATCCCTGCTGTACAGGATAAGGTTAAGTCATTAACAGGACATGAGCCAAGCAAGACTCTTAACCCAGATGAGTGCGTAGCTATCGGTGCTTCTATTCAGGGTGGTAAGTTAGCTGGTGATGCAGGTGCTGGTGATATCCTTCTTCTTGATGTAACACCACTTTCACTTTCAATCGAGACAATGGGTGGTATTGCTACAAGACTTATTGAGAGAAATACAACTATTCCTACAAAGAAGAGCCAGATTTTCTCTACAGCTGCTGATAACCAGACAGCCGTTGATATCAACGTTGTACAGGGTGAAAGACAGTTTGCCAGAGATAACAAGTCACTTGGACAGTTCAGACTTGATGGTATCCCTCCAGCAAGAAGAGGTGTTCCACAGATTGAAGTTACATTTGATATCGATGCCAATGGTATTGTAAATGTATCTGCTAAGGACCTTGGAACAGGTAAGGAACAGCACATCACAATTACTGCTGGTTCTAACATGTCTGATGAAGATATCGATAAGGCAGTTAAGGAAGCTGCTGAGTTCGAGGCTCAGGATAAGAAGCGTAAGGATGCTATTGATGCACGTAACGAAGCTGATTCAATGGTATTCCAGACACAGAAGGCTATGGATGAGGCAGGCGACAAGCTTGATGCTTCTGACAAGGCTGCAGTTGAGACTGACCTTAACGCATTAAAGGCACTTGTTGATGGTTCTGACCCAGAAAACATGACAGATGCACAGGTTGATGAAATCAAGGCTGCCAAGGAAAAACTTATGGAAAGCGCTCAGAAGCTTTTCGCTAAGTTATATGAGTCACAGCAGGCTGCTGGTGGTGCAGGCCCAGACATGGGAGCAGGTGCAGGTCCTGATATGGGAGCAGGTGCTTCTAATGGTTCAGCTCCATACGGTGATGATGTAGTTGATGGAGATTACAAAGAGGTTTAATTGTCAGTAATAACTGACTGGAATAAGGACTGCATGGGGTGAGAACTCCGTGCAGTTTCTGTTGATTAAATAAGAAAGAGGAAGCAATCATGGCAGATAAGAGAGATTATTATGAAGTCCTTGGCGTGCCTAAGGATGCCGATGACGCTGCTATTAAGAAAGCATACAGACAACTTGCAAAGAAATATCATCCTGATATGAATCCGGGGGATAAAGAAGCTGAAATAAAATTCAAAGAGGCTTCTGAAGCTTATGCGGTGTTAAGCGATGCTGAAAAGAGAAGACAGTATGACCAGTTTGGCCATGCCGCATTTGAAGGCGGAGCAGGTGGAGCTGGAGCAGGTGGCTTCGATTTCGATTTTGGTGACATGGGAGATATTTTCGGAGATCTTTTTGGAGGTATGTTTGGCGGCGGCGGAAGCAGGCGAAACAGCAATGGACCAAGAAGAGGTGCTGATGTAAGAGTTAATGTAAGAATTACATTTGACGAGTCAGTAAGGGGAACAACCAAGAAGATAGATGTTACATTAAAGGATGAGTGCTCAAGCTGTCACGGTACAGGAGCTAAGCCTGGTACATCACCAGAGACCTGTAGCAAATGTGGTGGTCGTGGACAGGTAACTTTCACACAGCAGTCATTTCTTGGAATGGTAAGAAGCCAGCAGCCATGTCCTGACTGTCATGGAACTGGTAAGATAATTAAGGAGAAGTGTCCGGATTGTTACGGAACAGGCTATATAAGCAGCAAGAAGACTATTGAAGTCAATATCCCAGCAGGTATCGATAATGGTCAGTGCGTACGTATACAGGGCAAAGGTGAGCCGGGAGTTAATGGCGGACCAAGAGGTGACCTCTTAGTTGCTGTTATTATCTCAGCAAGCACAGAATTTGAAAGAGACGGATACAATATATTCTCTAATGTTGTAATAAGCTATCCAACAGCGGTACTTGGCGGTGAAATCAAGGTTAAGACTGTTGATGGAGAAGTATTGTACGAAGTTAAGCCGGGAACAGCATCAGGTACAAGAGTAAGACTTAAAGGCAAAGGTATGCCAAGTGTAAGAAATGCAGCACAGAGAGGCGACCATTATATCACTTTAATAGTTGATATTCCTACAAAGCTTAATCAGGAGCAGAAGGATGCACTTATGGCATATGAAAAGGCACTTACAGGTAATGAAAGACACAGTAAGAAGAAAGGTTTTTTCGGCAAATAAATACTATAGCTTACATATGTAATGTAAGTTTACACTCACCCCACAATGTGGTAAAATCCTACATTGTGGGGTATTATATTTATATGTAATATATGTTTTCATATATGGTAATGCCTTATTGTAAAGATTGGAGATTAAAGCAGTAATATGAATTTAGAGACAAGATATAAAGAACTTAATAAAGATTATGGTGCATATGAGCTTGTGAACATTGAAAAGCTTAATGACCTTAATTCTGTAGGACTTTTATTAAAGCATAAGAAATCAGGTGCAAGGGTTGCAATTATTTCTAATGATGACGATAACAAAGTGTTTTCTATAGGTTTTAAGACACCACCAGATAATGACACAGGAATGCAGCATATAATTGAACATTCTACCTTGTGTGGTTCAAGAAAATATCCGGTTAAAGACCCATTTGTAGAATTATGCAAGGGTTCTCTTAACACATTTCTTAATGCAATGACTTATCCGGATAAGACAGTATATCCTGTTGCAAGCTGCAATATGGCAGATTTCAAGAATATTATGGATGTCTATATGGATGCGGTATTCTATCCTGCAATGTATGAGCATGAGGAGATATTCAAGCAGGAAGGCTGGCATTATGAGCTTGAAGATGTAGATGGAGAGCTTGCTTATAACGGAGTTGTATTTAATGAGATGAAGGGTGTGTATTCTTCAGCAGATGATGTGCTTTCAAGATATACATTTGTATCACTCTTCCCTGATTCTGAATACAAGAATGAATCCGGTGGTGACCCTGAGGTTATACCTCAGCTTAAGTATGAGGATTTCATTAAGTATCACAAGGAATATTATCATCCTGTGAACAGTTATATCTATCTGTACGGAGATATTGATGTTGATGAGAGGCTTGAATATCTTGATAATGAATATCTCTCAGCTTTTGATAAGAACGATGTTAATATAGATGCTGAGGTAACTTTCCAGAAAGCATTTGATGCACCTAAGTATGAGACAAGAGAGTATGCAATTACAGATGATGAGCCAGAGGAGGATAACACTTATCTTTCTTACAATGTTGTTATCGGAACATCAACAGACCCTGTAAGCTACCTTGCATTACAGATTCTTGATTATGCACTTATCATGGCACCGGGGGCTCCGCTTAAGCAGGCACTTATTGACGCAGGAATTGGAACAGATGTGTACAGTGTGTTAGAGACTTCTGTGTACCAGCCGGTGTATTCAATTATTACTAAGAATGCGAATGAAAGTGACAGAGACAGATTCATAAAGGTTGTTGAAGACACGCTTTCTGATATTGTTAAGAACGGTCTTAGCAAGAGAATGGTTAAGGCAGGAATCAACTATTACGAATTCAAATACAGAGAAGCTGATTTCGGTCCATATCCAAAGGGACTTATGTATTATCTCACAATGATGGACAGCTGGCTTTATGATGAGAATAAACCGTTTGTTCATGTTGAGGCAGGAGAAACATTTGAAATAATCAAGAAGAATGCTGAGAATGGTTTCTTCGAGAAATTCATTGAAGATAATATTATAGGTAATAATCATGAGGTAGTGTTAAGTCTTGTTCCAAAGCATGGACTTGCAGAGAAGAAGGAAGCTAAAGAAGCAGAGAAGCTTGCCGATTATAAGGCAACACTTTCAAGGGAAGAGCTGGAAGAGCTTGTTAAGCAGACAAATGCATTAAAGGAATATCAGGATACACCTTCAAGCCAGGAAGACCTTGAAAAGATACCACAGCTTGAATTAAAGGATATTACAAGAGAGCCGGCTAAGTTATATATTGACCCTAAGAAGATTGGCGGTGTTGATGTAATCCACCACAATATGTTCACTAATGGAATTGCATATATAATGATGTGCTACGACTGTAAGAATGTGCCTGATGAACTGCTTCCATATATCGGACTTTTAAGCTCGGTTCTTGGACTTATGGATACTGAAAAGTACACATATACAGAGCTGACTAATGAAATTAATATTAACTGTGGTGGAATCTCAACTGATGCTGCAATATACACAGATAATAAGGATTTTGACAAATGTACTATCATGTATGAGGTTAAGGGTAAGGTTCTCTATGACAATATCCAGTTCGTCCTTGATATGATGAATGAAATTATATATAAGACAAAGTTCTCAGATTATAAGAGACTTAAAGAGATAATTGCGAAGCTTAAGTCAAGAATGGAAAGCACAATGACAAGTGCAGGACATTCAACAGCAATGCTTGCAGGTATGGCACAGTTCTCAAGAAATGCATATTATTCTAACGAGATGAGAGGATATGGGTTCTATGAGCTTATACAGAAGCTTGACTCACAGTTTGATGAGCTTAAGGAAGATATCGCAGATAAGTTAAGCAAGCTTGTCGATTATATATTCCACAAAGAGAATATTATTGTCAGTTTTACTGCTGATGATAAGGGATATGATGCATTTGCACCTGCTTTCGGAAAGTATGCGGAAGGATTGAAAAAATCGGACATGCCAGCATGCGAAAGAAAGTACACACCTGCAAATGTCAAGACAGGATATAGTTCAGCTTCACAGGTCCAGTATGTTGCAAGATGTGGTAACTTCAGAGATGGAGGATATGAATACACAGGAGCATTAAGAGTGCTTAAGGTTATATTCTCATATGATTATCTCTGGATTAATGTAAGAGTTAAAGGCGGCGCATACGGCTGCATGAGCGGTTCTTACAGAAACGGTGACATGTATATGGTTTCTTACAGAGACCCTAACTTAAGAAAGACTAACGAGATATATGAAAATGCAGCAGACTATCTTGAACATTTTGATGTAAGCGACAGGGACATGGTCAAGTTCATAATCGGAACAATAGGTGATATGGATACACCTATGAATCCGGCAGCAAAGGGAACAAGATCATTTGGCGCATACATCTGTAACACAGATTATGAATCACTTAAGGCAGAAAGGGCACAGGTTCTTGACTGTAATGTGGCAAGAATAAGAGAGCTTGCACCACTTGTAAGATGTGCAATGGATGAGAATTATTTCTGCGTTGTGGGAAGCAGCAAGGAAATTAATAAAGAGAGTGAGCTTTTTGATAAGATACAGCCACTTATCAAGGTGCAGGGATAATAGAAAGGAAGAATGTATGAATTTAGATGAGATGCTTGCAGCCAGCGGAATTACCGGCGGCGCTAAGGCAGAGAACACAAGAACTAAGACAGGCTTTGTAACATTTATAGGAAGACCTAATGTTGGTAAGTCAACACTTATGAATCAGATAATCGGACAGAAGATTGCGATTACTTCTAACAAGCCTCAGACCACAAGAAACAGAATACAGACTGTATACACTGATGAGCGTGGACAGATTGTTTTCGTTGATACTCCGGGTATCCACAAGGCTAAGAACAAGCTTGGTGAATACATGGTTGGTGCGGCAGAGAAGACAATCAGTGAGGTTGACCTTATATGCTGGCTTGTTGAGCCTACAACACATCTTGGAGCTGCCGAGGAGCATATCGTTGAGAAGCTTAAAGAATGTAAAACTCCTATAGTTCTTGTTATCAATAAGACTGACACAATCAAGAAAGAGGAGATTCTTCCGGTTATTGACTGCTACAGAAAGGAACTTGATTTTGTTGATATTGTTCCTGTGTGCGCAAGAAACGGCAATAATGTTGACGACCTGCTTGATGTTATATTCTCACATCTTGATTATGGTCCGATGTACTATGATGAAGATACAGTAACAGACCAGCCAATGAAGCAGATTGTTGCAGAGCTTATAAGAGAGAAGGCACTTCATGCATTAAATGACGAGATTCCACACGGAATCGCGGTTGTTATTGACAGCTTCAAGGAAAGAAGAAATACAAGAGGTCCTATAACAGATATCGACGCTACTATCATATGCGAAAGAGATTCCCACAAAGGAATTATTATTGGCAAGGGCGGCGAAATGCTTAAGAAAATCGGAACTAATGCAAGATATGAGATTGAGAAGCAGCTTGACATGAAAGTTAATCTTAAGCTATGGGTAAAAGTTAAGAAGGAATGGCGCGACAGTGATATTCTTCTTAAGAACTTTGGATATGACAAGAAGAAGGACAAATAATATACATGACAGGAGGGTGCGATGGCGGAGGTTACTACTGTTACAGGCATGATACTTTCCGCCATGCCTGTCGGAGAATATGACAGAAGACTGGTTATACTGACTAAGGAATATGGCAAGATAACTGTATTTGCGAAAGGTGCGAGAAAGCCTAACAGCGCGCTGATTGGTGTTACGAGAAGCTTTATATTTGGAACATTTGAGGTGTACCGTGGACGCGAATCATATACGATGTATAAAGCATCGGCTAAGGAGTACTTTGAAAATGTGGTAAATGACCTTAATGCCGTAGCTACGCATGCTATTTTGCTGAGATTGCAGATTATTATGGCAGAGAGAATCTTGATGCATCAGAAATGATTAATCTGCTTTATATCACTCTAAAGGCATTGGGCAGAGGTGCTGTCAGCCATGAACTTATAAGATTCATATATGAGATAAGAATGATTGCGGTCAACGGTGAATGTCCGGATTTCTTCACATGTCACGAATGCGGAAGAGAAGATAATCTGTATGTGTATTCATATTCAAGAAACGGACTATGCTGTAAGAATTGTGCTGCAAATGTATATGATGGAATTACACTTTCGGGCTCAACGGTATATACACTCCAGTATATTGTTACAACACAGCTTAACAGGCTGTATTCATTCACCGTTACCAAAGAAGTCCAGGAAGAATTAAGGCTTGTGATAAACAGGCTGGAAAGCATTGTATTCGATAAAGAATTTAAGTCGAAGGAAATGCTTAATCTGACCATATAAATAATACATAAACTGGCTATGTTATCATATGCCAGTTTTTTGTATATTAAGGGATAAAGATTTTATGCAACATTCAGACGAAAGGAGAGACAATATGCCAGAGAATAATGTGTCTCATAATAACCAGAAGAAAATAGCAGCAATTAATGATTATTCTGGTTTTGGAAGATGTTCTATTGCGGTTGAGCTGCCTGTTATATCAGCAATGAAGATTCAGTGCTGTCCAATGCCTACATCGATATTTTCTAATCATACAGGCTTTGACAGCTTTTATTTTAAAGATTTCACAGAGAATATGCCGCCTTATATGGCAGAGTGGAAGAAGCTGGACCTTAAATTTGATGGAATTGTAACAGGGTTTTTAGGCTCGCATAATCAGATTGCAATTGTTGAAGAATTTTTCAAGAATTTCAAGACAGAAGATAATATTGTTGTTATTGACCCGGTTATGGGTGATTACGGAAATCTGTATCCGACATACACTGATGAGACATGCCAGGAGATGAAGAAGCTTGTAAAATATGCAGATATTCTTACACCGAACCTCACAGAGGCATGTATTTTAACTGACGAGCCATACAGACCAGATTATTCTAATGATGAGCTTAAGAAAATTGCAAAGAAACTTGTTGCAATGGGACCATCCAAGATTGTTATAACTGGAATCCAGCGGGGCCAGTATATTGGTAATTACTGTTATGAAAAGAACAGGGAAGATTATCTTATTAAGACTATGAAAGTCGGAACACAGCGCTCCGGAACAGGAGATATATTTGCATCAATAATAGCTGCAGACGCTGTCAATGGTGTGAATTTTCATGAGTCAGTAAGAAAAGCATCTACATTTATAAAAAAATGCATACTCAAGGCTATAGAGATGGATATTCCTCTGACAGACGGTGTGCCGTTTGAGGAACTGCTGACTACGTTAAAGTAAGTGGTTGGAGTGTGAGAATATGTGTCATGCGAGCTGAAGTGTCATGTGAGCTGATACGTCGTGTGAGCTGATGTGCCATATGAGCTGATGTGTCGTAGCTTTTCGCAAATCACGGTGCTGGCGGCGCGGAGAATTGGACGTTGAAGTAGCGGGAAGGTACGAGGAAGTCCAAAATTGTGCTGGCGGTGCGGCGGATTGGACGTTGAAGTAGCGGGAAGGTACGAGAAAGTCCAAAAAGGAGGCCGAAGCGCGGAGAATTGGACGTTGAAGCAAGGCGGCAAAATGAAAGGAGTTAAACTATGGAAATATTATATAAAGTTCATAACAATTTATATGTTAATCTAACTAACAAATGTCCATATGCATGTACTTTTTGTTTAAGACAGACAATGGACAGAATTGGAGAGTCTGGAAGACTCTGGCTTGAGAGAGAACCTTCATATGATGAGGTTATAGCTGAATTTGATAAGTTCAATATGGATGAGTATGAAGAGGTTGTATTCTGTGGATTCGGAGAACCGACAGAAAGATTCGATGTTCTCATCAAGGTTGCTGAGTATGTCAAGAAAACATTTGGCAAAAAGACAAGAATCAACACTAACGGAGTTGGAAATCTTGTTAATGGCAGAGACATCGTGCCAGAGATGGAAGGTCTTATCGACACAATATCAATCAGTCTTAACAATCCACATAAAGATGAATACAATGCACTTGTAAGAAGTAAGTTCGGTGAGAAATCATTTGATGAGATGATAGCTTCGCAAAGGAATGTACCAAGTATATCCCTAATGTTGTTCTTACAACAGTTGATACAACCATATCTCACGAGGAAGAGGCAGAGTGCCAGAAGATATGTGATGAGATAGGTGCAGCTTACAGGATTCGTCCTTGGGAAGATTAATGCAAGGTTTTGTTACATTGTTATTATGGGAAACCTAGATGCCAATATTGTCGTAATTGAAAAAACGCCATGGTGTTAAGAGGAGGCTTGCTGGTTGTTGCACATCAGCAGGTACTCCTCTATCTTTGATTCGGCAATAATTCCTGATAGTGGATTGGAAGATGTCTCAAATGTCATTATTAAATTGATTCCGGGAATAATATTCCCGGCTATGTATCTGGATATTTTTCTTGAAGCATTAAGAGAGTATTGCGGGTCATCCATCATACCAAAGTGTTCCCAGTACACAAGCTGTCCAGATACAGGGTTAAACAGTGTAAAGTCAGGATAGAAGCTTATGTTGTCAAGCTTTAGTTCACATTCATACCTGTATGGAATTCCATACTGGTTAAGTAATAAATCAATCATAGCTTCGGACTTTGACCTGACGACATTGCCGGATGGACACGGATGCTTAAGCGCCTGGGGGTAAGCTTCGTTGTGAGTATATTCTTCAGACAGCCATGAATCAATGACAGGCTGAAACTGTTCATTGTGGAAATCTCTGAATAAATCCCGGTTGCAATATATATGCTTGGAATTCTCCGGATAGTCTGTAAGCAGTTTCCTAAAATCGTTATCTTTTAATAATAATTCGGATTGGATATTGGTGCTGTTACATTGCTTGTATGTGGAAAGAAGCCTTTTATTATCTTCAATTCTTGATAACAAAAATTTCTTCAAGGCAAGCTTGGAAGCAAGCTGTCTGTCTTTCTTGTGTATGTAAGATATGTTATTCCCATCGCTTAGAAACCACTTAATATAACGTCCATTATGTGTGCAATTGAGCTTGCCATCAGGCAGATTCTTTACAATGCTTTCATCATAATGTATGGCAGATGAAAGCTGGCTGATAATCTCTGAAATGTTGTAATTGATAAACAAGAAATATCCTCCTTCTAATGCGTTGCGGTTATAATAAGAATATAAAGTATTCTGATATTAAAGTCAAGTAATAATTTATAAAATATTCATAAACGACAAATGCATGCGTGGAAGCGGCGGATTGGACGTTGAAGCAGCGGGAAGCACGGAGGAAGTCCAAAAGGAGTGAGAAAGAGCGGAGGATTGGATGTTGAAGCGGCGGGGAGGCGGGAAGAAGTCCAAAACAAGATTCCCATCAACCTCTTGCTAATCAGCACTAAATGTTATAAAATGATTAAGATTATGTAGCAGCCGATGCAGTTCGATGTAGTCAGGCTGTTGCCTTTAGGAGGATTATATTATTATGGAAAAGACAATGGAGAAAATTGTTTCTTTAGCTAAGGCAAGAGGATTTGTTTACCCAGGTTCTGAAATCTATGGTGGATTAGCTAATACCTGGGATTATGGTAACCTTGGTGTTGAGTTAAAGAACAATGTTAAGAAGGCATGGTGGCAGAAGTTCGTACAGGAAAGCCCATACAATGTTGGTGTTGACTGTGCAATTCTTATGAACCCACAGACTTGGGTAGCATCAGGTCATCTTGGTGGATTTTCTGATCCATTAATGGACTGCAAGGAATGTCATGAGAGATTCAGAGCAGATAAACTTATAGAAGACTGGGCAGACGAGAATTCATATGAACTTGAAGGCTCAGTTGATGGATGGACACAGGAGCAGATGAAGAATTTCATCGATGAGAAGAATATCTGCTGTCCTTCATGTGGAAAGCATAACTTCACAGATATCAGACAGTTTAACCTTATGTTTAAGACATTCCAGGGTGTAACTGAGGATGCCAAGAACACAGTATATTTAAGACCAGAGACAGCTCAGGGTATCTTTGTTAACTTCAAGAATGTTCAGAGAACATCAAGAAAGAAAGTACCTTTTGGTATCGGACAGATTGGTAAGTCATTCCGTAATGAGATTACACCAGGTAACTTCACATTCAGAACAAGAGAGTTCGAGCAGATGGAATTAGAGTTCTTCTGCAAGCCTGGAACAGATCTTGAGTGGTTCACATACTGGAGACAGTATTGTATCGACTGGCTTAAGGCATTAGGAATGAAGGAAGATGAGATGAGAGCAAGAGATCATTCACCAGAAGAACTCTGCTTCTACTCTAAGGGAACAACAGATATCGAATTCCTCTTCCCATTTGGATGGGGCGAGCTCTGGGGTATTGCTGACAGAACAGATTATGACCTTACACAGCATCAGACAGTATCTGGCGAAGATATGTCATACTTTGATGATGAAGCTAAGGAGAAGTATATACCATATGTTATCGAGCCTTCGCTTGGTGCAGACCGTGTAACATTAGCATTCCTTTGCTCAGCTTATGATGAGGAAGAGCTTGAAGGCGGAGATGTAAGAACAGTTCTTCATTTCCACCCAGCATTAGCACCAGTCAAGATTGGCATTCTTCCACTTTCTAAGAAGTTAAATGAAGGCGCAGAAAAGATATATGCAGAACTTTCTAAGTATTACAACTGTGAGTTTGATGACAGAGGCAATATCGGAAAGAGATACAGAAGACAGGATGAGATTGGTACTCCATTCTGTATCACATATGATTTCGATTCAGAAGAGGATGGTGCTGTAACTGTAAGAGACAGAGATACAATGCAGCAGGAAAGAATAAAGATTGCAGATCTTAAGGCATATTTTGAAGACAAGTTCAGATTTTAATTAAAAGATATTGACGGATAAATTTATTAAAGGAAAGAATTATGCTGTGTACTAAATGTGGTCAGGAATATGAGGGCAGTCAGTGCCCGAGATGTGATGGACCTGTTATATTAGTTAACAACAGTGATTATCTTGCCAGAAGAAAAGCATATGAAGAGAAGCAGGCTTTGAAAGAGAGGTCTGCTTCTTCTGATAAAAAAGAGAAATCACAGAGTGACTATGAACAGGCATTAGCAAAACGCGTGCAGACGATAAAGAAGCAAAGCAGCGGCAAAACAGGCAATAAGAAGCAGAGCCAGAGCAGAAGCAAAGCGGATAGCAGAAAGCAGAATGGAAGCACAAACAAAGCAGGTGGCGGCAGAAATGATAACCAGGAAAAGCCACAGATAAGAATTGCACGACGTCAGATTAACAAAAGAATGAAAATGATAGCGGCAGCGCTGATAGCAGTATTGCTTGTTGGTGCGGCAGCATTTGGAATATACAAGCTTGCAACTAAGAAGAATTACGCTCTATATGTAAGCTACAACGGAAAGATATATGATATAGCAGGGCTGGACAGCAATTATGTGTGTGATGAAAGCAATGCAATATTTGCAGCAGACAGCAAGACCTTCTATACACCACAGTGGCCGGAACAGATAGATTCAGAAAAGAATATCTTAAGTGTTGCGAGTGATGACGGAAAGTATTTCGTTACAGTAACATATGATGAGTCTAACTCGTCTGGCAGATATTCAATGTACATATGGAACAAGGATGAATGTGTCCTTGTGTCAGAAGATAATCTGCAGAAAGAGATAATGTATATATCTGATGACGGTCTTGTTATATACACGAATATTAATATTATTAATGACGAGGGTTCTACTAATGGAACAAGCCTTGCCATGAGCAGAGTCAAAGAAGTTAAGAAACAGCCTGAGGCACAGACAACTCTTATAGAGGGTAATCTTAATAAGGCATATGTATATGAGTCAAAGCACCTGATAGTATGTCTTACTAATGCAGGCTCATTGTATACATATGATTATGAGAAAAAGGAAAAGCCGGTTTCAGTTGCAGATGCAGTTATGCAGTTATGGCCGGTGTCAGAGAACATGACAGGTGTGTATACAGCGAATGCAGACAGCCTTAACACAAGAAAAGATGTGGATACATTGCTGTACTCTAAGAGTGATGGAGTATATTATTACTCATGCAAGGATGCATCTGCGTATAAGATAGACAAGAAGACAGACAATGATGCAGATTATGTATTTGATAGAGACAATTCGCTTATATACAGAATTTCAGGTACATCAATGACATCAGCACTTATCAAAGAAACTAAAGTGAGTGAGTATGTGGATGTTGATTCTATGACTAAGGAAAAGAATTACATATATAATTCATCAGATGGTCAGATAGTGTATGTTAATGCGAAAGGACAGCTCCGTGTAGTTGATAACAACAAGATTACAGACATTGCGTCAGATGTTAATGCAGGTTCATTATCTAAAGTGTATAATAAAAGTAAGGCTCTGACATACGTTTCAGGCGGCAGGCAGTTCTATATGGATAACATTAAGAGCAAAGCTGTTGCAATTCTGGAATCAGATGCAGTTACAGATACAGAGGGAACATATTTTTACAAGAACCGGATTTATGCGTATGATGCTGATAATATTCTTTATTCTAATACGCTGAAAGGAAATAACAGCAGCCAGATAGGCTACGTTGAAAGACTGTGGCTTGGAACAGAACTAAGATAATTGCAAATGTATTAAGACAGGTATAAGTTATGGATTTATTTGAATATATGCGTGAAAACAATAAGAATACGGAATCTCCGCTGGCTATGAGATTAAGACCGGAAACACTGGATGAAATGGTAGGACAGTCTCATATAATCGGAAAGGACAAGCTGCTTTACAGGGCAATTAAAGCTGATAAGCTCAGCTCAGTAATATTCTATGGTCCGCCGGGAACAGGGAAGACAACTTTAGCAAGGATAATTGCCAATACAACAAGTGCAGAGTTCAACCAGGTTAATGCCACAGTTGCCGGAAAGAAGGATATGGAAGAGGTTGTTGCCAAGGCGAAAGACAATCTTGGAATGTATGGAAGAAAGACAATACTTTTCGTAGACGAGATTCACCGCTTTAATAAGGGGCAACAGGATTATCTTCTGCCATTTGTTGAGGACGGAACAATAATTCTTATTGGTGCAACGACAGAGAATCCGTACTTTGAAGTAAATGGAGCTTTGATTTCAAGGTCAATAATATTCGAATAAAACCACTTGAGAAAGACGATATCAAGACAATAATAAAGCGTGCTGTGTATGATGAGAAGAAGGGCATGGGAAGCTACAATGCAGCAATAGACGATGATGCACTGGAATTCCTTGCAGATATATCCAACGGAGATGCGAGAAATGCACTTAATGCCATTGAACTTGGAATACTCACAACAGACAGATCAGATGATGGAGTTATACATATAGATCTTGCAACAGCACAGGAATGTATCCAGAAGCGCTCGGTAAGATATGATAAAGAGGGTGACAACCACTATGATACAATATCAGCATTTATTAAGAGCATGAGAGGCTCAGACCCTGATGCAGTAAGCTATTATCTTGCCAAGATGCTGTATGCAGGTGAAGATATTAAATTCATAGCAAGACGAATAATGATATGTGCAAGTGAGGATGTAGGCAATGCTGATCCTAATGCACTGCAGGTTGCAGTTGCAGCGGCACAGGCGGTGGAGCGCATCGGAATGCCGGAAGCACGTATTATATTAAGTCAGGCTGCACTTTATATTGCAACAGCACCTAAGAGTAATGCATGTTACATGGCAATTGATAAGGCACTTGATGTAGTTAAGAATTCAAAGACTGCGCCGGTTCCTGTACATTTGCAGGATGCCCATTATAAGGGCAGTGCCAAATTAGGACACGGTGTAGGATACTTATATGCACATGATTATCCTAATCATTACGTCAGACAGCAGTATCTTCCGGATGCTTATGTGAATGAAAAATTCTATGAGCCAGGCGATATGGGATATGAGAAGGATATTAAGAAACATTTGGATAAGATTAAGTCGGAGGCATAGTTTGCAATGAGAGATTTCATAAACAGACTTTCAAGAGGCAGTTCAATTATTAATATACCAAAGCTGTCATGCAGTGAAGAGCAGACTACCATGACTACCATGAGTGATGCGGCTGCAGAGGACAGCTCTGCTAATGATGCCACGAATGATGTCTATGAAACAGAACATGCTGATAATGTGCATGCTAAAGAGGAGGCTGTAGTTCTTACAATAGATAATGATGAGAATACAGTTACGAAGAAAGAAGAGCCTGAAAAATATGGATTTGAGCTTAAAAAGAGCGGCACGGAGCTGACACAGATTCATATATATGCAGATGCAGAATTTATCGAATTAGAGAAAAATGATATATCGACAGATGATTTTGCAGGCGACAGACTGGATATTAATTACATAATTAATCCGGCAAAGATGCACGCAGGCAATAATTATGGATTTATTCATGTTGACAGCTATACACAGCATCTTAAAGTAAAAGTAAGTGCTGTTGCTTCTAAAGCTACTGGTGAAGAGTTTGAGGTAAGATGGGAAGAAAGACAGGCAGAATATAAGCTTACAAAGCTTTATCTTGATTTCAGAATGAAAAAGATAAAGAAAGAAAAATGGCTTTCATCATCAATGCAGATAGTAGACCGCATAAGAGGAATAAAAGGACAGGATCCGTTCTATGACCTTGTACAGGTCCAGCTTCTTGCCATGTCAGGACGGGAAGAGAGCGCAGTCAAGATATTTGACGGACTTAAGAAAGATATAATGGGAAGGATAGGCGATAATGTAGAATTATACTGTTATTTCCTGTATGTCTCAACACTGATGGTAAAGGAAGAAGAATACACAGCACAGGTATATTCGCAGGTTAAGAAGTTCTATGAGAACGGATATGATACATACAGAGTACTGTGGATATTGTTCTATCTTGGCCCTGATTCAGAAAGCAACAAGAGCATTAAACTCATAAGAATTAAAGATACTGTCAATACAGGCTGTACAAGTCCTGTAATGTATATAGAGGCACTTAATATAATTAATGCACAGCCGGTATTACTAAGAGTCCTTAACCAGTTTGAAATGCGTGTGATTAATTACGGCTGTAAGAATGGCATTATAACTGAAAAGCTTGCAATGCAGATTGCAGATGTTGCAGCTAATGAGAAGAACATTAGTATTAATACGCTCATTATCCTTAAGAAATTATATGAGCAGTTTGATAAAGACGAAATTTTAACAGTGCTTGTGACCCAGATGATAAGAATGGGAATGACAGGTGACAACTGTTTTGAAATATATGAAAAAGGTGTGTTAAGAGGTTTGAGAATAACCCGTTTATATGAGTTCTACATAGCGAGCATGCCAAAAAACATAGAAAGACAGCTTCCTAAGATAGTTCTTATGTACTTTGCATATGATAATATACTGTCAGATTCAGATAAAGCATTTTTATATGCAAATATTGTGACAGGCAGGGATTCATATTATAAGAACATCTATGAAGGATATGACAGAAATATAGAGATATTCGTGTATGAGCAGCTGAAAGACGGAAAGATAAGTGATAATCTGGCTGTGCTTTATAAGGCACTGCTAAAGACACAGCTCATTAGCAAGGAGACAGGAAGCTTCATAAGCAGGATGCCATATATGCACAGGGTACGATGCTTTAGTGATGTGGTGAGCAGAGTACATGTAAGACACCCTGAGTTTGCAGAAGAGACGGTGTATGAACTTTCTGAAAAAATTGCATATATATGCATGTATGCAGGTGACTGTGAGATAACATTTGAATGCAGCGATGGGGTTATCAGGAAAGATACTATCGATTACGAGATAGAGAAAGTATTCGATGCAGGGCAATATGAAGAAGTGTTTGGCGCGGCAGCTGAATATGGCATGGATAATGATGGAATTATCATGAGCCGCATTAACGACATGCATAAGAAGTCAGAATATACTCCTGAATTATTAGACTATTACAAATGTATCAAGAAGTCTGACAATATAAGCAGTGCTTACAGATATCAGATTAATTCATGATGATAGAATATTATTATACATATTACAAGGATAATGATTTCTGGCACGAATATGTCAGCGTGGATACAGATGACCTTTCAGACAAGGATGCGCAAAGACTTATAGAGACACTTACAGAGGCAGGAATGTATTCGCAGAGCTTTGAACTTGTAAGCAGGTATGGATGCTGCAAGGCGGCTCCTGCCAGGCTTCTTAAGATGGCAGATTACATACTTACTAATGTGTCGGATGAACATAACAAAGTGCTTGACGATGTTACAGCGTATGTATTTGGACAGCACATATATAATGAACCTGTTCTTGCATATATGTCCGATTATTTCAATGGAACGAATGACGAGATGTACAATGTGTGGAAAGCCGCTATTAATTATGGTGTAAATGTATCGCATATGTCCGAGAGACTTCTTGCACAGATGATGTACACGGGCGTTCATACAGGAAGATTTACAGAAGTATTCACAGATTATTACAGTAAAATGCCTGACAAATTGATAGTTAAAGCATATCTTTCATACAATTCACAATTCTATCTTCTCAGGCAGAAGAAAGCGAATGACATTGTATTCCGTGTTATAGAGGAATATATGAAAGAGGGGTATGGTCTGCCAGAGTGCTGTTATGTGGCATGGCTTAAGAACATCTCCAAGAATACGCTGGCACTTAAAGAAGATGACAGCGAAAGAGAGCTTGCACAGACAGTTCTTAATGAATTGTGTGAAAATGACAGAATATACAGCTTCTATAAGAAATTCAAGGGAGTGCTTGATATTCCTTATAATATGCAGGGACTTACAATTATTGAATACATATCAGCTCCGGCAGATAAGGTTACAATATCGTACACAATTAACGGAGGCGACAGGCTTACACAGGTTATGAAATCCAACGAATGGGGCATATTCACATGCAGATTCCATTTGTTCTATGGAGATGTTCTTGAGTACACATTTTCAGTCAATGATGAAGACAATGATATGCAGCCGGCAGTGTATGAATTCAAAGATGTATCTGGAGAGAATACACAAGGACGCATGGACATGCTCAATGAGTGCCTTGCAAGCAGACAGCAGCACGAGCTTGCTGCCCTTAAGAAACAGATGCACAGCTATAGTGTCGAGGAATACGTTACAAGAGAAATGTTTACAATTGCGAAATGAGGATAACAGATATGGATAAGGAGAGAGGGCTTATAGCAGGAATAGACCTGAGCGGGACAAGAATTCAGGCAAGTGTATATTCGCATAATTCTGGAAGTGTCCAGTCTGTAAAGCTTACAGAAGATTCGCATGAGAAGACTAATCTTATTAATGTTATTGCCGAGTGCATGCGTGCTACAGGAGAGTCACAGATTAAAAGCATATGTGTGACAATTGCTGATTACAATGGGGATGAGATTGCAGCGGTGATGGCAGACCTTGAAAAATGTGGTGTCATGGAAGGACACTGGCAGATATTAAGCAGGGTTGAGAGCTTTGCATATTATGCATATAAACAGAAAAGTGAACTTCATTCCATGGGAGTTGTGCTTATGGATTATACGCAGGAGGGGCTAAAGTGTGACCATCTTGCCATAAGAAAGAGTGACAATACAAGCTATCTTCTGCAGGAGCATACAGGATATACATCGGATGTATTAAAAGAAGTATACGGAAGTAAGAATATTGACGGGGCTGAGAATGAATTATGCACATTTGCAGAAGATTACTTTGCTAAGAGGCGAGTGTCAGCTGCGTATCTTACCGGCGAGGGATTCGACATTGAAAAGCTGCCGGAAAGATTCGCCAAGCTTATGGTTACAAGAAGAAAAGCATTTGTAGGACAGAATCTTTTTGCAAGAGGTGCATGCTTTGCGGCTATGGATATGTTACGACCTGAGATATTCAGGAATGTCGTCGTGCTTCTTGATAACCATGTCAAATGTGGTATAGAACTTGACATATCATCATATGGAAAGCCTATGAGATTCAGAATGGTAAGACCGGGCGTTAACTGGACTTTAGCCGGGCGTACAATTGAGTGCATACTTGAAGATATAAGAAGTATTACTTTCAAAGTGATTACCACAGACAACACAAGTTATGATGAGGTTGTGGATATAAGTGAGATTCCATTCAGGGAAGGCAGAACAACGAGAATATCAATACATGTGGAATTCATGGATGCAGACAGATGTAATATTACAATTAAAGACCTTGGATTCGGAGAATTTGTGAAGAGTTCAGGTAAAGTAATACACAGGGAACTAACATTAAGAAGCTGATAAATGTGAAAAACATTGCAGAATGGAGAATACAATGGGGAAAATAATATTGTGCAGGGGTCAGAGAACTGATAAGCCATATGTCACACCACAGACTGACATTAAGCTGTATTCAGCCGAAGAACTCTGTTACTACATATACAATAATATATACCTGATTGGGCAAGACCTGATAGACGATAACCTTATACAATTTCTGCAGGCTGTGGGTGAAGGTGAGCTTGCAGCAAGAGTTAAGAAGCTTAAGGAATCGGGTGCTCCGCTTGCACAGATACTTGTGACTATTCTTAAGTCAATAGATTATTATTCTGTTGCAGAGATAGAACAGCTTAAGGAGATTCTTAACACACTTGGAAAACAGAGTGTGTGTGAGAGACTTAAGGCGAGAGGCGACGGTTATCTTAATGCGGATTTCTATTTTGCTGCAATCAGCTGTTATGAGTCAATTATAAAGGACTATAAGGGAAAAGACCTGCTGGCAGCAGATTATGCCAAAGTATATCATAATCTTGGCACTGCATATGCAAGAATGTTCATGTATGAAAAGGCAGTGGAGTATTATAACGAGGCTTACAGACTGGGTCAGCATGAGAAATCAAAAAAATGCAGCATAGCCGCGTCTATTATGGCTAAGAAGGACAAAGAGCCGGTCAATGTGGATGTGCAGGAAGATGAGTATGTTGTACAGAGAGAGTTAGAGACTCTTATGGATAATGCAAGATACAGTGATGAATACAGAGAACTTGAAGATATAGACAGACTCAAGGGTGACGGTAATCTTACACAGTTTAATCAGGCAATAGACGCAAAACTAACATCATGGGTTGCAAATTTAAAACGATATGTTACAATTAACAGTGGCTTTTTACGCAGATAATTGATAAAAAGCGAAAGAAGTATGGAGGCTATAAGGATGAAAGAAAGACTTGAAGCAATTAGAGAAAGAGCTTTAGCACAGATTAATGAAACTGATTCGCTTGATAAGCTGAATGATATCAGAGTCGCTTTCCTTGGAAAGAAGGGTGAACTTACAGAAGTACTTAAAGGTATGAAGGATGTTGCACCAGAAGACAGACCTAAGGTTGGTCAGATTGTTAATGAGACAAGACAGGCAATTGAAGAAGTATTAGAAAAGGCTAAGACAGAATTAGCTGCCAAGAAGAGAGAATTTCAGTTAAAGAGTGAAGTAATAGATGTTACTCTTCCATCTAAGAGGGATGAGTTAGGACATAAGCATCCTAATACACTTGCATTAGAGGAAATCCAGAAGATATTCATCGGAATGGGTTATGAAGTAGTTGACGGACCAGAAGTTGAGTATGATTACTACAATTTTGAGGCACTTAATATACCAGCTAACCACCCGGCTAAGGATGAACAAGATACATTCTACATCAATGATAAGATAGTACTCCGTACACAGACTTCCCCTGTTCAGGCAAGAGTTATGGAGAAGGGCAAGCTCCCTATCAGAATGATTTCTCCAGGACGTGTATACAGAGCAGATGAAGTTGATGCTACACATTCACCATGCTTCCATCAGGTAGAAGGTCTTGTAATTGATAAGGGAATCACATTTGCAGACCTTAAAGGAACTTTAGCAGAATTCGCCAAGGAGCTTTTCGGACCTGATACTAAGGTTAAGTTCAGACCACATCATTTCCCATTCACTGAGCCTAGTGCCGAGATGGATGTAAGCTGTTTCAAATGTGGTGGTAAAGGATGCCGTTTCTGTAAGGGCGAGGGCTGGATTGAAATCCTCGGCTGTGGAATGGTTCACCCACATGTATTCGAGCTTTGCGGAATTGATAAGGAAGAATATACAGGATTTGCCTTTGGTGTAGGACTTGAGAGAGTTGCTCTTCTTAAGTACGAAATCGATGACATGAGACTTCTTTATGAGAACGATATCAGATTCATAAAACAGTTCTAAATCGATTCATATAGTGGTCTAATGACTGGAATAAGATAAAGTATATTTAAGGAGAATGACGATATGAATACATCATTAAATTGGATAAAAGCAATGGTTCCAGGTCTTGAGTGTACAGATCAGGAATTCAGAGATGCAATGACACTTTCAGGAACTAAGGTAGAGTGTTTCAACGCATTTGACAAGAACCTTGATAAAATCGTAGTTGGACAGATTCTCTCAGTTGAGAAGCATCCTGATGCAGACAAGCTTGTTGTATGCCAGGTTAATGTTGGCAGTGAGAATGTCCAGATTGTAACAGGTGCACCTAACATTGAAGTTGGTTCAAGCGGACAGAAGGTTCCTGTAGTATTAGACGGAGGTAAAGTTGCCGGAGGACATGACGGCGGCGCACTTCCAGAAGACGGAATTAAGATTAAGAAGGGCAAGTTAAGAGGTGTAGAGTCATGCGGTATGATGTGCTCTATCGAGGAGCTTGGTTCTTCAAGAGAATTCTTCCCGGATGCACCAGAGGAAGGAATATATATATTTGGAGATGATGCTGTTGTTGGTTCAAGTGCGGTAGAGTACTTAGGACTTAATGATACAGTATTTGAATATGAGATTACTAATAACCGTGTAGACTGCTACAGCGTTATCGGTATCGCAAGAGAGGCTGCTGCTACATTCAGAAAGCCTTTCAATCCACCGGTTGTTACTAAGACAGGTAACGATGAGGATGTTAACACAATGGTTTCAGTTGATATTGAAGCTAAAGAGCTTTGCTCAAGATATGTTGCAAGAGTTGTTAAGAATATCAGACTTGCTCCATCTCCAAAGTGGATGCAGCAAAGACTTATGACAGCAGGTATCAGACCAATCAACAACATCGTTGATATAACTAACTATGTTATGGAAGAATATGGTCAGCCAATGCATGCATATGACTATGACACTATTGCAGGTCACAAGATTGTTGTAAGAACAGCAACTGATGGCGAAAAGTTCGTAACACTTGACGGACAGGAGAGAACTCTTGACGCACAGACACTTCTTATCTGTGACGGTGAGAAGCCAGTTGGTATCGCAGGTATCATGGGTGGTGAGAACTCAATGATTACTGATGATGTACAGACAATGCTTTTCGAAGCAGCTACATTTGACGGAACTAACATAAGAAAGACAACTAAGAAGATTGGTTTAAGAACAGACGCATCTGGTAAGTTCGAGAAGGGACTTGACCCAGAGAACGCTATGGAAGCTATTAACAGAGCATGCCAGCTTATCGAGGAGCTTGATGCAGGTGATGTTGTAGGTGGTGCAGTTGATGTATATCCTGATCCTGTAACTAAGAAGAGACTTCCATTTGAGCCAGCTAAATACAATGCTTTACTTGGTACTAATGTATCAGATGAAGATATGCTTTCTTACTTTGAAAGACTTGAAGTTGAATATGATAAAGACGCTAATGAGCTTATCATCCCAACATTCAGACAGGATCTTAACAGAGATGCTGATATAGCAGAGGAAGTTGCAAGATTTTTCGGATATGACAACATTCCTACAACTCTTCCTAAGGGAGAGACAACAATGGGTAAGATTTCATTTGAGCAGAGTATTGAAGATGCAGCTTCTGAGGTTGCCCAGTTTACAGGATTCTCACAGGCTATGACATACTCATTCGAGAGCCCTAAGGTATTCGATAAGTTAAAGCTTCCTGCTGATTCTGTATACAGAAAGACAGTTGTAATCTCTAACCCATTAGGAGAGGATTTCTCAGTTATGAGAACACTTCCAATCCACGGAATGCTTACATCATTATCTACTAACTATAACAGACGTAACAAGAATGTTAAGTTATATGAATTAGCTAAGGTTTACCTTGCAGCAGATGATGTAAATGAGCTTCCGGATGAAAGAGTTGAATTCACACTTGGAGCTTTCGGCAGCGTTGACTTCTACTCAATGAAGGGTGTTATTGAAGAATTCCTTGAGAAGATTGGAATGAAGAAGAAGCCAACATATGATGCTAAGGCTGGTATTCCATTCTTACATCCAGGCCGTCAGGCGGATGTATATTATGCTGATAAGAAGATTGGTTACATCGGAGAACTTCATCCGGATGTTGCCGATACTTACTCAATCGGTGAGAGAACATATATTGTTGTTATTGATATTCCAACAGTTACAGAAATGGCAAGCTTCGATAAGAAGTTCACAGGAATTGCAAAGTTCCCAGCTGTAACAAGAGATATCAGTATGGTAATGCCTAAGGAACTTCCAGTTGGTGAAGTTGAGAAGATTATTGAGAAGCGCGGCGGCAAGATATTAGAAAGCTACAACCTCTTCGATATCTACGAAGGAAGCCAGATTAAAGAAGGCTTTAAGTCAGTTGCTTACTCAATCGCATTCAGAGCTAAGGACAGAACACTTGAGGATAAGGATATCACACCAGTAATGGAGAAGATATTCAAGGACCTTGAGGCTGACGGAATCGAGCTTAGAAAGTAGTGCAGATATAGACCGCGATGTTGTGGCGGTTGATGAAGGGGCGGCGTGTGGCGCCGCCCCTTTGCTGTAGCGTTCCGGGAAGCTGGAGCTGTGGATTGGACTTTAAAGTAGTGTGAGGCACGGAGGAAGTCCAAAATCGGGAAGCCGTAGGCGAGGATTGGACTTTAAAGTAGTGTGAGACACGGAGGAAGTCCAAAACCGGGAAGCCGTAGGAGCGGATTGGACTTTAAAGTAGTGTGAGGCACGATGAAAGTCCAATCCAGTGAAGCATAAAGTACTGAAAGGAGTATAAGCATGGATTTACATGATTTTTATTATGATCTGCCAGAGGAACTTATTGCACAGGATCCATTGTCAGACAGATCAAGTTCAAGACTTATGGTGCTTGATAAGGAGACAGGAGAGATTGAGCATAGAATATTCAGAGATATCGTAGATTATCTTAAGCCGGGAGATTGTCTTGTTGTTAATGATACGAAGGTAATTCCTGCGAGACTTATAGGAACTAAGGTTGATACAGGAGCTGCTATTGAAGTATTGCTTCTTAAGAGACTTGAGGATAGACAGGATACATGGGAAGTACTTGTCAAGCCGGGAAAGAAAGCAAAGGTTGGTGCTAAGATAAGTTTTGGTGAAGGAAAACTTGTGGGCGAGGTTATAGATATTGTTGAGGAGGGAAACAGACTTATCCAGTTCACATATGATGGAATATTTGAAGAGATTCTTGATGAACTCGGACAGATGCCGCTTCCACCATATATAACACATAAGCTTGAAGATAAGAACAGATACCAGACAGTATATGCAAAGCATGAGGGTTCTGCAGCAGCGCCTACTGCCGGATTACATTTCACAACAGAGCTGCTTGAGAAGATTAAAGCCATGGGAGTGAATATTGCAAGAGTTACACTTCATGTAGGACTTGGAACATTCAGACCAGTTAAAGTTGAGAATATTCTTGATCATCATATGCATTCAGAATTCTATGTTGTCACACAGGAAGCTGCTGATATGATTAATAATACAAGAAAGAATGGTGGCAGAGTAATTGCTGTAGGAACAACAAGTACAAGAACTCTTGAGTCAGTTGCACTTGAAGATGGAACAATTCCTGCTAAAAGTGGTTGGACAGAGATATTCATATATCCGGGATATAAATTTAAGGCTATAGACTGTCTTATAACTAACTTCCATCTTCCGGAATCAACACTTGTTATGCTGGTATCAGCACTTGCTGGAAGAGAGCATGTGCTTCATGCGTATGAGGTTGCTGTACAGGAAAAATACAGATTTTTCAGCTTTGGAGATGCTATGTTTATTAAATAATTCAAAAAATATATTTGAACTTCTTAAAGGTTAATGATATCATTAGATAGATTAAGTAAACATGAACAGATAAGAGGCTGCTCGGAATAGAGGATAATCATGGTCAAAGTTGAGAGAAGACAATCAAGAAGAACTGATGTTGATGTTATTATTTCTTTGAAAAAGCTTGATGAAAGTCGTATTTCTGCATGTTCCGGGGAGACAGTGGATGTTAATGTTATTAACATATCCAAGGGTGGCATAGCATTCAAATCAGACCGTAAGTTTGAGCTGAATACTTATTATTCGACAGTAATCACTCTTGATAATAAAGAACGTATAGAGGCTGTTGTTGAGATAATCAGAATGGAGAATCTCGGAGAGGCTGAGATACCTACGGATGCAGATTTGTGGGGATTAGTGAGGAAGATCAGTTCAGAATAGAAGTGTACCAGCTTGTATATGAAAGCAATCACAATTAAATATCATGAGTAGCGCAGATGATCGCGGCTGCATTCGTGCAGGTGAGGAAAGTCCGGGCTTCATAGGGCAGGATGCCGGATAACGTCCGGTGGAGGCGACTCCAAGGCCAGTGCAACAGAAATATACCGCCATGGCGAAAGTTGTGGTAAGGGTGGAAAGGCAGAGTAAGAGACTACCGCATTGCTGGTAACAGCAGTGGCACATGTAAACCCCATCCGAAGCAAGACCAAACAAAAGCGTTACAAAGGCTGCCCGCCAAGCTTTAGGTAGGTCGCTTGAGCCTGCTGGTAACAGCAGGACTAGATAGATGATCGTCACAGCTATGCTGACATAACCCGGCTTATAGCGCTGCTCATTTTATTATTTAAAGAACAAACAGCTCCCATGGTATATTTTTACCTATGGGAGTTATTTAATTGGTGGATATAAATTCAATTCTGAGTGTATCAATGCAAGAATGTGATATATACTTATAACAGAAATAATCGAAATGAATTGTGCTTAGAGAAATTAATTATAGAGAATTAAGAGAAGGTCATAATTTGGAAAAGCTATATATTGGTGGGGAATTTGAAAAAATATGAATGATAATACTGACACAATTGAAACGGCAGAACTTGATAAAGTTGTTGCGGATGTGTTAAATTATGATAATATGATGAATGTAGATATGTATATTGATGGATGCCTGAAAGGAAAAATATAAATAAATTGCAAAGTAATGAATTAGATTTAGTAAAAATTCTCGAAGGACAAAATGGATCAAGCAGGAACGAAGAAAATGGGTATATATGGGTACTGTGTACATGCATAATGTTTTTAGGTGAATATAAGTTCTTCTGGAATAGATAATTGGGAGTGATATACAATGCAGGAAATGTTAAAAAAAGTAATAACCGACATTCTGACAACATTATACGAACCATTCTGGTTTGCACTGTTGTCAGCATTGTTGCTTACAATTGCATATATGTATTGCTATGAGCCGGATGGAGCGGGAAAAGGCTTCAAACCGATGATGTCTGCATGGCTTGGGAAATTCAAGAAAGATGCACATTTTCGGGAATTGTTCTTCTGGTTCTTGTTCACAGTGATGATATTGTTCAAGACACTTCTTAACAGAAACATGTGGATGAATCCGCTGTCAGATGTAATGGGCGGATGGACACTCACAGATGCCAAAGGAAAAGTGAGTGCAGAACCGGTTGAGAACGTAATAATGCTTATACCGTGGACATGGCTTCTGATTGTATTAAAGAACAGGAAAAATGCAGTGAAAAGACCGGTGATGTATGCGATAGCAGCGGGATTTCTGTTCTCGCTTACAATAGAAACATTGCAGTTGATGTTAAGGCTTGGTACATTCCAGTTGTCAGATATATGCTACAACACACTTGGCGGAATGATTGGTGGAGTGATGTTCTGGATAATCAGACTGATAAGAAAACAATAAAAGGACTCTCTCGGTGTACACTTCACCGGGAGGGTTCTTTCTGCTTTAAAAGAGAGGGAAGATAAAGAAGATGCAGGGTGCACCAGCTATATACTATCAGCTCTATGATATATACCGTGATCAGGCAAAGCATGAGCGTGAAAGAGAGGAAAGCGGCTTGTATTAAAATGTTATGAGAAAATGTATCGTACTTACTAAAATTATAGTGGCTTCGATACATTTTATGTATGCCATATAATACACAGTATTGTCCTGTAAAACATTGACGAATATAGTCAGAAATGGTAGAATACTAGGCGGTGAATTTTGTATGAAAAAGTATTAAACTTTTATAAAATTCATATTTTATCTGTGCCATAGTTAATAAGATTGTGACACAACTATGTAGAATTGCAGAGGGAGATAATAAAGTGCAGCATATATTTTTAGTGGGAGCAAAATCATTAGGGGCATATGGTGGATATGAAACTTTCATTAACAAATTAACGGAGTATCACCAGAATAATTCTGATATTAAATATCATGTTGCAGTTAAGGCTAATGGACAAGGTTCAGGTATGCCTGATGGAGCAGTCCGTTGCAAAGATGGATATACATATCATAATGCTGAATGTTTTGAGATATCTATACCAGAGAGATTAGGAGCAGCACAGGCAATTTATTATGATTGTGCTGCATTGAAGAAAAGTATAGAGATAATAAAACAACAGAAAATAAAAGAGCCTATAGTCTATATTATGACTTGCAGAATAGGACCTTTTTTTAATCATTATGCCAGAAGAATCAAAGCTCTTGGGGGTAAGGTGTTCCTTAATCCGGATGGACATGAGTGGATGAGAGCAAAATGGTCAGCACCAGTCAGAAAGTATTGGAAATACAGTGAGAAGAAGATGCTTCTTGGTTCTGATTTAATTGTGTGCGATTCAATCAATATCGAAAAATATATAAGAAATACATATAACGTGAACAATACAACATTTATTGCATATGGAGCAGAAACAGCTCCTAGTTCATGTAGTGAAGAAAAGTATCAGGAGTGGCTTGAGAGCAAGAATCTGAAAAAAGATAATTATTATTTAATTGTTGGAAGATTTGTTCCAGAGAACAATTATGAAACAATGATTAAAGAATATATGAAGTCACATACGAATAAAGACTTTGCTATTATTACAAATAGTGATGAAAAGTTTCTTAATGAGCTTGAACAAAGATTACATTTTAGCAAAGATGCAAGAATTAAATTCGTGGGAACAGTCTATGATCAGGAACTCTTGAAAAAGATAAGAGAGGGAGCATATGGATATTTCCATGGACATGAAGTAGGCGGCACTAATCCGTCGTTATTAGAAGCTTTGGGCAGTACAAATCTTAACCTGTTGTTAGATGTTGGGTTTAATAGGGAAGTGGCACAGGATGCTGCTATGTATTGGACAAAGGATGATGGAAATTTATCACAATTGATTGATGAATGCGATGATATGAATAGAGAAGAACTTGGTCATAAAGCAAAAGAGAGAGTAAATACTGCATATAGTTGGAAGTATATATGTAATAGATATGAGACACTTTGGAAAAGATAGCATAAGGGAGAATATAAAATGCAGGAAATGACAAACAAGGAAATGCAAGAAGTTGAGTTAGAAATATTGAAAGTATTATCTAAAATTTGTGAAGAACAAAAATTGGATTATTTTTTGATGTATGGAACATTGTTGGGAGCTGCTAGACATAAGGGATTTATTCCATGGGATGATGACTTAGATATAATGATGAAGAGATCAGATTATGATAAGCTGATAGAATACCTGATTGAACATGAAAAAGAGTTAGCGCCATATAAATTATTTTCAAAATCAAATAATGCTAATTATCCTTTTATGATATCAAGATTTTGTGATACAAGATATAAATATGTAGCAAATAATGAGAAAGATTGCGGAATGGGATTGTTTGTTGATATTTATCCATTAGATGGTGCAGGACATTCATGGAATGAGGTTCAGAAAAAGGGAAATTATTTTAGATTTTTGTCTTCAATGTGTTTTTTGGCATCTAGAGAGCATTTTTTTGTGGATCATGTTGAGTATTCTTCTAAAAAAAGTGTAAAACAAACTATAATTAAGTTTCCATTATATCTGTTTGCTAAAATTACAGGAGTCAAGTTTTGGTTTAAGAGACTTGAAAAATTAAAAGATAAATATAAATATGAGGAATGCGATTATGTGGGTCCTACAACTTGGCAGTCAGATTATAAACGCGATGTCATGAAAAAAGAATGGGTTGATGAAACTGTTTTTGTAGATTTTGAGGATGCACAATTTAGAGCACCACGATGTTATAAAGAAGTATTAAAACATAAATATGGCAATTATATGGAGATGCCTCCAGTGGAAAAAAGAGTTGCTACACATGATTATAAAGCATATAGAAAGTGAGATATAGTATGAGTAAAATTAAAGCAATAATATTTGACATGGATGGAGTTTTAATTGACGCTAAGGAGTGGCATTATGAGGCTTTAAATAAGGCATTATCACTTTTTGGATATGAGATAAGTAGGTACGATCATTTAATTACATATGATGGGCTTCCAACAAAAGACAAATTGAAAATGTTGTCAATGGAAAGAGGACTCCCTGAAAAATTACATCCATATATTAATCAGTTAAAACAGAAATACACAATAGAGCGTGTTAATATGGATTGTCATCCTATATTTACTCATCAATATGCATTATCTAGGTTAAAATCAGAAGGTTATCATTTGGCATGTGCATCTAATTCGATAAGAAATTCGATTCAGCTAATGATGGAAAAGAGCGATTTATTACAATATTTAGATTTCTTTTTAAGCAATCAAGATGTTGTAAAGTCAAAGCCTGATCCAGAAATATATATTAAGGCAATAGAGCGTCTTGGATTAAGGGCAGATGAGTGTGTTGTTTGTGAAGATAATAAGAACGGTATTGCTGCAGCTAAAAATGCGGGAACACATGTACTTGAAATATCCACTGTATATGATGTGAATTATGATAATATTAAAAAATTTATCAATAAAGTTGAAAGAGAGGCTGAGTAGTATGAAAGTTATTATACCAATTGTCGGAAATGATACACTGGAAAATAATACTGATTATATGTTAAGTCTTTATGAAATTGAAAGAAAAACCATTTTTCAGTATTGTTATGATTTTCTAAAACCTATTGAAAATGCAGAGTTTATTGTTGTGTTGAGAAAACAGGATATAAAAATGTATCATTTTGATCAGATTGTTAAATTATTAATTCCTGATGCAAAGATTGTTGTAGCAGAAGGCGATACAAAGGGATCAGTTTGTAGTTCATTATTAGCCATTGATTATATAAATGACGATGAGCCGTTGGTTATTTCTAGTAGCAATCAGTTATTTCTTGCTAATACGAATGATATAATTAATTATTTTATGGAAAAAGATTATGATGGGGGAATTGTTACATTTGAGGATATTCATCCTAAATTTTCATTTGTAAAACTTGATGAAAATGGTCTTGTTATAGAAGCAGCAGAAAAAAGACCCATTAGTAAACATGCTACTGCAGGTTTTTATTATTTCAAAAAAGGTTCTGATTTTATTGAGAGTGCGATTAATATGATTGCAAAAGATGCATCAGTAAATGGATTGTTTTATTTGTGTCCTGTTTATAATGAAATGATATTAAAACAAAAGAAAATAGGAATATATTCAATAGATAGGAATGACTATTTCTTGTTAAAAACACAAAGTGGTATTGATGCTTATAAGCAATATCTTAAGACGGAGAGAGGTAAGAATAATGATTAATATAGTAATTCCTATGGCGGGAAGAGGAAGTAGATTTGCAAATGCAGGTTATAAAATGCCTAAGCCTTTAATTGACGTAAAGGGTCATTATATGATTGAATGGGTTGTAAAAAATCTTACTCCTGAGTGCGAACATAGATTTATTTTCATTTGCCTTCAAGAACATATTGAAAAGTTTAAGCTTACGGATTATTTAAAAAAAATTGCACCCGGTTGTATAATAATTCCAGTAAATAGTGTTACTGAAGGAGCAGCTTGTACTGTTCTTCTTGCTGAAGAATATATTAATAATGAAGATGGCTTAATGATTGCCAATTCGGATCAGTATGTTGATTGTGATATTAATGAATATATAGCCACTCTAGCTGATAATGATGGATTAATTATGACTATGTTCGCAGATGATGATAAATGGTCATTTATTGCATTTGATGAACAAAAACATGTAACTATGGTTAGGGAAAAAGAAGTTATTTCTAATGAAGCTACAGTGGGAATATACAATTTTAAATATGGAAGTGATTATGTAAAATATGCTCATAAAATGATTGATATGGATATGCGTGTCAAGGGCGAGTTTTATGTTGCACCAGTATACAATATGCTAATTGATGATGGCAAAAAGATTGTATTTAAAAATATTGGTAGTGTTGGAAATGGAATGTATGGCTTGGGGGTTCCGGAAGATTTAAATGCTTTTTTAGAGCATCCAATTTCAGAAAAATTTTGAATTGAATTTGACAAAATAATAGGAGGGAGTATCATCTTGAGAGCAGAGTAACAGTTATAATTCCTTGTTATAATGCTGAAAAATATATAAGAAGGTGTTTAGATACTATTGTATATAAATAAAATTTAAATGCTGAAATTATTGAAATTAATGATGGCTCTACTGATAGTACTCAAGAGATTTTGGAGCAATATAAAGATAAAATAATAATATTAAATCAAGAAAATAAAGGAGTGACAGCAGCTCGAAATTTAGGCTTGGAAAGAGCAACTGGGGATTATATATTATTTGTAGATGCAGATGATTATATTGATGCTGAAATGCTCTATAAAGTTTTATTAGAAGCAAACGATTTTGATATTATTTCATTTTCATATAGTATTGATTTTCTTGATGATAAAGGGGAATTAAGGAATTATCAGATTTGCAATTCGCCTTTTTATAGCTATAGAGAAACTAGTGATATATATAATACATTGTTTGCATCTCAAATTGGAATTGGAGAAAAAGATTTAGTTAGATGGGCAAGAGGTGGAAGACTTAAGGAGAATAAATTAAAAGGATTTACTTGGTGTTATCTGATAAAAAGATCCATAGTTGAGAAAAATTCTATACGATTTAGAACTAATATTATTTATAATGAAGATGCGATTTTTAATATCGAAGTGTTTGAATATGCAAAGACAGCAGCATTTACAAATTATGTTGTATATCATTATGAGAAAAGAGAAGGGGTTGGAGCATCATATTTGATAGCAAGAAATCCTAAAGAGATGGCATATAATAAACTTGCTTTATTACATGCTAAAGAAGAAATATACTTTAAAGAATTAAAAAAAGAAAAAGATATTATAAGTTTATTTTGTGCTAGCAATATTTTTCATTAGTGGAATGAGTGATTTATGTTCACAATTTTCTGGCGGATATAATGTTTTTAAAAGAAATATATAGATAGTGAGTCTGTAAAAAAGGAGCATTAGAGAAATAAAATTATCTCAT
>NZ_QSEU01000020.1:0-38791 GCF_003466705.1 Eubacterium sp. AM46-8
ACTTGCATGTGTTAAGCACGCCGCCAGCGTTCATCCTGAGCCAGGATCAAACTCTCATAAAAAGTTTGCCTCGTCAGTTATAAACTAACTAGCTTAAATAGTTTTACCATCAAGCAGAATGCTTGATTGGACTTTACTGTTTAGGTTCGTGTATCTTTCGATACTCGCAAGATTCATTAATGAATCATTTTAAAATTCTCAAAGAATTTCAAGGTTGTCTTTCTATTCAGTTATCAAAGATCTGTATTAAGGTCATCAGCTTTTCTCGCCGACAGCTTAATTAGGATATCATCGCCAATCTTGTTTGTCAAGAACTTTTTTACTTTTTTGTCATATTTTTTCAAAGTGACAATATCTTGTATGTCAAGCCCTTTCACCAGCACTATTTGCATCAGCTTCTTGTGCATTATGCTCATAAGTACCTTTGGCAAATAAAAAGCCATTCATATTTAATGAACGGCTTTAGCGGAGAGGATGGGATTCGAACCCATGCGCCCGTGAAGACAAACGGTTTTCAAGACCGCCCCGTTATGACCACTTCGGTACCTCTCCATAGCTATTTAATTGTGTCGCACCAGCGACTTGATTATATTATCATCACGGTGAAACTTTGTCAACAGCTTTTTTAAAGTTTTTTTATTTTTTTCAAGTATTTCCGAAGAACCTTCAGAAGCTTCTGATGGTGCATTATTTTTCATATGCATATGTGCCGTCATCTGCTTTATGTAACTGGCTTTGGCTGTTCCAACAAGTCCTTCCAGAGGATTTAATACTGCTTCTGACTTGTCTCCTAATACATAGGGTCTGAATAACAGTTCATTAATCCAGTATGAGCCTATCATTATTAATATCATTATCAACTCAAGAATAAATCCGAATGCTACTGATGTCTTTATAAACATACTTGTCTTCATTCCTGAACCACTATACTGTACTGCATATGATATTATTGCCTTAGTATCTTTAATCTCAGAATTGCCAACAATTAAAGCAAGCATAAGACTTATAAAATCAACTAAAGAAACTATTATAGCTGCAGCTCTCACAAGCTGTGAACTGTTCCATACATATAAAGCCAGAGCTGCTATGGCAAGCATAAGGCACAACACGCCAAAAAAATTATATGAAATCATATTTTTTGTTATCGAATATGTATCAGCCTGACTTCCTGCCTGTTGTACCAATGCATCTGATGGTTTTATTCTGTAAAATGGAAAGAACGCAAATATAAACGCCCACACAGACGCTATCGCTCCGACAACATTTATTCTCTTAACTGAAAAACTGCTCATACCTGTCTCCTTATTAAAGATTCAATATTATTATCTATTAAAATGTATCCTTTATAAATATTTCTGCTGTATTCATATCTTCTGGCGTAGTAATCTTAATATTCCTATAATCACTATTAACCAGTTTTATGCGATACTCTCCATACCTTTCAAGCACCATTGCATCATCTGTAACCCCATTAAATCTACCACCTGCATACAACTTATCATATGATTCTTTTATTATATCATATCTAAACACTTGCGGTGTCTGAATCTGCACAATGTACTTCTGTCTGGCGTCTCTGCAGCAAACCCTTCTGCATCTGCTATCTTAATTGTATCTTTAACTGGAACTGCCGCTATGCATGCACCATTTTTAACAACATTTGTATAACAATCGTCTATAAGTTTCTGGCTTATACATGGTCTTGCACCATCATGTATGAATACATACCCCGGCTCTTTAATGCACTGAAGTCCCTTATAGACAGAATCATAGCGCTCCATGCCACCCTGAATCACCATTGAGACTTTACTCAGTGTTTTATCAAGTATGTTCTCTTTGGCATAATCAATATATTCTTCTGCTGTTACAAGTATTATGTTGTCTATGTGAGAATTATCCTGAAACGCTTTCAGAGAATAGTATATAACCGGTTTTCCAGCAAGCATCAGATACTGCTTGGGAATGTCGCTATTCATTCTTTTGCCGCTTCCTCCTGCAAGAACAATTGCTGTATTCATTATATACGCTCTCCTAACTTGAGGTTTGGCACGGCATTGAGATCATAACCATGACGCACTCCTTTTATATACTCATAATATGCTGCTGCGCCTATCATTGCCGCATTATCTGTGCACAACACAGGCGATGGTGAATAAAATCTGATGTTATTCTTAGCGCACTCCTCCTGTACTGCTGCCCTTAACGCAGAATTTGAAGCAACTCCGCCGGCTATTGCAAGCTTGTCCATACCACATTCTTTTGCCAGTTTAACAGCTCGCGATACTAATGCGTCCACTACTGCTCTCTGGAAAGACGCAGCTACATCCGCACGATTAATCTCTTTTCCCTGCATATTGGCTGAATTAATGTAATTAAGCACCGCTGACTTGATTCCACTGAACGAGAAATCATATGGTGCATCATCAACATGTGCTCTTGGAAACTCTATTGCTTCAGGATTGCCTTCCTTGGCAAGCTTGTCTATCTTTGGACCTCCCGGATATCCTAATCCGATTGCTCTGGCTACCTTGTCAAACGCTTCTCCTGCCGCATCATCTCTAGTTCTTCCAATTATCTCATATTCTCCGTAATCATTAACTTTAACCAGATGTGTATGTCCACCAGAGACAACAAGAGCCACAAATGGTGGTTCAAGTTCTTTGTTCTCAACATAATTGGCGCTTATATGCCCTTCTATATGATGTACCCCAACTAATGGTTTATTCTTTGCAAATGCTATGGCTTTAGCTTCTGCTACTCCCACAAGTAAAGCTCCGACAAGTCCCGGACCATATGTAACACCTATTGCATCTATATCATCAAGCGTAACACCCGCATCTGTCAATGCCTTTTTAATTACCGGATTAATATTTTCTATATGCTTTCTTGACGCGATTTCAGGAACTACTCCGCCATACTCTGTATGTATAGCTATCTGGGTATTGATTACATTAGACAATACCTCTCTTCCATTCTTTACAACTGCCGCTGCTGTCTCATCACAAGAGCTCTCTATTGCAAGAATAAGCACATCTTCTTTATCCATATTATTATCTCCTATCAATATGTATAGCTAATATCTATATATGTCTGCTAATCTTCATCATTAAACTTTAATTCTACTGTTCTTCCGTCGGTTGCTGCTATTGTAGCTGGGAATATCTTCCTTGCCTTATCAACATAATCCTGCGGCCTTACTAGCGACGGACTGTAATGTGTCAGCCACATTTCTTTAACAGAAGCCTTCTTTGCAAGCTGTGCTGCCTCTGTGAATGTCATGTGTTTGTATTCCCGTGCCTTAGCTTCTTTACCATCTTCTCCATACATTCCCTCACAGATGAAAAGATCAGAATCCTTGGCATTATCTACTATTGACTGAACAGGTCTTGTATCCGTACAATATGTGACTTTAAGACCTTTTCTTGTCTCTCCCATTACCATATCAGAGGTATATTCTGTATCATCTATTGTAACTGTAATTCCATGCTGCAGCTTATTCCACATACTGCATGGGATTCCCAATGTTCTTGCTTTTTCTACATCAAATTTGCCAATTCTTGGTATGCTTATTGTATATCCATAACATGTAACCGCATGGTTAACCCTGAATGCATCTATCTCATATCCGCATAGTTCCAGATGCTCCTGTGGGCCTGTCAGTTCTATAAGATTCAGCTCAAATGGCAATTCTGGTGCAATTACTCTTAAAGATGAAACTACCTTGCCAAGCCCCTTAGGTCCAACAAGTGTTAGAGGCTTTTTTCTTTCTGAATTGCCTATCGTAAGTAAAAGTCCCGGAAGTCCACTTATATGATCCGCATGATAATGTGTAAAGCATATAACATCTATCGGATTAAAACTCCATCCCTTCTGCTTAACTGCTATCTGGGTTCCTTCTCCACAGTCTATCATAAGGCTGCTTCCATTATAACGTGTCATAAGCGATGTCAGCCATCTCCCCGGCAAAGGAAGCATTCCGCTTGTTCCCAGCAGACATACATCTAACATTAACTGCACCTCCTTCTTTTATTGTATATCAACTGTTTTGGACATAATAACTGCGTCCTCAACTGGTTTTTCATAAAAATTTTTTCTTATTCCTATATTCTTATACCCCATTTTTTCATAAAGGGCTATTGCTGGCAGATTGCTCTGTCTGACTTCAAGGAAATATGATGTGACATTCTTGTCATCACCATACTTTTCCATTGATTGCATAAGCATCTGTGCTATGCCGCACTGCCTGTAATCCGGTGATACTGCCATGTTGGTTATATTACCTTCTCCAAGCACAGTCCACATACCACAATATCCGGCAATTACTCCGTCTGCTTCGCACACCAGATACACATTGTCCTGATTCCTGCACGCATCTGCAAATGATTTCTGCGACCACGGAAGTGAGAATATCCCTTGTTCTATCAGTGCTACTGCAAATGTATCATCTTCCATCATTGGTCTTATCACATATTTAAGACTCATGCTGTGCTTTCTCTCTTTCTGCCTGTGAAGGGCGCAGATAATCAGGCTTTAACTCATCAGCATCTGTATATTGACCATTATCTGCCATCTGCTTTGCTAAAAGTGCTACAGAGCCGGCTCTCTGTGTTTTGATATGAGCTGGTGCAAGTATACATTTGTCGCCAAGCTGCTCTTTAAGGACATCTCCTGCAACATCTACACCATCACCTACTAATACAACCTGTCCATCAAGTCCCACAAGCTCTTCTGCAAGCTCTTCATATGAAGCAAGATTAACATCTCTTACTGTAACAAGCTTTTCGCCGTCAAATGTATATATTCCGCTGTACAGATGCTTTCTTCTTGCATCCATTACAGGGCATATATATCTGCTGTCTCCATATAAATTATATGCCATAGCCGCAAGTGTCGGTACTGCCACCATCTTTTTGTCAAGCGCAAGTGCAATTCCCTTGCCTGTAGCCGCACCAATTCTTAGGCCCGTGAACGAACCCGGTCCCTTTGATACTGCTATAACATCAACATCATCAGGCTTTAACTGAACCATTGAAAATATCTCATCTATCATTGGAAGAAGTGTCTGTGAATGTGTCATCTTATGATTAATTGTGTATTCAGCCACCAGTGTATCATCTTCAAGAATCGCAACTGATGCTGTAACTGCTGAACTTTCTATCGCTAATATTCTCATACTGCCTCCTGCCCGATAGTTATTTTTCTGTAATCAAAGCCTTTCTCAAGATCTTTTTCTATAACTATCTCTATCGCATTATCTGGAATTATCTCCTGTATAAGAGTGCTCCATTCAATAAGGCACACCCCGTCTGAATAGAAATATTCCTCATATCCAAGCTCATCCATCTCTTCAACATCGCCAATTCTGTATACATCAAAATGATACAATGGCAGTCTGCCTTCATGGTATTCCTGAATAATTGTAAATGTAGGGCTGTTGACAGGCTCTTCTATTCCAAGACCTTTCGCAAAGCCCTGCGTAAATACTGTTTTTCCGACACCTAAATCTCCATTCAGACAGTATATCTGCCCCGGAAGAGCCTTCTTACCCATCTCATATCCTGCTTCAAATGTTTCTTTAGCGTTAAATGTTTCTTTAATCATATTATTCCTATCTGCTTACTTAAGCCACAGCCTTAGCAAGCTTATCCATATTAACCTTAACCTGAAAAGGCTTTAATTTCTTCTGACACATTTTAACAAAAGGAACTGCCGCCTCACCCATACTGTTAACTGTAAGCACATTGGCTCTGACAGATGAAAGATACAGAATAAGATTGCTTCCTGTGAATCTTATCTTGTATATCTGCTCCCATGCAAGTTCTTCTGACATATCACCCTGGCTTACAATTATCTTGTCTTCCCCGGCACTATAATGCATAGGTTCTTTAAATGCTGCAACTGTTTTCATCTGCTTCTTTGTTCCAAACCTCATATTAACAATTGGATAAAAGAAGAAAAATACTCCAAAAAGTCCCATCATGACTATATATTTAGGAGACATTTTGAATATTACGCCAAGCACGCACATAACTATTGCAAATGCTGCAAATACATATCCAAATACTCCGCCGACATTGTGAAAAACATGATACATCTTGAAATCATTAAGTGCTTTCTCTGTAATTACGCTGTCAAATTCAATTCTATCTTCCATACAATACTCCTATTAATGCATGAACTTAGCAAGACCTGAAAGGTTAAGACCTTCCTTCTTAGGCTTTCTGTCCTGTCTGTTTCCTTTGCCGTTGTTTCTGTTATTCTTATTATTGGAATTATCCTTAGTGTACTTTCTATTAGCTGCCTCTTTTTCATCAAGTATCATTGAAAGTGAAATTCTTGCCTTCGGGATATCAACATCTATAACCCTTACATCTACGACATCTCCTACACTTACAACATCAAGAGGGTGCTCAACTCTCTTTGTACTGCTCATCTGGGAAATGTGTACAAGTCCGTCCTGATGCACTCCGATATCAACAAATGCTCCGAAATCAATAACATTTCTGACTGTTCCCTTAAGTATCATGCCCGGTGTTAAATCCTTCATATCAAGAACATCTTTTCTTAATATAGGCTTAGGCATCTCATCTCTTGGGTCTCTTCCCGGCTTCTCAAGTTCTTTAACGATATCTTCAAGTGTCATTGTTCCTATTCCAAGTTCATCCGCCATCTTGGCAAAATCTTTAACTTTGCTCTTAAGTCCTATAAGTTCTCCTGATGTTATTGAATTAATATCATAACCTAAAAGTGCAAGAAGCTTTGTTGCTGCCTCATAACTTTCAGGATGTACGCTTGTTGCGTCTAACGGATTATCGCCGCCTGATATTCTCATGAATCCGGCACACTGTTCAAATGCCTTAGGTCCAAGCTTTGCAACCTTTAAAAGCTGCTTTCTGTTCGTGAATCTGCCGTTAGTCTCTCTGTATTCAACTATATTCTTAGCTACTGCCTTAGATATACCTGATATATACTCAAGAAGTGAGGCTGACGCTGTATTTAAGTCTACTCCAACCTTATTAACGCTGTCCTCAACAACTCCTGTAAGTGTATTCTCTAACTTCTTCTGGTTCATATCATGCTGATACTGACCTACTCCGATTGATTTAGGGTCAATCTTGACAAGCTCTGCCAATGGATCCTGAACTCGTCTTGCTATTGAAACTGCACTTCTCTGTGCCACATCAAAGTCAGGGAATTCCTCTGTTGCAAGTTTACTTGCTGAATATACAGAAGCCCCTGCCTCGTTAGTGATTACATAATCAACAGGAAGATTCATCTCATGTATCATATCTGAAATAATCTTCTCTGATTCTCTTGAAGCTGTTCCGTTACCACACGAAATAAGATTAACGTGGTACTTATCTATAAGCTTCTTAACCTCAGCCTTAGATTCAGCCACCTTATTGTGTGGTTCTGTAGGGTATATAACTTTAGTTGCAAGCACCTTGCCTGTAGGATCTACAACTGCAAGCTTACAGCCTGTTCTGAAAGCCGGATCCCAGCCAAGAACAACCTTGCCGGCAATAGGTGGCTGAAGAAGAAGCTGTTCAAGATTCTTTCCAAAGACTTTGATTGCCCCATCCTCTGCTGTCTCTGTAAGGCTGCTTCTTATCTCTCTTTCAATAGCTGGTGCGATAAGTCTTCCATATGCATCTGCAATACAGTTCTTAAGGTACTCTTCTGTAAATGCATTATCCTTTAGAATATTCTTCTCAAGATATCTTAATATTCTCTCTTCTGGTGCTTCTACCTTAACAGTAAGGAACTTCTCATCCTCTCCTCTGTTAATTGCAAGGATTCTGTGTCCCGGAATTGTTGAAAGTGCCTCGCTATAATCATAATAATTCTCGTATACAGACTCAGCCTTTTCATCTTTGGCTGTTACAACAAGCTTTCCTTCTTTCATTGTGATGTCTCTGATATATGTTCTGTAATCTGCAACATCTGATATCTGCTCTGCAATTATATCTAATGCACCTGCTATTGCATCCTGTGCTGTAGCAACTTCCTTACCCTCTTCATCACTGATAAATTCTGCTGCCTTGACTTCTACATCTTCTGTAGCTTCCTGTGCATATATGAACTGTGCAAGTGGTTCAAGACCTTTCTCTTTCGCAATTGTTGCTCTTGTTCTTCTCTTCTGCTTGTATGGTCTGTAAAGATCTTCAACAAGAACCATTGTCTCTGCTGCTGTAATAGCAGCCTTAAGTTCTTCTGTAAGCTTTCCCTGCTCTTCAATGCTTGCAAGGACCTGAGTCTTTCTGTCTTCAAGGTTTCTTAAATACTTTAATCTCTCATCAAGGTTACGGAGCTGTTCATCATTTAACGCTCCTGTAACTTCCTTTCTGTATCTCGCAATAAAAGGAATTGTGCATCCCTCATCTATAAGTTTAACAGCAGCTTCTACCTGCGTAACTTTAATTCCCAGTTCTTCTGCTATCTTCTTTTTGATATTCATTAATATTCCTCCGTTTTCCTACGCATATCATATCTGATTATATCAATTTCATCAAAGTTTATCAACAGTTGCATAAACGCAAGAATCCCCGCACTCCATGTGCGGGGAAAAGCAATTTACTTCATATTCTTTTTCATCTTGTCAAGTTCATCATCTACACTTGATGTATAACTGCCGCCTGTCTGCTCTGACTTATCTTTCTTGGACTTTTCTGACTTATTGTTAGCAAACAATACCTTTGCAACCAATCCGGCGCCGCCAAATATAAGAACAAGTATAAGAATCCATTCATACATTGTAATAGTTACAAGCCAGATTCTTGTTGACGCAACAATTGCCGCAATTATAAGTATCACTGATAGTACGGTAAATACTTTAGATACAAATGAGCCGCCTGAAGCAAACATCCATACAACTCCAATTATTAACGGTACCATAATAAGGCCTGATGAGAACCTGCCACCCCATAATGAAAAAAATCCATATGATGAAGACACCATTACTTTCTGCGACAATATGTACAATCCAACAACAAGCATTATTACGCCGCCGACAAACTGTAACAGTTCATTCTTAGCTTCCTTCATATCCCATATCCCCCTGTTTACTTATTATTCTTCTGGAACGAATACTCCATAGATAGTCTTAATCGCATCCTCAAAGTATCTGTTTCTTACACCAATGATGATGTTAAGCTCTGAAGATCCCTGATCTATCATTTTAACATTAATCTTGGCTTTTGCAAGTGCTGAGAAGATATTGCCAGCAATACCTGTACTGTTCTTCATTCCACGTCCAACTACTGCAATAAGCGCAAGGTTAGCTTCAAGTTCAACAGAATCAGGATTAACTGCCTTATGAATCTGCGCAAGGACCTTCTGTTCCTTCTCTACGAATTCATCCTGATGAACAAATACTGTCATAGTATCAATTCCTGAAGGCATATGTTCGATTGAGATTCCGTTATCCTCGAATACTGAAAGAACCTTCCTGCAGAATCCTATTTCTGAATTCATCATATCCTTGTCAATGCTGATTGCAACGAATCCCTTCTTACCTGCAATACCAGTAATTGTGTATTCTGGCATATTACATGTTGTCTCTACAATCATTGTTCCCTTATCTTCTGGAGCATTAGTATTCTTGATATTGATAGGAATACCACCCTTTCTTACAGGGAAGATAGCTGATTCATGAAGCACTGATGCACCCATGTATGAAAGCTCTCTTAATTCCTTATATGTAATAACGTTGATTGGCTTTGCATTATTTACAATTCTTGGATCTGCTGCAAGGAAGCCTGATACATCTGTCCAGTTCTCATACATATCAGCCTTAAGTGCTCTTGCAACGATTGATCCTGTTACATCAGAACCGCCTCTTGAAAATGTCTTAACCTTTCCATTTGGCATTGCTCCGTAAAAACCAGGTACAACTGCTCTTTCAATATTAGCAAACTTTGCTTCACACACTGCATTAGTCTTTTCTGAATCAAACTCTCCATCCTTATCGAAGCAGATAACTGTAGCCGCGTCTATGAACTCATATCCAAGATAGTTAGCCATGATAATACCATTAAGATATTCACCCCTTGAAGCTGCATAATCTTTTCCTGCAAGTGCCTCAAAATTCTTCTTAATTGTCTCGAACTGTTCCTTTAATGAAAGCTTAAGTCCAAGCCCCTTGATAATTTCATTGTATCTTTCCTCAATTGCCTTAAGGCTCTTCTCAATATTCTTACCAGCTTCTGCCTCTGCATAACATTTGTAAAGCATATCAGTAACCTTAGTATCCTCTGGAAATCTCTTTCCAGGTGCTGAAGGAACCACATACTTTCTGTCCTCATCAGCACGGATAATATTGCCAACCTTCTTAAACTGCTCTGCGCTTGCAAGTGAACTTCCACCAAATTTAACTACTTTAACCATTACTTTTCTCCCTTATATTATTACTGTAATTTAGTATCATCTATTCTGATTCTGCTTATAACAGAAACCTTATCCTTAGCATCTTCAAATGCTCTCTCTGTCATCGGCTCTGTAACAAATCCAAACTCTCCGTTAATTCCATCAACCTTAACAACCTGTCCTTCGCCAAATGCTGCCTTGGCCGCCTGGACATCATCGCCCTGGATTCTTACAAAGAATCTTCTTGTCTCGTCAAATGTATCACCGAGTTCCTGCTTTACCGAGCTCCAGATTGTCATAACATTTTTGCCCTTATGTTTAACACAGTCAACTACATCTGATACTACAGCACTTGCTGTTGGAAGCTTTCCTGCTCCTGCTCCAAAGAACATTACATCACCTAACACATTGCCATGTACATAGATTCCGTTAAGAACGTCATTAACATTATATAATGGATGTGTGCTGTCAATCATGAATGGTGCTGTGATTGCATATACTTTGCCATCCTTGCTGTAGCTTGTTGCAAGAAGCTTGATAACGCTTCCAAGCTCTTTAGCATATGCAAAATCCTCATTAGAAATCTTAGTTATTCCCTCTGTATACACTTCCTCAAATTTAACAGTATTGCCAAATGCAAGTGATGTAAGAATCGCTATTTTTCTGCATGCATCGTAACCTTCAACATCAGCTTCCGGATTTCTTTCTGCATATCCGAGTGCCTGTGCCTCTTTAAGAACCTCCTGATATGAGATTCCTTCTCTGCTCATCTTAGTAAGAATATAGTTAGTTGTTCCATTAAGAATACCTGTAATCTTAGTAATCTCATCTGCTGTTAAAGACTGGTTAAGCGGTCTGATAATTGGAATTCCACCGCCTACTGATGCCTCAAACATGAAATTAAGTCTTCTTTCTTTAGCCATCTCAAGAAGCTCAGGACCATGTGCAGCAACAAGTGCCTTATTAGATGTACACACGCTCTTTCCTGCTTCAAGTGCCTTCTTAACAAATGTAAATGCTGGCTCTACACCACCCATAACCTCAACAACAACCTCTATCTCAGGGTCATTAATTATAAGATCTATATCATGAACGATTTTATCCTGAATTGGATCTCCCGGAAAATCTCTTAAATCAAGTACACTCTTAACCTCAATAGTATCTCCTGCTCTCTTTGCAATTGAAGCACCATTGGTATTTAATACCTCAACCACTCCTGATCCTACTGTTCCATAACCTAACACTGCAATCTTTGCCATATCTGCCTCCGTTTTCTTTAATTGCTTATATATCAGATAGATGCATCACTGCTTAATATCTTAAGATATCTTACCCCTTTAAGTCTTTCTATCTGCTCTATCATTTCTGAAGAATCTCCTGTAGTCGGAAGAATATCCACACTAAGCGTCAGTGATGCAATCCCATTAACCGGAATTGTCTGATGAATAGTAAGAATATTTGCCTTGAATTCTGCAACCTTCTTCAATACCAAGGAAAGCAGCCCTGGTTCATCGTCCATAGACAATACAAATGTAATGGTTTTCCCCTTTACATTCTCTCTAAACGGAAAAATATCATCCTTATACTTGTAATAAGAACTTCTGCTTATTCCAACTTTCTCTGTAGCATCTGCAACAGATATATTTTCAGTCTCAATAATTCTGTTCGTCTCCGCTACCTTAAGCAGAACCTCAGGCAGAGCCTTTTGCTTAACGACATAATACTTAATATTATCTGCCATACTGCGTCTGTACCTTTCTAGTGTCCGTTTTGTGAAGACAATTGTATTTCTCTGTCTTTCCACGATATACAACTGTCTATTGCACAAAGAATATTACCATATATGTATACACATTGCAAGCATATAATTATATTCTCTGCACGAGTAGCGCAGATGCCATAACTTCGTTATGGCATTGTCGCGGTGCTTCTCGAATATACTTAACAAAAGGACAGGCCATGCAAGCATGCCTGTCCTTTCATTAAGTATATTCTCCGCGCTACTCGCGCAAAAAAAGCCCTCACACAACGGGAGAGGAATGTGAGGGCTTCTCGCTTCTTTTGAAGCTATATAAAAACAATGCCGCAAATACATTGTTCTTACCATATTGAATTGTATCTATATTATATAATCTTACTTCTTATTAATCCATGAATATTGCTACCCAGTAAAGGTATCCTTCTGAATCTGCTGCAATACCCACACCAACTCTGTTGTACTTAGTACTTGTCATGCATGCATAATGTGTTGCTGAATTATGCCAGCCATCTACTATCTCAGCGGGGCTTGTCTGATATCTTCCCATAACCTCGCCAAAGTATCCAGCCTGTCCATAATCGGAACAGATAGAAGAAGCATTGCTTCCATCCGGTCTCTTATGCTTGCCATTCTCTATAACAAAATAATCATTATCTGCGTTCTCTGAGGCTCTGACCTGTGCCATGGTGTTAAGAACTGCATCGTACACTACTGGTGCTGCTCCTGCTGCCACTCTTTCAGAATTAATTCTGTCAATAACTTCCATTACAATCGTATTCACAACTGGCTGTACTTCCTTAGGCTCTTCTATGTAAGCAGCTTCTTCAGTTACATCCTGAGCCTGTACTTCTGGCTCTGTAGCCTGTGTTTCTTCGACATCTTCTTTCGCTGATTCGGAAGCTTCGCTCTCTTCTTTTGCAGCTTCTATCTTAATTGCTGTTGTTTCCTGTGTTTCTTCGACATCTTCTTTTACTGGAGATGTCTCAGTCTGTGGTTCTGTCTCAACCTGCTGTGCTGTTTCCTGCTCTGTAACAGCATTAACAACAACCTTGTCCATAATATCAAAGCCAGCTGCACCTGCTGTATTCAATGCAAATGCTGTGCCAACACTAAATACAAGTATTGCAACCGTTATTGTTTTAATCAAGTTCTTAGAATTATTCTTTTTCATAATCAGTTCCCCCGTTGAACTATAATAAAAAAGGCATCCGATAACCGGATGCCTGAATAATACGAATCATTTGCGTTGATTGTAATGCAACCGGCTGTCATTCTGATATATAAATATCAGTTAAGACCCTTGGCTTTGCGTCACAGCCTTTCGACTGCTTTGCCAAAATATTAATTTGTCTCTACTTTAGTATAATACCACTTTTTACCAATTTGTAAATAGGACAAATGAATTATTTTCTTTCTCTGTCAAATACACTTGCAAGATATCTCATGCACTCAAGCTCATGCTGTCCTAACTGGCCTTTCTGCATACGCCATTTCCAGTTATTACCCATGCTTGATGGCAGATTCATTCTTGCCCAATTTCCAAGCTTAAGAATGTCCTGGGCAGCAAATACTGTAAGAACAGCAACACTTGAATACGCAGCCCTGAATACCTGGTCAACCATTTTTTTCTTATCTCTTGTATCAAGATAGTCATAAGCATATCCTAACTCCCAGTCGCCCCTGTTCTCAAAAAAGCCAAGCAGAGTTTCATTATCATGAGTTCCACCATAGCATACAAGATTCTGGGTATAATTATAAGGAAGATGAGGATTCTTTCTGTCTCCACCAAACGCAAACTCAAGAACCTTCATTCCCGGATAACCGTTATCTTTAAGAATCTTCGCAACCTCAGGAACTTCAACACCTAAGTCCTCAGCAATAATCTTCTTATCACCGATTGATTCATTGATTGCATCAAGAAGCTTCTGTCCCGGTCCCTGTCTGTATTCGCCCTGTCTTGCATCCGGCATGTCTGCAGGAATTGTGTAATACTTAACAATTCCAATAAAGTGGTCAATTCTGATAACATCATACAGTCTTGCAGATGCTTTCATACGCTTTCTCCACCAACTGAAATCATTAGCTTCCATTTTCTCATAATCATATAATGGATTACCCCACTTCTGACCTGCATCTGAGAAAGCATCTGGTGGAACTCCTGCCACCTTAATTGGTGTGAGATTCTCATCCAACTGGAATTCACCCTGATTAGCCCATACATCAACGCTGTCATAACCCATGTAGATAGGAATATCTCCTATAATCTCTATTCCGTTATCATTAGCGTATTTCTTAAGTGCAGTCCACTGTCTGTAGAATTCAAACTGTATGAATTTCCAGTATCCTATATCATCCGAAAGTTGTTCTTCATAGTGTCTCATTGCCTCAGGCTTTCTGAACTTTATATCAGTTTCCCATTCACCCCATGAAACATTGTTAAAATAAGACTTCAACGCCATAAACAGCGCATAATCCTCAAGCCAGTCTGCATTATCTTTAACAAAATTATCAAACTGCTTATAAAGCGGAAGTCCCTTGGCAAGAGTCTTCTTGCTTTCTATACATGCAGCCTTGAATCTGTTATAAGCAATTCTTAATATATCAAACCTGTTATTATAGACCTTTTCATAGCTTACGTATCTGTCATCACCGATATTGCCATCTCTGTATGTTCCAAATCTTCCATTTATTGCATCATCTTCTGAAACATTAACCGGAACAACCCCATCTCCCCAGTCTCTTGCAATAACCTCTGACTTTAATAAAAACCCTTCTTCAATAAGCATATCGAGGTCAACAAAATATGGATTGCCTGCAAATGCTGAGTATGACTGATATGGACTATCTCCATATGTAGTTGGTCCTAATGGCAGAACCTGCCAGTATTTGTGATTACATTCTTTTACAAATGCCACAAAATCATATGCATCCTTGCCAAATGTTCCTATACCATAAGGTGATGGCAATGAACTTACAGGCATAAGTATACCTGCATTTCTTTTAAACTTTGTTTCAACCATAAGCAATACCTCACTCCTCAGTCTTTCCTGTACTGATCCATGTTAAATATGCATTAATGAACGGATCAATATTACCGTCCAGAACACTTCCTGCATTAGCAACTTCCTTATTGGTTCTGTTATCCTTAACCATTGTATATGGCTGAAGAACGTAACTTCTTATCTGGCTTCCGAAATTAATATCCTTGACATCTCCTCTGATTCCAGATAGATTCTCTGCATTCTCAGCTTCCTTTAAAAGATAGAGCTTAGCCTTTAACATCTGCATAGCCTTATCCTTATTCTGATGCTGTGACCTCTCATTCTGACACTGTACAACAATTCCTGTTGGAAGATGCGTAATTCTGATTGCTGATGACGTCTTATTAATGTGCTGTCCACCTGCACCACTTGAACGATATGTATCAATTCTTAAATCATCATCATTAATCTCAATATCTATATCCTGATTAATATCGGGCATTACGTCACACGATACGAAAGATGTCTGTCTCTTGCCTGCTGCATTAAATGGCGATATTCTTACAAGTCTGTGAACACCATGTTCAGACTTTAGATGTCCATATGCATTTTCCCCTCGTATCTCTATAGTAACTGACTTAATTCCTGCCTCTTCACCTTCAAGATAATCAAGTGTCTCTGTAGTATATCCGTGACTTTCCGCCCATCTTGTATACATTCTGAAAAGCATCTGGCACCAGTCACAGCTTTCTGTTCCGCCTGCTCCTGCATGAAGCGTAAGAATGGCATCACATGCATCATGTTCTCCTGAAAGTAATGTCTCAATCCTTAAACTTTCCATCTTATCTTCAAGATTCGTTATCTCTTCTTCTATCTCCGGAATAAGAGACTGGTCATTAGATTCTTCTGCCATCTCAATAAGTGTCTTGACATCATCAAGTCCTGTTTCAAGCTCATTATATCTTTCAAATGCATCCTTTAAGCCTTTAAGCTCTTTCATTGCATTCTGTGATTTATCAGGATTGTCCCAGAATCCCGGAGATTCCATATCAGCCTCTAGTTCTTCAATCCTTTTCTGCTTATTGTCAAGATCCAGAGAATTCTTAATCTGAGCCATAGGCTTATCGTATCCTGAAATTCTGTATCTAAACTGGTCTAACTCTACCATATGTCCTCCAAAATAATAGGCGCGGACGCTGATATTTCAAGCATTCCGCGCCCTGATGTCTCTTATAAGCTTATGCCTGTCTTCCGCAGCAGTTCTTATATTTCTTGCCACTTCCGCATGGGCATGGATCATTAGGATATATCTTCTTCTCTGTTCTTCTCGCTGGTCCCTTAACAGATGGTCCTTCATCCTTATTAGTACCTGTTACCTTGGCAACCTGTTCTCTTTCAACCTTCTGTTCTACCTGAATATGCATAAGAAGTCTTACAGTATCCTCTGTAATTCCTGCAGTCATCTCATCAAACATGTCATAGCCCATCATCTTATACTGGACAACAGGATCTCTCTGACCAAGTGCCTGAAGACCTATACCCTGCTTTAACTGATCCATATCATCGATATGATCCATCCACTTTCTGTCAATTACCTTAAGAAGGATTACTCGCTCGATTTCTCTTATCTGCTCAGCCTCTGGGAAAAGTGCTTCTTTATCTTCGTAAAGTTTAACTGCCTTCTCCTTAAGATCATGTATTAATTCATTCTTATTCTTAATATCTTCTCTATATTCTACTTTCTCAATAGGAATAGTTGGAAGGAGAAGCTCATTAATCTCATTATAATCCCATTCATTAGCATCTTTATCTTCACTTACACAACGGTTAACTACATTTTCCACATAATCAGTTATCATCTTCATAATAGAATTACGCATGCTTTCGCCGTCAAGAACTCTTCTACGTTCTGCATACATAATCTCTCTCTGTTCATTCATAACCTGATCATATTCAAGAAGGTGGCTTCTGATACCAAAGTTATTAGTCTCAATCTTTTTCTGGGCTGTCTCTATAGCCTTGCTTAACATCTTATGCTCAATCTGCTCATCCTCAGATACTCCAAGACTGTTGAATATATTCATAAGTCTTTCCTGTGCAAACAGCCTCATAAGATCATCTTCAAGAGATATATAAAATCTTGATTCACCAGGATCTCCCTGTCGTCCAGAACGACCACGCAGCTGGTTATCAATTCGACGGCTCTCGTGTCTTTCTGTACCGATAATCTTAAGACCACCGGCAGCAACAGCTTCCTCATCAAGCTTAATATCAGTTCCTCGACCAGCCATGTTAGTAGCAATAGTAACTGCACCATGACGACCTGCCTCTGATACTATCTGTGCCTCAAGTTCATGATACTTGGCATTAAGTACATTATGAGGTATGCCCTTCTTTCTTAGCATCTCGCTAAGAAGCTCAGAAGTCTCAATTGTTATTGTACCAACAAGGACTGGCTGTCCTTTTTCATGTGATTCAATAACAGACTGTACAACTGCATTGAACTTACCCTTCTTAGTCTTGAATACAGCATCATTATAATCAACTCTTATAACAGGCTTGTTAGTTGGAACTTCAACAACATCCATGTTATAGATTTCACGGAATTCCTTTTCCTCTGTAAGAGCAGTACCTGTCATACCTGCTTTCTTCTCAAACTTATTAAAGAAGTTCTGGAATGTAATAGTTGCAAGAGTCTTACTTTCTCTCTTAACCTTAACATGCTCTTTCGCTTCTATAGCCTGATGAAGACCATCTGAATAACGACGGCCTGGCATAATTCGACCTGTAAATTCATCGACGATAAGTACCTCGTCATCTTTAACAACATAATCCTTATCTCTGAACATAAGATAATGTGCACGAAGTGCAAGTGTAACATTATGCTGGATTTCAAGATTTTCAGGATCTGCATAATTATCTATATGGAAAAACTGCTCAACCTTATGGATACCCTGTTCTGTAAGGTTAACTACCTTGTCCTTTTCATTAACGATGAAGTCTCCATCTTCTTCAACTTCCTCGTTCATGATTGCCTGCATCTTAGTTCTCTCACCCTTATATTCGCCTCGCTGTAACTGTCTTGCAAGTATATCGCAGAGTTCATATAATTTAGTGGATTTTCCGCTCTGTCCTGAAATAATAAGAGGTGTACGCGCCTCATCAATAAGAACAGAATCGACCTCATCTATAATACAGTACTTAAGATTTCTTAATACAAGTTCACTCTTATATATAGCCATATTATCACGAAGATAATCGAAACCAAGTTCGTTGTTAGTTACATATGTAATATCACTTCCATATGCAGCCTGTCTCTCTTCTCTTGTTGAGTCGTGTAATACAACGCCAACCTTAAGACCCAGAAATTCATGTATCATACCCATCTGCTCAGCATCTCGCTTAGCAAGGTAATCATTAACAGTAACTACGATTACGCCCTCTTCAGTAAGTGCATTAAGATATGCCGGAAGTGTACACACAAGTGTTTTACCTTCACCAGTCTTCATCTCAGCAATTCTTCCCTGATGAAGAATAATTCCTCCGATAAGCTGAACATGATAATGTTCCATGCCAAGCACTCTTCTTGCTGCTTCTCTTACAGTTGCAAATGCTTCTGGTAGAATATCATCAAGAGTCTCTCCCTTAGCTAATCTGTCCTTAAACTCCTTAGTCTTTCCTTTAAGTTCTTCGTCGCTTAACTTGCTATAAGATTCTCTGTAGCCTTCAATCTTATCAGCAATTGGATATATTCTTTTCAATTCATGTTCGCTGTGTGTTCCAAATAATTTCTGAGCTAATCCCATTACTTTATATATCTCCTTATAAAAGCCTATTTATGTTGTAATTGTACCACTATTTAGATATTCTATCAAGTAAAGTTAAACCATTAAAATTCTATAAATAGATTTCTTATACATATAAAGAAATACCGCCTGCCAGCACTAACCGGCAGACGGTACTCTAAAAAAGAGGATAAACCTATATGACGTGAAAAAGCATACTAATCAAGTTCTGGTTCAATCAAACCATATGTGTTGCCTTTTCTCTTGTAAACAACATTAACTTCCTCTGTCTCTGAATTAAAGAACACATAGAAATTATGTCCAAGAAGCTCCATCTGAACACATGCTTCTTCAGGATCCATTGGCTTGATTCCGAATCTCTTGGTTCTGATAATCTTAACCTCATCGTCATCATAATCTTTCTCTACAAATTCCTGTGCAAATGCTGCTGCGTTCTGCTGCTTGTCAACAATCTTATTCTTATACTTCTTTAACTGACGCTCGATAACTTCTTCGACAAGATCAATTGAAACATACATATCGCTGCTTACCTGCTCGCTTCTTATGATGTTACCCTTAACTGGAATAGTTACCTCAATCTTCTGTCTTTCTTTTTCTACACTCAAAGTTACATTAACTTCCGTCTCTGGTGCAAAGAATCTGTCAAGCTTTCCAAGCTTCTCCTCTACTGCTGACTTTAATCCCTCTGTTATATCAATATTTCTTCCTGTAATTATAAATCTCATGATGTCCAACTCCTTTACGTGTTTTATAATCGTGGGCAGAGGTAAGAATCTGATCGTAATTCCTTTCCAACCTTCTCTTTATAAAATCTATCAGACATTCTTCCTTCTTAAATCACTGTATGTGTCGAAAGAATATATACACATTCAGCTAACACGACCTAAGATACATTTCTGTATACTTATTTTATGTAAGTATTATATCATAAATTTGTAAATTAACAAGTATGTCCTTTAATTATTTTATGCACATATGTCAAGTGTCATAAGTAAGTTTTCTGATTTTTTGCAAATATTCACAAAACATTTATTCTGTTCCAAGTATACTAAATTAATAACAAAATATTGTGGATAATTGTGGATAATGTGGATAACTTGGTTGATAAGTCGTATTTTAGATAAAATCATGTTTTAAAAATGTGGAAAACTTTTCTGAGCATTTTCAAATCCTGTCAAGCAATTATTGAAATAAATACAATCTGAATTTCTTTTTGGTTAGTATGCACAAGGCTGTTTTTGTCAATAGATGTTTTAAATTTTTTTGTAGAAATATTCAGTATTTTCCTGTATTATAATAACGCTATTATTAAAATTATGTTTTATTAAGAGAGGCATATTATCATGAAAAAAACTATAGTTATAACTGGTGCTTCCCGTGGAATCGGAAGAGCCATTGCAATAGAACTCGCCGGAAAAGATACTAATATTGTTATTAACTGTGTGAATAATGTGGATAAACTAAATGAAGTCAAATCCATTATTGAGGAAAAAGGCAGTGTCTGTGAAACATTTATAGGCGATATGGGAAATTACAGTGATGTACAGAAAATGTTTGACATGTGCCTCCAGCGTTTCGGTCAGGTTGATGTGCTTATCAATAATGCTGGAATATCTGTTGTCGGACTTTTTCAGGATATGAGCGAAGATGAGTGGCACAGGATATGTAACACTAACATAGATTCTGTCTTTAACTGCTGCCATTTTGCTGTTAAAGACATGATGAAGCGACACTGTGGCAAGATTATTAATATATCTTCTGTGTGGGGATTGTACGGTGCAAGCTGTGAAGTTGCATATTCGGCAACCAAAGGGGCAGTCAATTCATTTACAAGGGCACTTGCAAAAGAACTTGCTCCTAGTGGTATTCAGGTCAACGCTGTTGCCTGCGGAGCTATTGACACAGAGATGAACAGTCATCTCTCAGATGATGACAAGGCAGAACTTGCCGAAGAAATTCCTGCAGGCCGGTTTGGAGACCCGCAGGAAGTCGCTGAGCTTGTTAAACCTCTTTCCGGCATGAACAGCTATCTTACCGGTCAGATAATAACTCTTGATGGCGGCTGGATTTAATCAGCCTGTATAACTTTTATCAATATTAATCACGGCGCGGCATTCACTCTGCTTCTCCGTGATTTTTTTCTGAATCTGTTTCTTTATCTCATCATCTGAAAGATGATAATTATAAGGAACAAGCACATCAAATATAAGATTAGTTATATATGGACCTTTAACAGTCCTGAAATCATGTATATCCAGTTCCTCACCTACTGACTTTACAACCGCAATAGTCATCTTTCGCAAATGATTTATCACCTCATCATCTGTAACTACCGGATCCATATGTATGCTTATAAAGCATTTCATGCGCTTTTCAACTCTTCTTTCAGCCATATCTATATAATCATGCGCTTCCATCATGTCCATATTAGCCGGAACCTCTGCGTGAAGCGATGCATATACTCTGCCCGGACCGTAATTATGCACAATCAGGTCGTGAACTCCTATTATATGCTTATCCTGAAGAACAATATTCTCAAGTTCCTGTACAAATTCTTTCGTTGGTGGCTGCCCAAGAAGTGGCTGCAATGTATCTTTTGCCGCACCAAAACCAGCTAATATTACAAATACTGCAACAACAACTCCTGCTATTCCATCTATATTAATATCAGAAAACAGGGTAAGAAGCACTCCTATAAGGACTACTGATGTTGCAACGCAGTCTGACAGGCTGTCTGTAGCCGTTGCCTTCATTGCTGCAGAATCTACTTTATTGCCAAGATATTTGTTGAATTTTGCCATCCACATTTTCATAAGGATTGATAACACAAGTATAATAAGAGATGGTACGGATACCTCAAGCGGCGTAGGATGAAGTATTTTTCTGAATGATGTTGTCAGCAGTTCAAAGCCCATAATTATAATTGCTCCTGATACTATGAAGCCCGATATATATTCGATTCTTCCATGACCATACGGATGTTCATAATCAGCCGGCTTTCCTGCAAGCTTAAAACCTATAAGTGTAACAATTGAAGATCCTGCATCCGATAAATTATTGACCGCATCCGCCATTATTGAAACTGATGCCGTAAGCACTCCTGCAATTATCTTTGCTAAAAACAGTATAAGATTACAGATTATCCCCACAATCCCGGCAAACACACCGTATCTTGTACGGACTTCAGGGTTCTTCGTCTTATCATAATCTTTTACAAACCTCTTAAGTAATAAATCTATCATTTCCTTCTCCTTCATGCCCTCTGGCATATTTGCATTAAGTATATACCATATTGGATTTAATTTAAAGATTCTTATTTTTTGATTTACAGTATATACACAAAAGGACTATAATGGAAACAATTATTGTGTTTAATCATTACAACTATCTTGGAGGACAACAATGTTAGACTTTGAAAAGGTAATACCAGAGGATGTAGGAATATCTTCCACAGGACTTATCAGCTTTGCCAGAAAGCTTGAATATAACAACCTTCCGATGCACAGCATAATTGTTATGCGACATGGTAAAATATGTATGGAAAGCTACTATGCACCATACACGAAAGACACTCTTCACAGAATGTTTTCTGTCACCAAATCTTTCGTTTCACTTGCCATAGGGCTGCTTGCTGATGAAGGCAGAATATCACTTGATGACCATATTGCAGATTATTTCCCTGAAAAGCAGCCAGAAACAGGTGTGCACCCATATATGCAGATGCTCACAATAAGGCAGATGCTCACAATGAGAACATGCCATGATGTGAATGCATACAAAATCGGAGGTTCCCCTGACTGGGTAGGTTCTTTCTTCACTGTTACACCCGACCATGTTCCTGGAACTAATTTCTCTTATGATACAGCTTCAACACATACATTGGGTGCACTTGTTGAAAAGCTCACAGGTATGGAACTGCTTGATTATCTGAGAACAAAATTCTTAGATGAATTGGAGTTTTCTAAAGAAGCATTTATATTAAAATCTCCTGATGGCAAAGTAAGCATGGGTGGTTCAGGAATGTGTGCAAAACCACGGGATATCCTTAAGGTTATGTATGTTGTATCTCAGAATGGTAAACTTGATGGAAAGCAGTTGCTGCCTTCCGGATATCTTAAGGAGGCAACTGTTAAGCAGAGTGACCCTTATGGAAAATCAGGTTCATGGGAAGAAATGCAGGGCTATGGCTACCAGATATGGATGACAACTCACAATGGTTATGCATTTTTTGGCATGGGTGGACAGCTTGCCGTATATTACCCGGATAAAGATGTTATTCTTGTTACCACTGCTGATGCACAGGGTCGTCAGGGTGGAGTACAGCTGATATATGATACATTTTACGAAGAAGTATACAGCCATATTGATGCATGTACTTATAATGGTGATAATAGTGATTATGAAGAATTCCAGAAGTTCGAGAATTCACGCCAGCTTCTTGTGCAGCCGGGCGAATATAGTTCAGACCTTGTAAGCAAAATCAACGGACAAAACTACGAATTTGGCACTAATCCATGTGGTGTAACAGACATAAAGCTCACATTTAACGGGGATGAAGGAACATTTTTCTATACTAATGCAACAGGAAATCACGAGCTGCATTTCGGACTCGGAAAGAATGTTTTCCAGAACTTCCCTGATTATAATTTCAAATGTGGTGCAAGTGCAGCTTTCAGGACAGACAATAATCTTCTTATCAAAGTGCAGATTATTGATAGTTCCGTCGGCAATATGTATATATCATTAAGCTATATTGATGATTATGTTACAGTTATGATGAGAAAGCTTGAAGAGAGTTATTTTAATGAATACGATGGTGTGTTCAGTGGCAAATTAAGCATTTAGATATCAAAGGGCGATCACACTTACCTGTATGACCGCCCTTTTCCTTTACTTTTCTATGATTCTTCCTTCACTAATCTCAATTATCTCGTCAGAGAGCATCTCAAGTTCTTCCTTATCGTGGCATGCAATTATGATAAGCGCACCTCTTTTCTTCTGTTCCTCAAGTATCTCATGAACCTGCTTTGCTCCGGCTTCATCAAGTGCGTTGATAGGCTCATCAAGTATGATAAGGTCAGGATTCTCCATGTAGGCTGCAGCAATTCCCAGCTTCTGCTTCATACCAAGAGAATATTTTCTATAAGTTCTCTTATCATCAGGGTCAAGACCTACCTGATGTATTACCTCTCTTATATGTTCATCATCAACTCTGTTCTGGATTGAAGCAAGCACCTTAAGATTCTTAAAGCCCGTATAATTACCGATAAATGCGGGATTCTCTATTAACACTCCGACACTGTCCGGAAATGTCATATCCTTTCCAAGAATCTTGCCGTCTATCTCAACAGTTCCCTCTGTTGCTGATATAAGACCGCATATAACCCTCATAAGCATTGTCTTTCCTGAGCCATTCTTTCCCTTTAATCCGTACACTTTACCACTTGTAAGTTCCAGATTAACATTATCAAGAACCTTTGCCTTCTTTATAACCTTTGAAACATTTGTAAGCTTTATTACCATAATTACACCCTCCAATCACTCTTCTTTAATATATCCATTCTCCTAAACGAAACATATCCTGCAATTACTGAAATAACTATCAGCACAATATCTGCAATAACCGTCAGCGTAAGGCTCCCGCCTTCAGGTGTATACATAATATTTCTTAACGCCATGAAGCCGTTACCTATAAACAGGAATGACCTGAAAAATACTCCCATAATCAGTATAACTACGACAGCAATGTACCCGATAATCGGTCCCATAATCTGTGAAACGCATATCTGTACAAGGCATATTGCAATTGTTGTGAGAATCCCCACAATAATCATATACACTGTAAGTCTTGTAAGATTCGGATTATTCTTTATCAGTGTTTTGTCGTAACCGTCTATACTGATACACACCTGTTTATTGACCTGCAGGCTCAGTCTTCCGCCTGCCAGCGAAACACCGGCTATCTCAAGTATTAAGATTCCATAACAGATACATGCAGTAAACACTGCCCATATACATTTGGATAACCACCATACCAGCTTCTTACCTGCTCTCATAAGCACCATTCCGCCATAACCGTTAATATCCTTGAATGGATAGTTACCTATTGCAAAGCCAATAAGAATATTAGGAAGTATGTATGCTGTCGGAATATTAATATCTGTCTGTACATCCACAATCCAGCGCATCCCGCGAAAGATATATAATATGATATCCGATGATGTGTATTGTCCCATAAAATGTTTTGTCTTACAGCGCACAAGAAAGTCTGTTATAAGAACAGCATATACCACTGCAATCAGAAGAAATTTCTTCCACTGATGCACTATTCCATTAATGAAATCATATTTTATCTGAAAAATCACATTTTTCATCTGAAAAAGTCCTTTCTTCTGATAATAACAGTTGTTACCAGTGACACAGCCAGACACAGTATCAGCGGATACAATATATTCCGCCATATCTGCACACCGTTCATATAGATATTGCCTCTTAACTTATAATAATATGTAAGAAATCCCATATACGCCATGTTCTCAAAGCTGCTCACAGCCAGGGCAGCAAGGAAACCTGCCCACTGGTTATTAGTAAGCCACCACATAATCATCATAAGCGTGCCTGATACATACAGTATTGCAAATGCTTCTATAACAAATGCAATTATAAAAAGCCACAGTGATGGGCGGTTCTGTACTATATCTCCTGTTGCCATGAATGCCTTGCTGAATTTTTCATCCCAGTTATATACTTTTCCTGTCATCAGATACCCGGCTGTTAAAGTTACCACCGTAATATACGCAGAGAAAAATCCTGCTGCCACAACCATATTAATCTGTGAATTAATCCACACATTTCTTACATTCTTTCTTCTTATAACTATTGCACTGTTCAAATCATATTTCTGAATATAAAGAACATAAAACAATACAAATGGAACAACATATCTCCACATTGTACTTACATTCACACTGATAAGTGCATCATACAGGCACGGATTTCCATTAATAACGGACTGACTCACAAGTTTTAGAATTATATCCATCGGTACAAGCGCTGTTACTAACACAAACACAGCCGCCGTAAGTGCAGCCTCGCTTACATTAAATAATAATTTTAATTTCTTCATCCATCTATACCCCTGATTACAATCGCCTGTCTTACTGGATAAGCCTTAAAACACAGATATATATCTTCATGAAGGAGCTTATCCAGCTTCTTTTCACTCAGATAATTTTTACTAATGACATATGCCAGTGTAAAGTCTTTGACCTCGCCTTTATCAACAGATACATTATCTTCACATACCATTCCCTGATTTTCATATCCATCCGGTATATAACAAGATTAGAGTCTGTCACAATACTGAACATATTAAACTTATCCTGTGACTCATTCTGAACTTTAACCTTTAAAACTATATAATTAAACCTGCCCAGTTCCTTAACACTGGCGCTGTATTTTTCATTAACTTCCCGTTCAGTGCAGTAATCAATTCCTGTAACCGTAATCTTTATCCCATCAGAATACTGTACCCATTCATCCTTCTCTACAATTTCTTCTTCCGGCTCTGGAAATCTGTGATTCACATCTATATATCCAACTGCAACTACTACAGCAATTACTGCCATTATTATAAATGTAATTATAAACGGGTGCTTTCTTATGCTGAATCTGCCTTTAGTATGTTTCATGCTTAAGCCCTCCTATAAAATACACAACAACTCCAAGTATCAGTAATACTGCTATATACACTATGAACGATGCTCCTGTATTGGTCTGTGCCATATTAAAAAGCTTTGTCGGTGCAATACCTCTCAGCCATTTCTTATCAGACATGCGCAGTATCGCATTTGCAAATTCAGTAATAATATATGGTGCAAGCATAGCCACAAATCTGTTATTAACTATATTAGATACAATAAGTGCTATTGTTGCCATAAGACCTCCGCACACAAAAAGCAGAATCATATACATAATCATATAAATGTGTGGATGTGTATAAAATATTGCTGACCATATACTTTTTGGAGAACTTGCAAATACACCAACCGGCCACACAAGTGATGGAAGAATAGTTATCGCAGTCAGGTAATTAATAAGCAATGGCATAACCACTACCACACCTCCCGTCACAAACACTGCAATATATTTGGCAGCAAGATAATTAAACTTAGCTGTTCTCGTTACATAATTCTTAATAATTCCACTTTTAATATCTGACAGATATGTAACTGCATACGGCATAGCCGCCAGTATCGGAATCAGCCTTATAAACAGACTGTATTCAAATGATACTCCATTACCTATCCACACCTGAAATGCACTTATCGGCATAAGTGTGGCATTATCAGGCATATATCCCATCAGCGGATTCATGGCTGCCGGTATAATCCTGGTTATAATCTGTGCTATACTTAACCCCATCCCAATTATAAGAGCCAGCCACAGACTCCAGCTTTTAAATGCCCTTTCGAGCTCTGTCTTAATCATCACCTTCATACTGTTTTCCTCCCGGCTACTTGTCTATATCAAGCTTTACTATCGGAGAACCAACAGGAAATGCTTTATCAGTTGTACTGTAGCATGTATACAACGAATCTATAGTAAGACCATCTGTTGTTATATCCTTATATGTATCTATATATTGACCTCCAACATTAGCAGTTGTTCTTGTGTAAGAAGTAACAAATTCATAAGGAATGACCTCCATTGCAACAACCTCTTTAGTTTCTCCCGGCTTAATTGTAAGATGATGTCTGAATATTTCATGGTCATCATGAATATTAAGATATGATTGTCTGCTTTCTATGGTTGAATAATATGTTGCATCGTCCTGTTCGTTATATCTGAAGCAATACAAACGGAATCCGTTCGACAGAAACTGAAAATCTTCATCACCATTATTAGTAATCTTTAACTTCATCAGCAGGGCAACCTGCTTGATACCTTTTCTATCATTTTCAAATGTTCCATCTTCATTAATCATCTTGTCATATGCACTGAATTTTTCTGGTGTTTCAGTATCATATTTTATATATTCAGCTATGTCCTCCTCGCTCATCAGCTTGGATAACTCATCAACATTTTCAGCAATGGCTGTTTCACCTATACTGTATGTAAATTTGGTAACCAGTTTCCCTGTATAAATCTCCATATCAACATCTGAATATCTTTCAGCATATTTAGGACTACTTGAAACCATTCCCGCAAACACATTATCAACTTTGTTCTCACGTGATTCGTTCTCCTGAATAATTCCTGTCTGATTGGTCTGATTCTCTACGGCTGTGCTTGTCTCCTGAAAACGCTTCACATCTTCAATGCTCTGTCTGCTGCAGCCTCCCATTAATAATATTCCTGCCATAAGGACCGGAATAATTAAACATTTTCTTCTCCCCATAAGTACCTCCTTGATATAAGTTCTCTTACACTTATATACGAAATACATTTGTAAAAAGTTGAAAAATAATAAAAAATTCCCGGCAGGCCATTGTGTATTCACACTTCTGGTCTGCCGGGAATCATTAATTATAATCAATTATCAAATTGTTAATTAGAACATAAGTCTTAATACCCATGTAAGGAAATTAACTGCAACATATGAGATTGCCATTATAAGAGGTATCTTCTTCTCATCCTTGCATAATGCTCGGATTGCTATGTATACAAATGCATATCCTGCTACATTAGAAAATACTGTTACACATGAAGATATTCTGTCAATGAATCCTACTGATGTAAGACCTGTTACCCAACTGAGTAACTCTGCTGGTATACCAAGTACTGCTGTAATGGCATATACTGCAAGGCCCTGCATATATGTAACATTAGCCTTGTTAAATGCCTTTGCAAGAAGCATAACTACAAGTGCAATTACAGCTGCCGCTACTGCTACCAGAAGAATCTCAAGAAGCATGTTCTTGAATATTGAGCCTGCTGGATATGGCTTGGTATTAGTATATGAGCTGTAGTAAGATGAAAGTAAGCTGTCAAGTTCTTTACTTCCTGTTGTAACCTTTGCCTTACTGTTAGCAATTAACATATCAAATAATCTTGTAAGCATGTTAATAATTGCCTGACCACCAATAAGTATTGCAATCATAATAACATTAGCTTTAGCAACATATGCTGATACTGTTTCTACCGGCGATGTAAACAAGCCTTCAACACATTAAGATAATCAAGGGCTGCATTAGCTCCTGCCTTCTTCACTGCATCCATCTGCTGTGAAGCCTGCTGCTGATTAAATCCCTGCTGTGTCTGCTGACCTGCTCCCTGCTGGAATGTCTGCTGCGCTGCCTGCTGAGGCTGTGCTGCTCCGGCTGACTGCTGTGCCTGCTGACATGTACAGACTTCTCCGTCCTGTAACTGTCTTCCACAATACTTACAAAAACTCATTTCTTTTCCCTCCTGAAAGTAAAAGTTAAAATATTGTATGGTTGTTGTCTTAACCTTTTTTATAATACCATATATATTTATTTTCAGCAACGACAATATATGCATATTACCATGCTGTAAGGTATCAAAGATAAACTTTTATATGTTACTGTGCACATGCCTTTTCAAGTACTTCAAAATAGTTCTCAAATGTCTTACAACAGCACTCGTAATTATCTATTATTATGCCATCAACACGCAATCCGATTAATGCAAATGACATTGCCATTCTGTGGTCATTATATGTGTCAACAACACCTGGCTTAACATTGGCTGGAGATATCTCTATACGGTCTCTTCCCTCTTTGACGTCAACACCAAGATTGTTAAGCTCGTTGACCATAGCCTCAATTCTGTCTGATTCCTGTAATCGTATATGTTCAATATTCTTGATAACTGTAGTAGTCTTTGCAAATGGAGCAATAGCCGCAAGTGTCATTGACTGGTCTGAGAAATCATTCATATCAACATCCACACCGCAATATTCTCCATCCTTAGGTCCGCTGACACATATACCCTCGCGTTCCTCTGTCACAGCACAGCCCATCTGCTTAAGAACATCTATGAACTTAAGGTCACCCTGCATTGAGTTAGAATGTACTCCCTTAACGATAGCTGTTCCGCCTGTAAGTGCTGCTGCCGCATAGAAGTAGCAGGCTGCTGAAACATCCGGTTCAATATAATATGTCTGTGGATAGTAACCCGAACCCTCAGGAACTACATATTCTGCCCCTTTATGGTCTACCACACATCCAAACTGTTCCATCATCTTAGCTGTTATACGCACATATGATCCTTCTGTTTTATTACTTGTAATATGAACATGTATTCCTTCTTCAAGCATCGGAGATGTCATCATAAGTGCGCTTAAGAACTGTGTACTTTCACTTATACTTATTGAAACATGATTCTGTGGTTTCTTCCCACCATACGCTGCACCTTTTACATTAACTGGAAGATGTCCGTCTTTCTCAAGAAACTCAATCTCTGCTCCCATGCTCTGTAATGCTTCAAAAAGCGGAAGCATTGGTCTTTTCTTCATCTGTTCAGAAGCTTCAATTGTGTACTCACCATCTGATAATGCAAGCATGGCTGTAAGGAATCTTGCCGCTGTTCCGGCACTTCCCACATTGATTGTTGCTCTCTTCTTAGGAATATCTCTTCCATGTCCATGAATGATAACATATCGTTCAACTTCGTTTACTTCGATAATATATCCAAGTGCGATAAGACTTAAAAGAAAATGTCTCGAATCGTCACTGAACAAAACTCCTTTAAGGGTACATTCACCCTGTGATAAAGCTGCCATAAGCAGCGCTCTGTTAGTAATACTCTTTGAACCAGGCACTTCAACTGTACAGTGAATCGGGTGGTCCAGCTTCTTAACCTTGTACTGTGACATAATTTTACTACTCCATTAAACGTAATTATCTCTCGTCCATATCAACATATGTCTGTGATGTCCAACATATTTGTATGCAGGACGAATAATCTTGCCTGCATTAACAAGTTCCTCAAGTCTGTGTGCGCACCAGCCTGAAATTCTTGAAGTTGCAAACATAGGTGTAAACATTTCTTCTGGAATACCAAGCATTGTGTATACAAATCCACTATAAAAATCGACATTGGCACAGACTGGCTTAAACATCTTTCTCTTGTTCATGATAAGCTGTCCTGCCTCGCTTTCAACAAGTTCATATAATGCAAATTCTTTCTGCATTCCCTTCTCTTCTGAAAGCTGTTTTGCAAATTTCTTAAGAATAACTGCTCTAGGATCTGAGTTAGTATATACCGCATGACCCATACCATAGATAAGTCCTGCATGGTCAAATGCTTCTTTGTCAAGGATCTTGTTAAGATATGTACATATCTCATCTTTATTGTCCCAATTGCTGCAATGTGCCTTAATATCTGTAAACATTTCCTGAACCTTTAAGTTAGCACCACCATGCTTAGGTCCTTTAAGGGATGCGATTGATGAAGCAATTGCTGAATATGTATCTGTTCCTGATGAAGTAACAACATGAGTTGTAAATGTTGAGTTATTACCACCACCATGCTCTGCATGAAGAACAAGACAGATATCAAGAACCTTTGCTTCAAGTTCTGTAAAGTCTCCGTCATCTCTTAACATATAGAGTATATTCTCGGCTGTTGAATAACCTTTCTTAGGATTCTTTATCATAAGTGTTCCATCAAGCTTAAAATGTCTGTATGACTGATAAGCATATACTGAAAGAAGAGGCATCTTGGCTATAAGCTGAAGACTCTGTCTTAATACATTAGGAATTGAAATATCATCCGGCTTCTCATCATATGAATAAAGACTTAAGATACTCTTCATAAGAGAATTCATAAGGTTAGTACTTGTAGCTTTCATAATAACATCTCTGATGAATGCACCTGAAAGTTCCTGAAGGTCTGTTAAGATTCTTATGAATCTGTCTAACTGATCCTTGTCTGGAAGTACTCCGAATAACAGAAGATATGTTGCTTCCTCAAATCTGAATCTGTCAAGGCTGCTTCTCTTGATAAGCTCCTCAACATTATATCCCTGAAAATATAATTCTCCGTCTACAGGTATCTTTCTTCCGTGAACACTCTGGTTACCTAATACATCTGATATCTCTGTGAGACCTGTAAGTACGCCGTTACCATTGCTATCACGAAGACCTCTCTTTACATCATACTCTGTATACAGATTCTGATCGATTATACCTGAGGCTGTACACTCTTTTACAAGTTCCTCAAAATCGCTCTTATCTACTGTTGAAAGTTCCATCATTTCCTGATTGTTCATGGCTTTCCTCCTCCTGATTATTTCCCGCATAGCTAAACGCAGATGAAGATATTATATCTGCTACTAATAGTGTTTGTCAATTTACTGCTGGCTGTTTCCTGTCTCATCTCTCATTCCAATTACAGCATCAGCAAGCTGTCTCAGATCATCTGCGCTTTCCTGGGTAAACCCTTTCTTGCTTACAACCAGGCAGTTATCATCCCCAACAAACAGATACATATTATCAGAATCCTGATTCCATTTTACAACTTCATTCCAGCTGAATGTGTCACTGTCGTTTTCTTCGTCTGTAATAATAATATTCTCTGCATCTATCTCATATGAAAACTTAACTCCTACCATTTTCCCATATATATTATAGAACTTACGTCTGTTACTCTTGTCCATTCCGATAATTCCAATATACAGAAAAACTACAGCCACAACTCCGAACAGCAGAATCATGAATGTATCCGCATGAACATTGCCTGTCAGCTTCATCACAAATTCTCTTACCATCATCATTGCAAATATTATTCCAAACAGCTTATATATAAGCTTAAATGTTTTATATCTGCTATTGCCTGCCTCACAGGCCCGCATAGCCCCTTCCATACATTCCTTTGTGAATGCTGTTTCATTCTTTATTGTCATCAATTCCTCCCTTGCATTATCCCCATATGTAAACCATTAAACGGTTCCCGTCTAAGTAATAATTTTAAGCCCGGTGGGGGATGTGTGTCAATCGTATATTGTGATGTGGGGAGTGGAGCTGTATAGCATATATTGCACGAATATGATATAATATTTATATACAAACTCTTGAAATCAGAAACATGAATTGAAAAAAGAAAGGAGTCTTCTTATGAAACTTGCTTGTATTACCGGAGCATCTTCCGGCATCGGAAAAGAATTCGCATATCTGCTTGCAGACCTTGAATATGACCTGATTCTTGTTGGAAGAAACACAGCGGCACTTCACGAAATTGCTGATAATGTAGCTGTCAGGTGCAAATGTATCACATGTGACTTATCTGATGAGAAATCATGTGTAAAGCTTGGCAAAAAACTCCGCAAATATCCACTTGATATTATGATTAATAATGCCGGATTCGGAGAGCTTGGCACATTTGCTGAAACGAAATTAAAGAATGATATCAACATGATTAATGTTAATATTAAAGCTGTGCATATACTTACAAAGGCCGTACTTCCAGGCTTTATACAACGTGACAGGGGCTACATCATGAATGTGGCGTCAAGTGCCGGACTGCTTCCTGGTGGACCATATATGTCTACCTATTATGCAACCAAGGCTTATGTGACAAGCCTCACTACTGCAATACACGGGGAACTGCGCGACTTAAAGAGTAACGTTCACATAAGCATGCTCTGTCCAGGTCCTGTTGATACCAACTTCAACAATGTTGCCAATGTAAAGTTCGCATTATCAGGAATTCCTGCTGATTACTGCGCCTATTATGCACTTTGTAAAATGTTTACAGGCAAACTTACCATTGTTCCGACATTTACAATGAAAGCCGGAGTTTTTGGCAGCAGATTCCTGCCAAGACAGGTACTTGCCTTTATGACGGGACACCAACAGAAAAAAAAGACAGACAATATCTGATATGATACTGCCTGTCACTGATTTAGAATTTTTTTGAAAATATAATATTCTTTCTTTCAACAAGCACTGCCTTGTTGAAGAACACATTAACTGCAGCCTTGTAATCAGCCATTCTCTGGGATTTCTTGATTGCCTTGATTTCTTTTTTGCAATCATCAAACACATATTCCATATAACACCACATTTCTTTCATTCTGTGTATGGCATGTGTATCTCCCGGCATTATGGCTGTGCGGGCTGCGTATACAAGGTCGTGAAGCTCTTTCATCTGCTTCTTATCTGCATTAAGGTCTCGCACCATCGCCTCAGGATTATCATCTGTTAATACATTAATCAGTCCGGGGTCCGCGATAAGCCCTCTTCCAAGCATAAATGTATCAACCTCCGGAAACATCTCCTTCATCTCAAGGAAATTCTTCCTTGTAAATATATCTCCGTTAAGCACTAATTTATTCCTGCTGTTATCCACTGCGTATCGGAAAGCGTCAAGATGCAGCTCATTTCTGTAGTAATCCGTACGCACTCTCGGATGAACAATAAGTTCCTCAAGAGGATAAGAATTATACACCTCCATTATCTGTGGAAAACTGTCATCATCTTCAACACCGATTCGTGTCTTGACCGAAACCTTAATATTCTCTCTTATAAATGCATCCTCAAACACCTCATCAAGAAAACGCTCAAGCTTTTCTGTGTCGCGAAGCATTCCTGAGCCTTTATCCTTTGAAACAACTGTGCCTGACGGACAGCCGGCATTAAGATTAATCTCGCTGTAGCCGTATTTTTCATAAAGCATTTTTGCCGTCCATATAAAATCCTTAGCTTCATTAGTCATGACCTGTGCAACTGTATATGTATCCTTATTATGCCCGCGGTCTATGTCCCTTATCTCTCTTGCAAGAAAATTCTCTGACTTATTAGGTGAGATAAACGGTGTAAAATATTTTGTAATTCTGCCTTTTCCAAATGTTTTCTCGTAGGCATTACGGTATGTAAAATCTGTAAGCCCCTCCATCGGAGCCATATATAGTATTGCTCATATACTGTATCTTTCTGTTATTCTAATGTAAATGTGCCGTTGCTGTTAGTCACAATGGCTGTCTCGAAAAATTCTTTTACTGCCTTTATCATGTATTCTGTGTCCATAATTCCTGCTGTCTCGTAAGGTGAGTGCATTGCAAGCTGCGCAAGCCCGATATCTACTGTGTTCATTGACACATGGCAGTTAGCTATATTTCCAAGTGTTGAACCACCCGGAATATCTGAACGGTTAGCAAATTCCTGTGTCGGAACTCCCGCTCTTGTACATATTTCTTTAAATATTGCCGCAGAAACCGCATCTGTTGTGTATTTCTGATTGGCGTTGTATTTGATGACTATTCCTTTATTCATATGAGGTCTGTTAGTCGGATCTGCTTTCTCCTGATAATTAGGATGAACCGCATGTGCATTATCCGCTGAAAGCATGAATGAACCTGCACACGCCCTTATATAATCCTCATTATCCTTGCCGGCACACGATGCAATCCGCATAAGCACATCTGATAAAAATGTTGAATCTGCTCCCTGCTTGGTGCTGCTGCCAACCTCTTCATTGTCAAATACTGCGCATACTGCAACACTTTCCTGATTGCTCTCGTCGCTGTCTATAAGCGCATTCATGCATGAATATGCACACATCACATCATCAAGTCGTGGTGCTGATATGAATTCATTGTCTGCACCCCAGATTGTTCCTGCCTGTCTGTTGTACAGAAACAAATCACTGCTTATCACTGACTCTTTATCTGTCTGTGCTGCATCAGCTATTATACTGTCAAAAAGCCCTTTGGATTCTGCCTCTCCTATAAGCGGAATCATATCCTTCTGTGCATTGTAATTAAGCCCTGTGTTGGCTTCCCTGTTCATGTGAATTGCAAGATTAGGTATTATGCATAAATCCCTGTCTACATTTACAAGGACTGGCTTTAATACTGCACCTTCCCTTACTATTGCTCTTCCTGCAACCGAAAGCGGTCTGTCAAACCACGGTGCCATAAGCATGCCGCCGTATTTTTCCACATTTAACGAAACATAATTCTTATCCGTTGTCAGCTCAGGATTCTCTTTTACCTTAAATGACGGTGAATCACTGTGTGCGGCTGCAATCTGATAATTGATAAAGCCCTCTGCCGCCGGCATTCTGAAAGCTATTATGGAAGAATCATTTCTTGTTACATAGTATTTGCCACCCGGTATAAGATGCCATCTGTCCCTCTCATTAAGGCGCACAAATCCGGCGTCGTCCAGCAAATCCATAAAATTCGCCGTTACCTGAAATGCTGTAGGACTTTTTTCTATGAATGACATCATATCTTTTGATACATTTATAAATGTGTTTTCTTCCATAACTGCTCCCTTCTATCTGCGTCTTCTTTGTCTGTTATGTCTTCTTCTCTTATTGTTCTGTGCCATAATAACTACTGTTACGATTATTATCGCAACTATCACTACAACAATAACCACAAATATTACAACTATGCTATTGGATTCTTTCTTTCCATTGACATCTGATACTTTGTTGTCTGTTGTCTGTGTGTTGTCGTCTGTTACCACATTTGCAGCATATTCCCTATAAACGGTATGGTTACACAGACTGCATGTTCCTGCTTCTATTCCATCTTTCTTGTCTGTTCCCGTAGCTTCTTTTACAACACTGTAATTGTCAACCTTATGCTCGTGTATTGTGTATTTATCTGAATATGTATAACCACATGTGCTGCATGTATGTGTTGTGTAGCCGAAATCCGCTGCTGTTGCTTCTGTCACTGTGTCAGTGTATGAAGGATTGCTGCACATTTCAGGAAGGAGTGTAACTGAATAATCATATGTCTCATTTCTCTTGAAATCTGATGTGAAGCCTGAATATGCATATGTCCAGTTCATGACCTCACCCATATTTGCCTGACAGTATGCACGGCGGTCTGTATTATCTTCGAAAAATGTTATCATTCCCTTAACTTTGTTGTTAAGCACTTCGCCCTGATATGTCTTTGACAGTTCCAATGGATATACCATATACATGCCGACAAGTCCGCCATCATGCACATATCCGTGGTCTGAATCATATCCGTCTATTGTTATAGAACAATTTCTTATATTAAGGAAGCCGGCTGCGTAAGCACCACCCATGAACTGCTCATCTCTTACGGCTGCATCTGTATCAACGCAGACAAGTGTTACATCTGTAGTGATGTTATCAAGATTGCCGCTTCCAAATCCTGCAATTCCACCTGTTCCCCACATCTTAGCTGAATCTGTGAGTGACACATATGTATCCTTAATCATACAGTCTGATATATCGCTATTATCAGCAAGACCTGCCACTGGTGCTGCAAAGCACGGTTCTGTTGAAGTTACTTCAACTCTTGCACCGTATATGTTAAGACCTGTTACTTTCGAATCCTTAAGAACACCAAAAAAGCCGGCTCCATATGTTTCGTACTCTTTTCTGTTACCGTCATAGGTCATCATTGTATGCTTACTTACCGTCTTTACTGACAGGTTAAGTATGCTATGTCCGTTGCCGTCAAATGTGCCAGAAAAATCCCATGGTGTCCACTCAATTCCTGTCATATCAACATCTGTCATCAGCTTATAATTACCTGTAGCTGTCTTTGCTGCCTCCACAAGTTCTGATGCTGTGCGGATTTCTGTGTATTCTGATGCTGCCTGGCTTACAGTACTTCCTGATGTTTGTGTATCTGCCTTCGTCATATTAGCCGGAAGTGCTGTCACTGCAAGTATTACTGCTGCTATCGCCGCTACCTTTTTTATAATTGATTTATTAAACATTTTTATGCCTCTTTCTTCTGATATATTTGCATCTTTCGCTGTCTGATTATAACGCAAAGTGATATTTCGGTCTAGTTTTGTTTTTGTAAATTGTGAGAGACGGACGCCGCGTTAATTATGTATATTTCCCTCCCCAGACACGCTCCCGCTCGGTGGAAAACGTAACGGTACTAAACTCGCCTTGTCGTGCGCCGCTTTACGCGGCTTCTCAGGCTCGTTAAGTGCCGACGTTTTCCAACGGTCTGTGTCGGGGAATATACATAATTAACACGGCTGGCTTTCTCAGCACTGCACGGTGTCGTAAACCTGCCGGCATCACATCTCCTCCCAGATAAGCCTGTGACATCTGGGAGGGGGCGAAGTAAGCGGCGGGCGGGTGGATAGTGTTGGTTTCAGACCGTTGAAAAACGCCTGCACTTAATGAGCTGGGAACCGCATTTTATGCGGCAAACCAGCGAATTTAGTACAGCTGCGTTTTTCACCGAGCGAGAGCGTGTCTGAAAATGACACTATCCACCCGCCCGCCGCGTCCGTCCGCCACCACCTCCCGTATGTCACAACTTAAAACTCAAACTTCAATATCTCGCAATTCTTTATCTTAAACACCGAAAACTCCTCGTTCCCCATATCTTCAAAATATGACTTTACCATTCTTGCAATTCCATTATGTGCAACCAAAAGGTATGTTTTATCAGGCTGTGCCTTTATATCATCAAGCAGATTATATATACGCTGTGCAAGATGAAGCATTGTCTCTCCTCCATCAAAACTACATATAAAGTTGCATTTGGCTTTTGCAAATTCTTCTCCATCTCTTGGTGTTGATTCGTATTTACCGAAATTCTGTTCCTTAAGTCTTATCTCTTCGCGCGCTGGTATTCCTGTAATCTCAGATACATGAAGTGCTGTAGCTTTCGCTCTTATAAGTGGCGAATACAGGATTTCATCTATCTGTATTCCTTCTGCAAGGATCTTCTTTCCTAACTCTATTGCCTGTTCATGGCCTAAATCTGTGAGTGGTGAATCTGTTGCACCACATATCTTGTTCTCGACATTCCAGACAGTCTGACCATGCCTTGTAAAATACACCATTCCCATTATATTTCTCCTCTCCTGCCTTTTTGGACTTCATCATACCTTCTCCCCGCTTCAACGTCCAATCTGCCACGCTTCGGCTTCCCTTTTGGACTTCATCTTACC
>NZ_QSEU01000021.1:0-32035 GCF_003466705.1 Eubacterium sp. AM46-8
AAGGATGGGAAGAAAAAATATCAAAATGTAATATTTTGTTACAAGGTGAATTATCAATTATTCATCCAATTTCTTATAGAATATACAGAAATTGGGAAGATCTTGAGGATTATCAATTAGATGGAATTATGAAAACGAAGGAGGTTTTATTACAAAATGAAATTTGAATTTGACCAAAACTATAAGAAAATAAGTGAAATAATTGGAATGAGAAAAAGAGGTGAATTGGTTGTTGATTATTCGTATCAGAGAAGAGCGGTTTGGGGTGAAAAGGATTGGATAAGATTAGTGGAAACTATTTTGCTAAATTTGGTTGTCCCATCAGTATATTTTTGGAATTCTGAAACTGATCCAGAGACAGGAAAAGCAATTTTGCACATTGTTGATGGGCAGCAAAGGATAACTGCTATTCAAAATTTTGTAAACGGAGAGTTTAAACTTAAAGGAAATTATTTACTCGAAGCAGAGAGCAAACAAAGGTTTGGAAATAAATATTTTTCTGACTTATCCCCCGACGAAAAAAAAGATTTCTGGGATTATAAATTATCTGTCATCGAAATTGCGAGAGACGTAAAAATAGATGATGTAAAAAATATGTTTAAAAGGTTAAATCTTACGGATTATAATCTAAATAATCAAGAGAGAAGAAATGTTATAAGTGGAGAATTTGCAGCTTTAGCGAGAGAGCTAGCAGAAAATGAATTTTGGAGTAAGGAAGGAAAAGAATTATTTAGAGCAAATGTAGTAAAACGCATGCAGGATGTTGAGTTTTGCGCGAGTTTGATATTGCTATACAAAAGAGGGATTATAGATCAGCAAACAGATAAGGCACTAAATGATGCATATAGAGATTATGAATCGAATTATGATGATGCAGATAAGGATAGAAATTCAGTATTAAAAGCAATGGAATTAGTTGATAAATTTATTTGTGATAAAACACTACCATTTTTAAGAAGAACAAGCCAATTATATACATTGTTTTCAGTCGTTTTTTATATTATGTCAAAGAATAAAACTATCTCAGACAAGGAAGTAAAGAAATTTTATGCATTTGTAGATATATACGATAAATTTAAGAACGAGGAAAATGTTACATTGGATTTATCCTTGGAAGAGAGAAATTTATATGATTTATTCAAAAAATATAAGCAGGCTTCTTCTGAAGGGACACGCAAGCTGATAAATCGGATGGCCAGATTTGATGTATTAAAACATTTTCTTTTAGAGGATGATAGTACTGATGAGTTGGTTTCAAGCTTATGTGAGAAGTTGGAAAAAATGTAGTGTATGCAGAAAGTGGTAAAATGTATATTGGGTACAATTTGGGTAAAATAATTTTGAAACCATATTAACAAGATGCAAAACCGTATCAAAATAATGCGGTTTTGCAACGCAGTAATAGCAGATTTATATGAAAAATCGAACCTGAAAAAGAGTTTGAATAGTTGAAGCTGAGCTGTAAAGCCTTTGTTTACAAGGGTTTTACAGCTTTTCCTTTATAGGATTGCATTTTCATTGCATTATTTTTCTTCAACTGTTCTGTGATAGATTGCTGTATGCTGATTGCTAGTATAATTAGCAATGCTTTCAGTAGCAGATTGTACTTGTAATATTCCAGTCAGCTTTTTAGCAACTTCAAGATTCGTATTTGGATACAGATGATCATAAGTGCCGAGTGTTGTCTGTATTTTTTCATGTCCTAAACGTTCCTTGATAAGTAAAGGATTTTCGCCCATGCTGATAAGCAATGAAGCGTGTGAATGTCGCAAGGCATGAATTTTAATACGATGAACACCTGCTAAATTTGACAACTTTTCCAAAGCTCTGGGAAGCGTTGTTTTACTGGTTGGAGTTCCGTTATAACTTAGTACAAGTGGACAATCGGGAAGAACCTGTTGCTGAACACTTTGCCAAGCCTTTAGCTCATTGAGTGTATCTGAATCAATATAAATAGTACGGATACTTGCCTGTGTTTTCGGCTCAACGATTTATAGTTCGTCATTGTTCGGTAATATAATGTTTTGGTAATGCTAAGCAAGCCTGTCTCAAAATCTATGTCTGACCAATGTAATGCTGACGCTTCGCCAATTCGCATACCAGTCATAAATAATAACCAGAACGATATAAACAGATAATGTTCATAATAGTCTTTCTTACAGAGTAAGGAAATAACCTTTTGAAATTCTTCTAATGTCCAGAAATCAACTTAGGTTTTCTTGCTTTTGATATTGCCTATCATACGAGTGGGATTTTTCTTCGCAATTCCAAGAACAACAGCTCTGTCAAATGCGATAGAAAGCATTCCCTGTACGATACGAATGTAATTAGGGCTAAAATCTTTTGCAAGTTTCAACTGCCAGTTTTGAATATTCTTCCTTTGCTTCTTTTTTCGTTCTGAAGCCACTTCGGTATTTCTGTATCTGTTTTCCGGTAATGGGATTGTAGCCCAAATTAGCTCTGAAATAATAAGTTCCGTTATCTGCTTTCTTAATAGGGTCTTTTGCCATGATTGTACTCCTTACATGATATGCAAGAAGTACAATCAATCGTTTGTGTCTGATAATGTAATCCCTAATAATTCTTCCACGGCTTCTTTAGGTACTCTGTCCAATTTACGGGATTGGTAATAAGTATGCCCTTTTTCAATCATAAGTTTTTTTGCTTTTCTTATGATGTCTGCCGAGAAAGAATTTCCATAACCTAGTGCTATGAGGTCTTTTTTTGTTACGGTAATCATAATCCTCCTTTCCATAGACCAGATAAGGAAATCTCAATATCTTGTCTATCAGTATATCAAATGATGAGCAAAAAAGCTCTATTAAGGACTGATGATGTAGTAAGAAAAAAACGGAATAAATTCGGTTGTTGGTATAGACTGCCTGTTTTACTTAGAATCACAAATTGCTCCTTGACCAGAGCAATCCTGTGAAAATGGAAAAAGGACAGCTCTGGTTATACCAAAACCGTCCCTATATTTTTGGACATTATAAAAGAGATTACCCACAGAACGTTTTTTTTTATTTACCGAACTAGGTAATACTTTATTTGAATTTATAGTGCATATAATATGAGTTTTAATACATTCTAATCGCACAACATGAAGTATAAACTCATGCTAGGTGATTAAAAATGAGAAAAAAGAAAGATACACACAGCTTTGATTTTCGTCCTTTAGGACTGGCAATCAGAGAAGCCAGAGAGAAAGCAGGGCTTTCCAGAAATGATTTAGGCGATAAAGTCTTTCACGGAGAACGTCATATCGCAGATATTGAAAATATCGGAAAACGCCCTAGCTTTCAGTTATTCCATGATTTAGTTACAATGTTCAATATATCTGTTGACGAGTATTTCTATCCAGCGAAGAATGTTGAGAAAAACACAGCCCGCCGTCAGATAGATTCGTCACTTGATTTATTGAGTGATAATGAATTAAAAATCATTCAAGGTACGATTGACGGTATCTTGAACAGCAGAGAGAATAAGAAGTGATTTGCTTCTTGTTTTCTCTGTTTTCCTATACAGATTCTTCAACATTTATTTGTTGATCTGCTCCGCAGGCAACAAATAAGAGTCGACTATCCTTATTTCTTTATCGTAAATTTACTTGTTACACAGTAATGAAAAAAGCCAATAGTTTGTAACTGGACTTTACAAACTATTGACTTTACATTTTGATGTCCACTCTTCAATGAATTATCATACGAATATATCTTCAATACTTTATAATTCAAGAGTAATAATAAGGCTATTGGCATGTACTTTTGCAACAATATTTCCGCCAAGAATGGCAACAAGTGTTTTTACTACCGCAAGTCCCAATCCTGTACTTCCATTATGTCTTGATTTATCGCCTGTATAAAAACGGTCAAAAAGTCGATTGCAATCAATTTCTGAACTGTCACTCATTGGATTTTCAATGGTAAATATAATATTATTATTTTCTTTCTCCATAAGTGTTATTTTTATCGTTCCAACAGAATACTTAATTGCATTTGTCAACAGATTTTGTAAAATTCGTTCTACCATATTTTTATCAGAATATACGTATATTGAATAATCTGGGAGATTTATTTCGGGTAAAATATTCTCCTTTTCTAATGCAACGGCATTTTCCGTAATTAAATTTATTAACATATTAGATATATTAAACTTTTCTTTTTCTGGAATTGTCTGCTGTTCCTCCAAAATAGAAAGGTCATAGAATGTTTCTACCAATTCTTTCATTTTTTCGGCTTTGCTAAAAATCACTTTTACACGCTGTGCTTGACTGGATTCCAAATTTTCTTTTTGCAATAATTGTAAATGACCAAGAATGACTGTAAGAGGTGTACGCAAATCATGTGATATATTAGCAACAGATTCTTTTAAATACTCTTCATTGCGTAATACGCCTGCAACAGCCTGTCGTTGTCTGATATTATATTGATTCAATATACCAGCCAGTCTTTCTAAATCTTTATCAATCAACGAAATGTCTAACATCTGCTGTGAATTTCCAGAATTCAATTCATTAACTTGATCCGCAAGATTACGGATTTGTTTTTTTAATTGAATATATCGAAATAGCAGTATTACTAAAAATATTGTTATGATAATTAAAATCCATTCTATGTTAGACATTTTCTCCACCTATTTAAAATCACATTTACAAAATTTTATCCACGAAAGCAATACTAATATACCAGACCATATACATCCTACTAAAATAGCTATCGGTTGAAAAAAGGTTTTCATGCTGACAACGATTCTGATTTGATAAGTAGGTAAAAAACCGACTGGTAATCTCAACATCATTCCATAGCCAAGATATAAGCTAAGAGCAAAAATAATAATTGCTGTAACCGAAGTTGCTTTTACAGCATCCTGTAAATAGCAACAAATAAGTATTGCAATTAGAAATATCGCACTATTAAGCAGACAAGAATAAATGATTGCTTTTATAATATTATAAAAAAACATTCCCACGTCTGCAACACCAAAGCGTCCAAATTCCCTTATGCACCCTGAAACTGGATAGACAAGAGCCATAAGATTAAAAGCAATTAAATACGATATTATTTTACTTGTAAAAATTTGTTTTCTGGAATGTCCAGCACTGATTTCTAAGTTTATTGTTCTCTTAGAAAATTCCTGCCCTAAAATCAATGCAAGTATAGCCGACATGATGATAAGAAGAAACGTAGAATCATACACCATTCCATTAAAAATATCAGCAAGAGAAGAAGCAATTTCTTCTGTCGGTCCCATGACCTCTGTAACATAAGTATCTGCTGTAAAAAATCCTAAAATAAATATTCCAATCATACCACACCAGTAAATAGAATTATGTAACAACTGATATTTTTCCAGTTTTAATAATTTATCCATAAAAAACACCTCCGGTTATTTCAAGTCTGTATGTAAAAAAGCACTACCTGCAATGAAATATAAAATAAAATTCCATAAAAAATCTACAAACAAGCAAAAGTTTGTCGAATAGACCTTTTGCAATGAAATTAACCTAAGTTGTCCCATTGGTATTATTCTGCTGATTATTTGTGCAGATTCACTGTTCAGCAAAAAAATCATAACAAAAAATAAAACCATTGAAACTGTCAGTGTTTTCCCCATATCACGAAAAATAAAAGCAAAAAACATCGGTAATGCACACAGTGTTATCATGGCAAACAGAGTTAGTAAAACCATAGTATATGTGCTATCATTCCAAAAAAGTTTTTCTCCAATATAAAATTGACTAATAATTCCATGTACAAATAATGGAAATACCAGAATGATAATACAACCTATTTGAGATACAATTAACTTTACTCTAAATATAGAACTTCTTTTATGTCCGGCAGTAATATAAGTATTTAAAGTTCTTCCACTAAAATCACTTCCAATGAACAATGCTATAAACACTATAATCAAAAAATAGAGTAACGGAATATTGTATAATGATGCCATAATTAAGTTTGAAGAGCGTTCTTTACTATCTAACAGCAATATGCTACTTAAAAGGAGATTGAATATTCCAATTCCCCCAAAATACCAACTGTGAAACAACTTATATAACTCAGTTTTTAGGAGATTTGACATCTTTTGTTCCTCCTATTTTGCTCAAAAAATAGTCCTCCAAAGTATCGCCAGATACAGAAAGTCCTGTTACAAGAATGTGCGATTCTGCCAAAGCAGACGCAACTGTCTCTAAATCATTCAAATAATCATACAAACGAATTATGCCATCTGGCATTAGTTTAAAGTTATCTGTATGAAGATTCTCTTCCAAAACAAGAACCGTTTTCTGAACATCTGTTGTTTTAATTGCTATATGTCGTTTACACCGTTCATTTAATTCATAATCAGAAATCTCTTCTATAATTTTCCCATGGTCAATCAGAATAAATTCTGATGCTGTTTGATACAATTCTTCTAAGATATGGCTTGAAACCAAAATGGTCATACCATATTCTTTATTCAAAATTTTTAATAAATTTCTGATTTCTACAATTCCAGCAGGGTCAAGACCATTGATAGGCTCGTCTAAAATCAATAGTTCTGGTGTATTTAAAAGTGCAATCGCTATCCCCAATCGTTGACGCATACCTAATGAAAAATTGCGGACACTCTTTTTACCTGTATCTTGCAATCCAACCATATCTAATGTCCTTTTAATAACTGATTTATCTGGTATGCCTCGTTGAATACGCTGTACTTCCATATTTTGATAGGCAGTCATTGACGGGAATAGAGCAGGCGTTTCAATCATACTTCCAATTCGTTTACGCTGTTTCTGCAATTCTTCTGTTCCAGAATTTCCCCATAAAGAAAGTGTACCACTTGTTGGAAACGCAAGCCCTGTGACTAATCTTAAAAAAGTAGTCTTACCTGCTCCGTTTTGACCAATAAATCCATAAATTTTCCCTTTTTTTATTTGTAAATTTATGTGGTCTAATGCTAATGTTTGTTTATATTCTTTGGTTAAAGACTTTGCTTCTAAAATAATTGAACTCATATCCCAAACCTCCTTTACTTAAACCAGTATAACGGGTAATTTTAAAGAATTTCTTAAATCGTAATGAGAAAAGTTAAAAAAATAATAAAGCTAAGGAACGTTTAATCCTTAGCTTTATGTAGGCGGTAGCCAATGCCCCAAACAGTATCAATAAATTCTGTATCAGAGCATATCGCTTTTAATTTATTGCGTAAATTACTGATATGAACATTAAGTGTATTATCTTCAGCAATATATTCTGTATCCCAAACACTTTGAAAAAGATTCGATTTTGAAAATACTTTATCTGGATATTTCATCAACAATTCTAAAATGCCAAATTCTTTAGCGGTTAAGGATAATTCTATTCCATTCAAAAATGCTGTATTTTTCTCTAGGTCTAAAGTCAGATTGTTATGTTGCAAACATTCTGTCTGGCTATTTTGAAATTGTACTCTTCGCAGATTACTTTCAATTCTGGCAAGCACTTCTTCCATATCAAAAGGTTTTGTGATATAATCGTCTGCTCCCAGACGAAGCAAGTCGATTTTATTTTGTGTAGTTTCTTTCGCTGAAATAATAATAACAGGTATCGTAAATTTCTTGCGTACATCAGATAAAATAATATCACCATTCCGATAAGGAAGCATAATATCAAGTATAATCAAATCAATTTTTTCTTTATTCAAAAAATCCAGAACATGAAGTCCATCATATTGGCAATGCACAGCATATCCTTTTTCTTTTAGAAAATCAGCCAATAATGCATTTATTTCTAAATCATCTTCAATAATCAATATTTTATTCATTAGCCTACCTCATTCCTGCAATGCTACTTTCCCATTATACATTTAAGGTTGTATTTCCTCAATACCATTGCAGCCAATTATATGAGAGGGATTCTTATTTTGTCAATTTAATTGTAAGCAGAATAGTATAGATTGGATAAACAATTACCATACTATTCTGCTGTAACATTTATTCTACAATCTTCCAGTTATCGTCCTTATGAAGCACAAGCTCATACTGTGAGATTTGCGTCTTTTTCGACTTGTTATCCAGATACTTTACGGACACGCTGACTTTGAGGTTGTCGCCGTCTTTGGTAAAGACAGGGTTTACCAGTTCTGAAAATACATAGTCGCCGGATACAGGAGCAATCACACCGTCTTTGACATAGTAGGCAAGTTCCTTTTCCGTAGCTGTCGGATAGAGCTTAAAGAATGTTTCCAAGAAAGCGGTAGCGTCCTTAACTGTGTCGGAACTGACACTGACATCGGCTTCCTGTACTTTCGGTTCATACTTTGATTTCTGTACTGACGGAGCAAGGGTAGGATTCTGGGTAATGACCATTGCACCGTCCTTATCTACATGAACGGTCACGGTATAGTTTTCTGTGACTGCCTGTGTCTGTTCTCCCTCTTTTACCTGCTGATCTACTTCGTAGGCAACGGTAAAATCGTCCGTTCCAGACTGTTCTACATTCCAGACCAGCACATTTGTAACGGTCGCACTGGTTGGTATATCTGTTCTGATGGTATCGGCGTTCAAGTCCTGTAATTCTTTGGTAAGGTATTTACTGATTTCCGTTGTCCTTGCTTCAATGGCTTCCTTGCTGGTATCCCATGAGTAGTAGGCTTTCGCAAAGTTCTTGACGAAATTCTCAATACCGTTGGTATCGTTCAATCTTAGTTAATGAATTGTATGAATGTGATGAGAAAATCATAAGAGATAAGGCTACAACTAGAATAGATGTTATACCAGAAGAGGTCGCTATAAAACTGTTGTGTCAAAGCTCATTTATAGGAGATATCCAGAGAGAATCTATTTTAAGGTTTAATGTGGTATAATGTATAAAGAACAGGTGGAAGAAATACTACCAGAGGTTATCGGAAAGAAAAAGTCATATACCTTATTGGATATTATAAATTGCTGTATGAAGATAAATCAGAAAACATTGGATAAGATATCTAGAATGGCAATGATGTGATAGATTAGTTATGCCGATACAAGTAATATATGTAATATACGGATAAACTGAAATAATATAAAGGAGACCAGCTATGAGTCAATGGGAAAAAGCAAGAAGTGACTATAAGAGATTAGAAGCTATATGTATTGGTATCGGAATAATGTGCATTATTATAGGGATAACGTGCGATATTTTGGTTGCAAATGATATTGTGTTTTGGGTTGTTGATTCATTGCCAGATTTTTCGCTTGCATTATTACAAATTCAAGCAACAATAGGTACATTGACCATTGCAATCATTGCCTTGATTAGTGGTAATATTTCGGACTCATATATGGGAACATCTGTAAGTGACTATTATTTGAATATAAGACCAAAATTTTTGAAGCAAAAAGTGATAATTTTTGTTTCATTAGCGTTAATACTAATAAATGCTATTTGCCATATGATGGCATTATATAACATTGTAATCTTTGTTTTTGTGTTGACTTTTTTTCTAGTAGGAGTGTCCATTATAGAAGTTTATTCTATCTTTAATGGAAAAAGAAAAATGCATGAAGAAAATTGAAATGTATTTTATACATGTCATAGAAAATGATGATAGTTATCAGAAAAAAAGTTAATATATGTGATTCATTTGTAGACGATTGGAAAGAAATCAGTAAAATACAGAATGATGAGGAAGTAGATAAATACATAAAATTATTTATAAAAGGAATGAAATCATTAATTGAATGTAATGATAAGCAGGGGTATGACGATATCAATAAATTAAGCTATAAGATATCTGTTAATTTGCTTGCAGGTATAAGTGAAAATGAGAAAGTACATGGTATTATTTTTGTACAAGAATTTTATCATTCTTTATGGATGTATATTATGCAAGATAAATCAAGGAGATATGAAAATTTTAGCAGAATAACTTTATTTGGTAGTGTTGCATGTGATTTTGTGGATGCAATGAATTATATATCAAATGAGAAGCTTGAAAAAGTTATTAGTCTTGATTCTTTTGTGGATAATGTTTTGAGAGTGACATATTGGATTGGTTATGATGCAGAAAAAAGCTCCTATGAAATTGGTTGCTTAAATAGTTTTGCACGACATATAGGATTCTATTTAGCAATGCAGAATAAAAAGGGTGCTATTGTGAATAAAAATTTCTGGGGGAATACACTTAAACGTTGTAATTATTTTTATTCAGCAAATATGCCAAAAAATTTGATTGAAGATTACGCATATAAAAGTGGCACAATTCAATTTGATTTTTGTTATGGCTTTTTAATGAATAATGAGGCGGGAATTGTAAAAGAAAATTTGTATTACTATAGTTTGTCAAATACATATAGAATTGAAAATAGGCAGTATGCAGTGCTGGTTTTAAGTACTCATTGCTTTTTATATTATTTGGGATATAGGGAGACTGAGGATTGCGTTGATACAAGTATAAAAATGCAAGCTCAAAGAATATTAGGTGATGCAAAAGTAAAAGAAGTTTTTTTACGTTTCTTATATATGTTATCAGAAAATCAAGAATTTATTAATAAGAAACTAGCATTAGATATATTAAAAATTTTAGATAGACATGAACTTTTCCCTAAATATTCAAATTCAAAAACAATGATTGGTGATACAGTGGTGAAAGATTTTTATTTGTTTATAATTCTTTATTTGGCTCATAAGTATTATATTCCTGAAATAGTTGAGAAAGCTCTCGATATTGATGAATATACATCTTATGTGTATTTAACGAACAGTGAGCATACTAAAAAGATACTTAGTGAATTGTATGTTTTGATTGATAAAGAAAATAATGAAGATGTTATTGAGGGAGAAGTGAACTTAATGTATGACATCTTTGAGAGAAAAATAAAAATTGGGTATAAGAAAAAAGTAATAGAAAAAGCTGCTGCGGCACAAAAAACATATGAAGAACATGTTGATGTACGTTCTATGTGTAAAAAATTGAAAATGCATACAATAGAGAAATTTAAAAATAAATTTAGCAGTATTATTTCTGATGGAAATAGTGATAATTCTATAATAGAAATTAAAGCATTCACGCTTAGTGATTATACAGAACAGGTAAATGGAGAATTATATCAAGGAGTATATTCCAACTTGTTTGGAAATTTTGTATTGTATTTAATTTGGTACTTGAATAATAATGGAATGGTTAATTTGATGAATCGATTTGATGATTTCGCTAATGATAGAGCATATATGCGATATTTGCAGGACAATGGGCTTTCGATATTAATTGGTTCTAAATATATTTTATCAAATAGAGATTATAAATTGAGAGAAGAATTTAATGATTTTCTTAATGATTATGATTGTATATATACATCTTTGGTAGCTGATGGGTTGGCATTAAGAAAAGATAGTATTGAAGTATATTTGCATGATGTACAAGTATCGATTCGTCCAGGAACAATAAATGATATGAATATTAAATTTAATAAAGAACTGGGAAATATGAATACGAAGTTATATCTAATTTGCCTGTAGAATTTGATAAGGAAGAAATAAAAGAATTTATACATAATGAGCGGAAAATAATAGAAATAGTATTAAAGGTATCTATTAATACAAATGATATTCCAATTGGAACTATAATTTCTGGAAATAGAAATTAAAAGATAATTAATTGTGTATGTGCAAGAGAATACTGAATGTATTAAATTGCAAATAGGTATTGCATGTTGGTGCATATTGTTCACAGATGCACAGGATAATGCTTGTATTATAAGTTTAATTAAATTATAATCATATTAGCTACAAGGTCTCTACTATGTTAAAGGGCAATATGGTTTATCGTCCAAAAGGCAAAATACCGTATCGTCAAAAACTAAATAAAACAAATCAGAGACCATAAGATGAGTCCAAGTATTCCTCATTTTACGGTCTCTTTTTATTTTATTTCGTAGTAGCCGAAAGCCTTGTAGAATCAATGTTTTATGAATTATAAGAGTTTGAATCAGCTCCAATGTTTAATATCATTTGTGGCTGTACAAGGGGAAGCCCCTTTATCTATAAGAGGATAGAAGAGTTTGCCCTTGAGAGAATAAAGGGGATTGCCCTTGGACAACAAAAATGCCGAAAGCCTGTATTTATGCGGGTTTCCGGCATTTGTTTTATCGAATGACTCTAGTTTGGCTCTATTTGTGGGGAGAGTAATGGAGTTATCAGTTTTGAAAAAGGTAAATAAAAAAGGAAGAAGGTACAAGATATGTTGCCAACAAGAGAAGAAGCACTGAAGTTAATTCGTGATGGGTTATTATTTAATCCGGGATCTTGGGGAAAACATTGTTTAACAGCAGCACACTGTGCAGAAAAAATAGCAAGTGCATGTGGTGATATGGATGTTGAGAAAGCATATATATTAGGTTTACTACATGATATAGGAAGAAAATTTGGTGTAAGACATCTTGGACATGTTTATGATGGATACGTATATATGAAATTATTGGGATATGATGAAGTAGCAAAGATATGTTTAACCCATTCTTTTAATAATCATACGATAGATGAATACATCGGAAAATTTGATGTTACAGATGAAGAATTGACAATTATAAAAACTGAATTAACAAAGACCATATATGATGAATATGACCGGTTAATTCAATTGTGCGATTGTTTGGCAGGAGCAGAAGGAGTTCTTGATATAGAAAATAGGATGAATGACGTAAAGAAAAGGTATGGCTTTTATCCGCAGGACAAGTGGAATTCCAATATAAATTTGAAGCAATATTTTGAGGGGAAAATGAATAAAGACATTTACCTTATATGTGAGAAAGATATATTTGCACCAGGAGATTTATGATATTATAAATATATTTTTACTACAAGTTTTATGAACAGGTTGGAGGTGGTTAAGTGGATATTTTATTTAAAAATGATGATTTTGTATTTTCATACAGAGTTGGCGGTATATTGAAACATAATGGTAAAATCTTGTTACAGCGTCCGAAGAATGATGATTATGCCATTATTGGCGGACATGTTGCGGCTATGGAGACAAGTATGGAAACTCTTAAACGGGAATTTGAAGAAGAGCTTCATGCTAAGATAGAGGTAGATAATCTGTTAGCAATCGGAGAAATTTATTTTCCATGGGGAAAAAGACCCTGTCATCAGATATGCTTATATTATAATGTACATCTGATAGATGATAATATTCCATTAGATGGTGTGTTTCATGGATATGATGAGCTGGATAATGAAAGAATTGATTTAGATTTCTGTTGGGTTTCACTAGAAGATTTAAAGAAGGGTACTAAGGTATATCCTTTAGAGTTGATACCATATATCCTTGAGTCAGGGAAAGAAATTGTACATTTTGTTTCAAAGCAGATTTGAGGAGATAGTCAATGATAGAAAATATGAAGGTAGAATTTGGCAGAACATCAGATATTGATTCATGGATGCGATTAGTGAGAAAAGTAAGTTGGAATTTTCCAGGATTAGAGACAGAGCAGAGTATAGATGAACACAAAATAATAGTACTGAAATTCATGAATGACAAACGTGCTTTGTGCGTGAAGAACGAACAAGAGATTGTTGGCGTACTTTTATATTCAAGGAAGTATAATATGATATGTTGTTTGGCTGTTGATCCAGCTTATCGAAAAAGGGGAATTGCTTCGCTTCTTTTAAGAGAAGCAATTGATAAGCTTGACAGAGATAAGGATATAACTGTGTCTACATTTAGAGAAAATGATGTTAAAGGAATTGCACCTAGAAAATTATATAAGAAATTTGGATTTGAAGAGGGCGAGCTTATTGAAGAATTTGGATATCCTAATCAAAGGTTTGTGTTGCATGCAGACAAAAGTGTTGATAATGTAATAATTGGTACAACAGTAACTGTAACAGTCGATAAACCATTAGGAAGTTATCATCCTGAATATAAGGATATGTATTATCCAATAAATTATGGTTACATTGAAGGAGTTATGGACAGGCAGAACGAATGAAGTGAGGATCCACCGCAAGGAGAATAAAAGATTTTTATACAGTTTCTTTTTGTAAATAAACGCATGATAAAAGCACGCGTGCGTTTGTTGTGCATCATGTTCGATAAGTAGATATTCTTCGAAGGAAAAATAGTCATCAAGTTACAAAGGTTACAGCGAATATCAAGGAAATGAAATTTTGTTATATAGTGGTTCCGAGTTGTATATAAAGAAAGAGGTTGCTATGATACCCACAGAAGATATTATACCAATAGTGAAAAACACAATTGCTGCATCAATTAAATGTAATACCCATCGCGGATACATTGGTTGGAGCAGTTGCGATAATATTTGCATGGACATGCATGACTGCCTAGATATGTGTGATGAGACTTTAGAAATGCGTGGTTATACGGTTGCACTTGAGGCGGTTACATATATACTGGTATCTGGTGTTAAGTTAGCATCTCATGCGGATAGTAGTTCGGGAATGCTTACAGATGTTATCATGTGTACATACGAACTGATAGATAAATGCACAAAAGAAATCGAAAAAGAAGACATACAAATGCGGAATCAAGCACTTGCATTAATTATAAAAGTGGCAAAAAAGAGTGTATTTGATGGTTGGACTAACTGGCGTTATGAACTGCTGAAAAGTGGGATTTGCCTATGTGATGAAAAGAGTGCAAAGAAACTTGAAAAGGTTTTGGATACTTTGTTGGAAATTCCGCAGGAGGATTATTTCTTAGAATGCACGAGAAAAGAAGATTTGATTGTAAGATACCTTTTACATAGACATTTATATGGCAAAAAGAATACACAGAAGGAACTATATCAGAATATTGCAATAAATGAACTCCGTATTATTGCTATCAAGGATGCTATGGAAGATAAGAATTATGATGAAGCAGAGAAACTTTGTTTAGAGAAAGCAAACGCAGAAGAGACATGGCATTATAATAGTAGCGATCCGGAAGATTGGAATAACATGCTATATGACATATATAAGACAGCAAACAATAGGGAAAAGCAAATCGCACAGGCAAAAAAGCTGTTATTAATGGGAAATGAGAAGTTCTGGGGTGTTTTGAAACAGATTTACAAAGAGTGTGGTGCATGGAATGAGAATTACGAGAGTCTATTGGATGAATTAAAGGATAGCAAGCGAACTGTTTGCTACCGCAGTGTTCTTATTTCAGAAAATCAAAAGAAGAGATTACTTGAAGATGTAATGGAGAAACCATATGATTTGTTTTATTATGGAAAATATTTGGTGAAGGAGTATCCGGAGCAGATATATGAGTTGTGTTATAAGAAAATAAGTGAAAGCTGTGCTCAGGCAAAGGATAGACGAGAATATAAGAAGATAACGAAGAATATTGCACAGCTTATAAAATGGAAGGGTAATGATACTGCTAAGTCTTTAATTGAGGAATTGAAGCAGAGATATCCAAGAAAATCAGCATTGTTGGATGAATTGGAGAAAGTGGAGAAGAAATTGTAATTCAAATATAATATTGGAATTTTAACATAGTCTCAAAATATTTTTGAGACTGGTGAGACTAATCCCAATAGAATGCCTCTTCAACTTGGGAAAATCAATTAAATTCATTCATAGCATCCACATATTTCTGTAACACATTAGGTTTACAAGCTAATTCAGCATACAGCAGAGGATTGTCTGAAAAGACTTTTGTTTTATGTAGAACATTTCATTAAATCATAACCGATGTATATAGACAATATGGATTATCAAATGAGTTATATCCGTTCAGATGAAGCGGGAGATTTTATTGCATATTTAGTGGATAAAGATGTTAATGGTGCAATTAATGGAAGTGTTTCGAGAACAATTTCGCTTTGTGAAGTGATTGGCTATATGAATTGCTTGATTATTATATTGAGCAGGTTTATAAAGCTGAATGTAAAGTAAAATAGTACAAAGGGGAATGTATATTGGCGAAAAAGAAGAGAAATAGAAAATCAATAAAAAATAATGGTTATACATTAGAGGAATTAGGAATACAGAAAGATGACATTACCAAGGAAGAATTAATTGATATATATGCCGAGGCATACTATAAGGCGCTAAAAAGGATAGAAAATGAATCCAAAAGCGAGAATGAGCCAGAGCATAAAGCTAAAAATTATAAGAAATATGAAATGGTGCAATACTTTCTAAATGTTCTATTTTTTCCATGGAGAATACGCAAAAAGTTTAAGTTAAAGGATAATATTTATGATAATATGTTAACTCTTATAATAAGTTTGATAATGTATGGCATAGGTGGAGTTTTACAACTAATCAGTTTGGTTGGTGTGATTGGTATCATAAGTGGTATTGGAAAATTACAAGTAACAGCTCTTCTATGGATAGGTGTAATTGTTATATATTGTTTGTTTTTTGCAAGTGTAATAATAATATCAGCAAAACAATTTTCGAATGAGAAAGATTCTAATAAGATATATGCATTCAGCTCTATTATAATAGCATTGATAAGCTGTATAATTAGTACAGTAACTTTTGTTGTGCAATTTTTAATGTAGATTAATACAATAACAACCAGAAACAGTGAGACCTAAATGGATACAAGATATTATATGATTATTATCAAGGGTGAGATAAAGACAACCGAAGTAATGTCATGTGTGTACGATACCAATGTACATAAATGGAACGTGAAATTTAATAATGGGAAAAGCTATCTCTATGCATATATGAATGTTGAGAAATTAACTAAGCCGGATGTTTTAAATCCTAAGTCGTATCGTATTAGCAGAGAGGGACGGGAGTTTTTTGATATAGATGCAATATCTGTGTTCAGAGGCAGACAGGAGTCTTATTGGCATATTTGTTTTAAAGACGGCAGTGAACGGGATTACCATGAGCACGATTTACATATTGCGGAGTCGTGTCTGAATGATAAAAGGTCTGCCGATGTATTCCAATATATAAAGCAGATTGCTGAATTGAGTAATATTAGAAATGAAGAGACGGGGGAAAAATTATTACCTAAAAGATTTGATAAAATTACTTATGTTGGTAATGAGGTTGCATTAGCGAAATATTTGAATCCTTCTTTATTAAATACTGGTAAAAGAGGGGGAGAATATGTTCCGATATTTCCATTTGGCTGTAATAACAGTCAGTATAATGCTGTAAAAAATGCGATGGAGAATCAGATAAGTGTAATACAGGGACCGCCGGGAACAGGTAAAACACAGACGATATTAAATATTATCGCTAATATATTGATGCAGGACAAAACGGTACAGATTGTATCTAATAATAATTCTGCAACTGAAAATGTATATGACAAACTGTCTTCGCCACAGTATAATCTGGGATTTGTTGCTGCAACATTGGGAAGTTCTAAAAATAAGAAAACATTTGTTGAACATCAGGATTCATCTTATCCTGATTTTTCAACTTGGAAAATGTCTGAAGAATTTGGTGAAATGCGTAAGAAAATATCAGAGCAATCCGTTAGGTTAAAAGAATTTTTTGATAAACAGGAAAAACTTGCTTATTTAAGGCAGGAATTATCTCAATTAGTTACAGAACAGCAATATTTTAACCAGTATGTTGAAGAATCCGATGTTAATACAGATAATATAAAGTGCAAGAAAATGTTATCATCAAAACAATGGATGATGTTATGGCAGGAGTGTCAGGCAATATCAGAGGAGAAAAAGACAATAGGATTCTGGTTTAAAATAAAGACATTTTTCAAGTATGGCATAACACACTGGAGTTTTTATAAGCAGGAATTTTCAAAGATAATTACAACATTTCAGGCTATGTATTATAAGGCAAAAGAAAAAGAATTATCTAAGCAGATTTCAGATATTGAGGGATATTTAAACGGAGTTGATAAGCATTTGCTTGACGATTTATGTGACAATTCAATGATTTTACTAAAAGACAAGCTGGCAAGAAGATATGAAGGGAACGACAGCCGGAGAGTATTTAGTGAGGATAATCTGTGGAAGGAATCCAATGATGTATTGAAGGAGTATCCGGTTATATTAAGTACCACATTTTCATCGAGAAATAGTCTGAATTCAGATGTGGTATATGATTATCTTATTATGGACGAGGCATCACAGGTAGATATTGCAACAGGGGCTTTAGCACTTTCTTGTGCGAGAAATGTGGTTATTGTGGGAGATACTAAGCAGCTTCCAAATGTTGTTACAGAAGATATGAGGGTCAGAGCAAAAGCTATATTTGATACATATAATCTGAAAGAAGGATATCAGTTTACAAAGAGCTTTTTGCAGTCAATTCTGGATATTATGCCTGATGTAACACAGACATTATTGCGAGAGCATTATAGGTGTCATCCTAAAATAATTAATTTCTGCAATCAGAAATTTTATCGTGGTGAACTGATTATTATGACAAAGGATAATGGCGAAGATGATGTTTTGTCAGTGGTGAAAACAGTTGCCGGGAATCATGAACGAAATCATTACAGTCAGCGTCAGATAGATGTTATAAAAAATGAAATTATGCCTAAATATAATTTCAACCCGGAAGAAACGGGAATTATTGCTCCGTACAGGAATCAGGTTGAAGCATTGAACAGGGAGATAACAGATATTGATGCAGCTACCGTACATAAGTTTCAGGGCAAGGAGAAAGACAATATTATTATATCCACTGTAGATGATGAAATATCAGATTTTGCGGATGATCCGTATTTGATTAATGTTGCAGTTTCAAGGGCAAAAAAGAAACTGATGTTGGTTGTGACTGGAAATGAGCAGTCAAAAGAACACAATATAACAGATTTAATAGATTACATTCAGTATAATAATTTTGAAGTTGTTGAGAGTAAGATTTATTCAATCTTTGATTATCTTTACAAGCAGTATACTGAGGAAAGAATAGCATATTTGCAGAAATATAAAAAGATATCAGAATATGACTCTGAGAATCTTATGTATTCATTGATACAGGAAATAATTGCGGATAATAAGTATTCAAGTTTAGATGTTATTTGTCATTTTCCATTGAATATGCTGATTAAAAATCCTCAACTATTAAATGACAGAGAGTGCCAGTATGCAATGAATCCTGCAACACATCTGGATTTTCTGATTTACAACAGAATCAGTAAAAAGCCGGTTTTAGCGATTGAAGTTGATGGATATGAATTTCATAAAAAGGATACCGTACAGGCTTCAAGAGATTTATTAAAGGATCGCATAATGGATTTGTATGAAATTCCATTATTAAGATTTAAGACTAATGGCTGTGGTGAAAGAGAAAAGATTGTAGGAATGTTAGATAAGCTGGTTGGATAGTCGAGAGGAAATAATCCTATTATAGTGGAGATATCGTACTAAACTTTGAAAGTTTGGTACGATTTTTATATTTATAAGAAAGAGAATGCTCAAAAAGGATTAAAATATTATTGTAGGGAACTTCTTGTAGATTAACAGAAAAATAGGTAAAATATTTTAGTTAAGTTAAATATAAAAATAAATGAGAGTCACCTTAGAGTGGCTCTTATTTTGTATATTTTAATAAACAGTATAATAACAGTTGACAACACACATCAACTGTTATATACTGTTTATCACAAAGGAGAAAACAAAAATATGCATATTATATTAAATCATTCTTCCATGGTTCCGATTTACGAACAGCTTATGGAGCAGATAAAGTCAGAGATTATCCAGTCTGTATTAAAAGAGGGAGAGGCACTTCCGTCTGTGAGGACGCTTGCAGGGGAACTTCGCATCAGCGCGCTGACTGTAAAGAAAGCTTATGACAAGTTAGAAGAGGAAGGCTTTGTTACGACTGTTCACGGAAAGGGAACATATGTGACTGCTTCGGATAAACAGCTTGCGTCGGAGGCGAGAAGAATTGCTGTGGAAGAGGACTTTGACAAAGCCATTGACCGGGCAGTGGCAATTGGGATGAAGAAAGAAGAAATCTTAGAGGTTGTAAAGCTCATACTTGATGAGAAATAGAAAGGCGAATTATGATAACAATGCAGAATGTCCGAAAAAAATATAAGGACTTTGAACTGGAACTATCCTTGGAAATACCAGAGGGGAGAATTACAGGGTTTGTAGGAAAAAACGGCGCAGGAAAAAGTACGGCAATTAAACTGATACTTGGACTGGTAAAGCCGGATGCTGGAAAGATTTCTGTGTTTGGTAACGAATGTGGAGAGCTTCCGGCTGCGGTAAAGCAGAAAATCGGAGTATCTTTGACGGAGGCAGGCTTTAGTTCACAATTTACGGTGGAAGATGTCTGGCATATCCTTGCTAAAATGTATCCTGATTTCCAGAAGGATTTTTTTGACCAAAAATGTGAGGCTTTAAAGCTTCCACGGAAGAAGAAATTAAAAGAATTTTCCACAGGTATGAAAGCAAAACTGAGGGTGCTGACAGCAATCAGCCATAAAGCTGATTTGTTGATTTTAGATGAGCCGACCGCAGGGCTTGATGTGGAGGCAAGGAATGAAATCCTTGATTTACTACGGGAATATATAGCGCAGGACGAGAAGCGCACAATATTGATTACATCGCACATTTCCACAGATTTGGAGTCACTTTGTGACGACATTTATCTCATTCATGACGGAAAAATCATTTTGCATGAGGACACAGATGTTATTTTAGAGCAGTATGGTATTTTGAAGGTGAATGAGGAACAATACAGGACATTAGACAAGACAGCAGTCATAAAAGTACAGAAAGAAACTTATGGTTATGCCTGCTTTACTAATGACAGAAGATTTTATCAGGAAAATTATCCGCAGATTGCGGTGGAGCAGGGCGGAATTGATGAATTAATTCTTATGATGACGGGAGGGTACAGATAATGGCAGGATTAGTAGAAAAAGATTTCCGGTTAATTTGGTGTAATAAACAGGCATTAATTTTCTTTCTTATCATTGGAGTGGTGATAGGATTACAGAATGAAGCGGTTATCCTGGGGTGGTTGCCGTTTGCAATCAGTATTCTTCTGATAAATACAGTTACCTATGACGAGCTTGATAAAGGATATGGATTTTTGATGACTTTGCCGATTGATGCAGAAACGTATGTGAGGGAAAAATATTTTTTCTGTCTTACAGGAGGAACGGTTTCATGGCTTGTGGCAGCGGGACTTTACATGATACTAGAAATGAAACAGCAGATGCCGGTAGACATGGCTTCCCAGATTCCTGTGGTATTGGTGTTTCTGCCGGTTACGGCATTGTTGATTGCATTGCTGATTCCGCTGCAGCTAGTATCCGGAGTAGAAAAGAGCAGAGTAGTCATTTCGGGGGCATGTGGTGTAATGGGAGCGTCTGTCATTGCATTTGCGAAGCTGGTAAAGACAAATGTATTAAGTGCCTTTTCATTTTTAAACCAAATGAATGGTGGATACTTGCAGGAATTGCAGTGGTAGTGATAGTACTTCTCATACTGCTCTCTTATGCAATTAGTGTCCGTATTATGGAAAAGAAAGAGTTTTAGAAAAATATTTAAGCGGGACATTCATAAATAAATGAGTGTCCCGCTTATTAATGCATATTAGAAATTATCCCCATTCCATCCCCAGTTAGAAACAGCCTGATATTTTACATAGACATGATCTGGTGCAATTCCAAGAACATCTTTAAAAATGTCACATATCTGGCCAGTCAGTTTAGAAAAGGCAGATGGGTTCTCATTGCCGTAAACGCTGACCTCGACCATAGCCATAGGCTCGGCATTGCTTCCTCTGAAGTAGAGCTTGTAGTCAGGTTCAAAGCCGACCATGAGCCAGCTTTCTGACTTGCCGGGAATTGTCTGGATAGCCTGACCTAAACGTGTTTTGATTTCAGTTTCCTGTGCTTCTGTAAGAGAAGTGCTTATCTTAGAATTAATAAATGGCATATGTTACCTCATTTCTGCGCCGCAGGCGCGTGTATTCATGTGATGATTATAGCACTTTACATATGTCAAAGAAATATATTAATTGTCAGCGCCTTCTTTGATGCCGTGGCGCTCTGCATATCCAGTCAGGATAAGTGTGAGCGCACCGTCGCCGGTTACATTGCAGGCTGTTCCGAAGCTGTCCTGAAGTGCAAATATTGTAAGCATAAGGGCAGTTCCAGTGTCGTTAAATCCGAGCACACCGGTAATAAGTCCGAGCGAAGCCATAACCGTTCCGCCAGGTACACCAGGCGCGCCGATTGCAAATATTCCGAGAAGCACGCAGAACAGAATCATAGTTCCAGCTGATGGAATAGTGCCATACAAAATCTTTGATACAGTCATGCAGAAAAATACCTCTGTCAGCACTGAGCCGCATAAATGTATATTTGCAAACAAAGGAATTCCAAAAGAGACCATGTCCTTTCTCAAAACCTTTGATTTGCCGGCACACTGGAGTGCAACTGCGAGTGTGGCAGCAGATGACATTGTTCCAATTGATGTAAGGTATGCAGGACCGTAATGTCTGATTACTTCAATCGGGTTCTTCTTAGAATACAATCCTGCGATTGTGTAAAGCAGAGTCATCCAAATGTAATGTCCGATTAATACAATAATTATAATCTTTAAGAAAACCGGAACCTGCTTTGTTATTGAACCTTCGTATGAGAGTCCGCAGAAAGTAAGTCCGATGAAAAATGGCAGAATTGGTATCATGATTCTTGATACAATTGCAAGCACAATCTTCTGAAATTCTTCAAGCAGGTCAGAGATTAACTCAGCCTTTGTCCATGCCGCTGCGAGTCCGATCATGATAGAGAACACGAGAGCACTCATAACAGGCATAATCTGCGGAATCGACAATTCAAACACTGCCGCAGGCAGTTCCTTCAATCCATCCGCTGTAGATGAAATTGACAAATGTGGTATCAGCGCATATCCGGCAGCAGTCGAGAACAAAGCTGCTCCGACAGATGAAGAATATGCGATAGTTACTGCAATAAGAAGCAGCTTAGACGCATTTTTACCCATCTGTGTAATCGAAGGCGCGATAAATGCGATAATAATCAGCGGAATGCAGAAATTAATAATCTGGTTAAGAATATATTTCAGCGTCACCACAATATTTAATATGGCCTTTGAAAATGCATTGCCATCCGTCGAACTGAGCACCAGCCCGATAACAACGCCAGCCAGAACAGCTACCATCAGCTTGAACGGCAGGCTGTTCCAAAAATTAGTTTTCTTCATTAAATAAATCTCCTTCATTTGTTTGGTTAAGAAAAATTATAATATATGGGATTGGAAATAACAATGGAAAGGTTTGGGGGATGGGAGAATTCCAAAATGTAGCTATTAAAAGTTGATTATATTAATTATCAATTATTTACATCCCAAAATGTAGAAATTATATATGTATATTATAATAAGTGACATTAAAAATCAAACAAAGTTTTTTAATCCAAATTGATAATTTATATTGACATCTTAAACCTAAAGTAGTAATATCCAGATATGAACTACATAATTAAGCAAAAGGAGGTGATACAATGATACAGCTATCTTTAGAATTTCAACTTGAAAAGCCACAGTTACCGCTGGAATATGAGAGATTGATGGTTAGTTTCTTAAAAGCAGCAAGCAGGAATTATTCGGAAGATATGTTTGAGCGATTATATAATAAGGAGCATTCAATTATTAAATCATTTACATTCAGTACATATCTGCCAGGTGCGGTATTTAAAGGTGACACTATATTTCTTAGGGACAACATATTTAAAGTGTTTTTTACAGATGCTGATATGGGACAGATTATAGAATGGTTTAATGCTTTTCAGCTTATGAGATACAAGCAGTATCCTGTCAGTGGCAATTCTATGAAATTGATTTCAATAAGGTCAAACAATCGTAAAGATATTGTTGATGATGAAATTATTGTAAAGATGCAGAGTCCATTGATTGTAAGACAGCACGACAATGTGACTAACAAAGACATTTATTATACATATGCAGATGAAGGATTTTCAAAGGCATTATGTGAAAATGTAGAGATTTTTATTCAGAAAATGGAAATCGGGGTTGATACAGAAGGATTATCAATAGAACCTGTCAAAGCAAGAAAAGTAGTAGTTAACTGCTTTGGAAGAAAGGTTGATGCTAACCTTGGAATATATAAGCTTAGCGGTAATTGCGAGCTGCTTAATATTCTTTATCAGGCAGGGCTGGGTGCCAGAAGATCAGAAGGTCACGGTAAGTTCGAAATATTACTATAATTTTAGGAAAGGAGGGACAGAACGTGGGTAAATATCTGGTAACTATGGGAGATTTCCTGAAAAATGCGGGGATAGTAGGTCTTAACTATATGCTGGATATGTCAGATGCAGAGAGCGGAAAGGATTATGGCATAAAAATGCAGAACAGACCGGTAGATGGGCTTGAACTGTATGAGCAGGGATTATGGCTTGACGAGGATTTCGTGCAGCAGTGTGACTGGACTGGAATGTATTTTGATGCCTATGTTAACTATTATGGAGATTTTACAGTATATAAAGGAATATTAGACAGAATTAACAAGATTATATGCAAAATTGATAATGACCAATGGAAGCCGGACAAGCTGGTTAAAGAAGATAAGGAAGATATCAAGTTTATAAATGATAAGCTTTTGTCCAATAGTTATAAGGCTGGATTTGAAAATATAAGAAACGAAGTTGATGGGTCTGAGATATATGTGAATCTTCAGCAAAATAAATTAAATGCGAAATCAACATCACAAGAACTAAAACAGAGGCTTGAAGGTATCAAGAACTTTATAATGCAGCCAAAGTGTAAAGAAACATTTGTAATGAAGAGCGTCATATATAACTATATTAACCGTTTCTGGGATGGTAAATGTTTTCTGCTAAGAGCTAATGCAAAGAAGGACATGCGTATATTGTTTGAACAGGATTTTACAAAACCATTTAAAGAATATATCAGGACAAATCATGATAAAGATAAGGATATGTGTATAGACTGTGGAAGACCAATGGGAAACAAGGAACGTGTTTCTATTGCTTTTATGAAGGATATGGCAGATGATCTTGCAAGAAAAAAGTCTGCATTCTGGAATTGTAAAGTAGATGCCTTTTTGTGTCCTGCATGCGCATTTGTATATGCTGCCAGTCCGCTTGGATTCACACTTTTAGGACAGCGTTTTGCATTTATGAATACTAATTCATCAATTAATCAGTTACTGGCTTCTAATAGCAGGAGTGGAAAGATTGTGACAGAGGCAGAGAAAAAAGAAGCTGAACGATATACACAATGGTTTGCCAGAATGTTGAAGCAGTTGATGGATTGTAAAGTTGAACAGCTTAACAATATTCAGGTTATTTTAAAGGGAACAGATGAGAAGGATAAATATATCTTTTCTGTAATAAGTAATGAAGCACTTCAGACATTTAATGATGAAAAGGTAAGAAAAGCTTTAGAGTATTTAGGAAAATATCCTTACACAAGAATTGGAGCGGATTATCTTAATATATACGAAAATGTAGTTATGAATATTCTGAAACATAGAAGTCAGGAATTGCTTCTAAAGAAAGTGCTTAAGAATAATCTTGATTCTGATAATGCGGGACAGATAGTAACTGCTTATTGGATATATGTTGTAATGTTGTATAGTGCACTTGCTAAGAAAAATAAGGATTTGCAAGGAAATGGAGGTAAGGTTATAGAAATGGGAAGTATAACAGTAATGGATAGTGGTTTTGCTTTAAGAACTGCCATATTGTCTTCAAAAGGGGCAAAGGATGATGAATGTATCAAAGGAACAATATATCAGCTTCTTAATGCATTATCTACGAGAAATACAGGAAAATTTCTGGATATTGTAATGAGATTATATTGTACCTGTAAGGTGCCAGCTGAAGTGGGACAGGTTGATAAATTAGTTATTCCAAGAGAGTTTGTATATATCCAGAAAAATCAGGAGTTATTTGAAGAATATGGATATGCATTTGTTTTGGGATTAAAAGGTTGCAGACAGAATAAGAAGAATGAGGAGGTTATTTAGATGAGTAAGAACGGATTGACAATGACAATAGTATTTGTTGCAGAGAGTGCGAATTATGGAGAAGGATTAGGTAATATTTCTAATATTAAGAAAATGACAAGAGGTAATGCAAGCCAGTATTCATATATATCAAGGCAGGCAATAAGATATAATATTGTACAGCAGGCTGAGTGGGATAACACACCTGTCGAGGATAAGAGCGGAGTTGTACAGTTTGCTCCATCAGCTACTATTGAGGATTACCCAGAAATAGATTTATTTGGTTATATGAAGACAATGGCAAAGGACGATAATGCAAGGGGAGGTGCATCAACAAGAAGTGCAGTGGCTAGACTTAGCAACGCTATATCACTTGAACCATATCAGGGGGAGCTGGAGTTTCTTACTAATATGGGATTAGCTAAGCGCCAGAATCTTGACAATGGTATTGCACAGAGTGAAATTCACCGTTCTTATTATGCATATACAATTTCAGTGGATCTTGACAGGGTTGGAATTGATGGAGAGATTAATGTATCAAAGGAGGAAAAAGCTAAAAGGGTTAAAACACTTCTTGAAACCGTTCAGTATCTTTATAGAGATATACGCGGCAGGAGAGAAAATTTATCTCCATTATTTATCATAGGTGGTAACTATGAAAGAAAGAATCCGTTTTTTGAAAATATAGTTAAGATTGATAATAATATGATAAATGTTGATACATTGGTAGAAATGAAAGAAAGCAGTGAAGATCTTGAAAATTCTACAATAGTAGGAGTAACATCAGGAATCTTTAATAATGACAGTCAGATTAAGGAAAAACTTGGGGCTGTAACAATAGCAGAAGCATTTGAAGAGTTTAAGAAGAAAGTGGATGAGTACTATGCATAGAGCAATAAGACTGGATTGTTTTCAGAATCTTGTTAATTATAGAAAACCGAGCAGTTTTATAATTAAAGAGACCTATCCTCTTCCACCATATTCAACAGTAAGTGGAATGATACATGCCGCATGTGGATTTAAAGAGTATCACAAAATGAAGCTGAGTATTCAGGGCGATAACAAAGGGACTATATCAGATCTGTATACACGCTATTCATTTTCAGCAGGTGCCAGATATGAAGAAGGCAGGCATCAGATATGCGTAAAAGATGGCGGTAATTATGGAATATTTAAGGGAATAGCCAATGTTGAACTGTTATGTGAATGCAAGCTAATAATACATATTGTGCCAGAGGATGAGGCTGATTTTGAAATAATATATCAGGCACTTAAGAATCCGCCAACATATCTGTCTCTTGGAAGATATGAGGATATTATAGATATAAGAGATGTCAGAATTGTTTCATTAAAAGAAGATGAAGAAGTACTGACTAATCACGGTATGTATATTCCTGTGTCTTACATGGGGGAAGAACCTGTTAAAGCAACTGTTTATACATTAAATAAAGAATATGAGATAACTAAACAGGGGTTAAGGCGATGGAAGTCTGAAAAAGAAGGTGGAAGAGTTAAGGTATATTACTGCCCGCCTCATAAATGCTTGGAAAGAGCGTATGTAGATGATACGGATGATGAAGATGTTGTAATATTTGCGTGATGAGATTTTATTAATAGTTACATTGTGGATTTAAATGTATGGAGGGGTAGATGGAATATTTTGCAAAGTCAGTTCCGAATGGGGGTTCTAAAGAAGAACAGGTGACATTAAAACAGCATCTGGATGATACAGTTAATTGTGCACAGGATTTTTTTGAAAAATTCGGACATTATTTTACAGAAAAAGAAAAAGCAATAATAATAGAAGCATGCAGAGTGCATGACCTGGGAAAGGCAAACATTGTTTTTCAATCTAAGATAAATAAAGAGCTGGATGTAATAAAGACTCAGGAGATACCACACGGATTTTTAAGTGCAATGACTACATCGCCTGAAGAATTTAAGAATCATATACCAGAAGCAGATAATGATGATTATAAAGCTTTCTATACAGCAGTATATCATCATCATGTCAGAGAAGATAAAAACGGTGATGATATAATATTAAATTTCTGTAAGAAATACTATAACCCATATATAAGGGATTTTTTAAATGATGAAAGTATCAAAGCTAAGGTTTCGGGTATAAATAAATATCTTCTGTTCAGAAATACAGGCAGCATATCGGGAAACAAATACATCATGAGCTGTTATGATAAGAATGAATATTTGCATGAATGGCAGGAATTCGTGCTAATCAAAGGTCTGCTGAATAAATTTGATTATACAGTGAGTGCTGGTTATACAGAAGCAGAGGATTGTTCTGATTTCACAACAAAATATCTTAAAACATCTATAGAAAACATTTTTCAACAGCATGGATTAAGACTAGTTCAGGAGTATATGAGAGATAAATGTGATAAGAATCTTGTTGTGGTTGCACCAACTGGAATGGGAAAAACAGAGGCATCATTATTATGGCTTAATGGTGAAAAGGGATTTTATACATTGCCATATGTAGTATCATCGAATGCAATATATGAAAGAATAAGAGACAGGTATGAATATAAGGACGTGGCAATACTTCATTCAGACAGTATGCACTATTATTTTGAAGACCAGGTAAACGAAACAGATTCTGATGGATATGAAAAATATCAGAAAGCAAAATTATTATCTCAGCCGCTTACTATATGTACAGTAGATCAGTTGTTTAAGTTTGTGTATAAGGCGTTGGGAACAGAAATATTTGCAGCTACATTGAAATATTCTAAGATAATTATTGATGAGATACAGGCATATAGTCCATCAGTAATAGCAGCAATAATATATGGATTAAAGATAGTGACTGATATGGGTGGGAAATTTGCCATAATAACAGCAACATTTCCACCGGTATTGGGAAGTCTTATGCATAAATATGGATTGATGGCTGATAGTCAGTATGAATACAGGGATTTTTCTGCATTATCGGATCTTAAAAGACATTGGATAGATATAAAAGATGGCGATATAGAAATAGATAGGGTTGTAGAAGATAGCTATGATAAAAAGGTTCTTGTAATATGCAATACGGTAAAAAAGGCACAGCTGATATATAAAAGCCTGACCGAAAAAACAGATAATGTTCATCTTCTGCATGCACGATTTACCAAAGAACATAAGAGAATGCTGGAAAATGAGATTATAAAGTTCTCAGATAGTGAAAATGAAACGGGAATATGGGTAACAACACAGTTAGTTGAGGCAAGTCTGGATATTGATTTTGATGTGTTGTATACAGAGATGAGTACGGCTGATAGTTTGTTGCAGAGAATGGGAAGATGCAACAGGAAAGGTCGGTATATTCCGGATAAGGCCAATATACATATATACATTAATGCAAATGGAGTAGGAGTCAGCCGGGCTATATATAATCGTGAGATATACACTCGTTCTGTTGAGTGTTTAGAAAAATATATTGGCAGAGTTATGACAGAATCAGACAAATCTGAATATATCAATAAAGTATACTGTACAGATGAGATAAATGATACAGATTATTACAGGGATATAGAGAAGTTTCTTGCAATGTTTAAAGAATTGACACCAGCAGAATACAGTAAAAGTGAAGCTGATGAAAAATTCAGGGATATTAACAGTATTAAAATTATTCCTGATGACGTATATGAAGATAGTCGTGAAGTTATAAGCGAGTGTATTGATATAATGCATAGCTCTGATGCTGATAGAAGAGAGAAGAATGACGCAAGAACAAAGCTGGATTCATATGTGATTTCTATACAGTTATATGCTTATAAGAAATATCCGGATGGGATAGATCGTGATGTAATATATGGTAGTGATATTCATAGATCATGTATTATGTACGATTTCAATGTTGTGGATTTAACAGGAGCAGGGTTAGTTTTAGGCGAATATGAAAGAGATATATTTGTCTGAATATTCATACGATAGGAGCATTTTATGGAAGAAAGAATAACAGGAGTGATGATTTATTATTATTTCGTGTGCTCAAGAAAGTTATGGTATTTTTGTCATCAGATTAATATGGAAGATGAGAATGAAAATGTGCAGCTTGGAAAATTGCTGGATGAGAATAGTTACAAGCGGGATGATAAGCATATTGAAATAGATGGCATTATTAATATTGATTTTATTCATGAAAAAAATGAACTTCATGAGATAAAGAAGAGCAAGAGTATAGAAGAGGCTGGAATATGGCAGGTTAAGTATTATCTATATTACCTGAAAAAAAGAAATGTGGATGGACTTCATGGCGTGATAGACTATCCGCTGCTGAAGAAAAATGTTGATGTAGAATTGTCGGATGAGGACTGTAAAAAACTAGACGATATTATAAAAGAAATCATTAGTGTGAAGAATCAGGAGTATCCGCCGAAGCTGGAAGAGAAAAAGATATGCGAAAAATGTGCATATTATGATTTATGTTTTATATAGACAGAAGAAGGTGATGATAATTGAAACAGAGTTTTTATGTGTATAATAATGGGGATTTAAAACGCAAGGATAATACATTACAGTTCACTGCTTATGACGGAGAAAAAAGAGATATTCCAATTGAAAGAATTTCAGATATATATGTAATGTCTGAAATGTCGTTTAATACTACATTTCTTAATTATATATCGCAGTATGGAATACCTATACATTTCTTTAATTATTACAATTATTATTCAGGAAGTTTTTATCCAAAGGATGGAAATCCGGCAGGTCAGTTGTTGGTTAAGCAGGTTGAACATTATGTGTATTATGATAAGAGATTGGATATTGCCATAAAATTTATACAGGCGGCAGCAGATAATATATATAGAAATCTCAGATATTATAATGGTCGAGAAAAAGATGTCTCGGAATATATGAGGGATATAGATTCACTTCGAGGAACTCTTTGTAAAGCAAGGACAATAGAAGAATTGATGGGAATTGAAGGAAATATAAGAAAGAGATATTATGCAGCGTGGAATGTGATTGTTAATCAGGATATACAGTTTGATAAGCGTGTTATGCATCCGCCAGACAATATGATTAATTCATTGATTTCATTTGTTAATTCCTTAGTGTATACGCGTTTATTAAGCGAGATATATCATACACAACTGAATCCAACGATAAGTTATCTGCATGAACCGGGAGTAAGAAGATATTCATTATGTCTGGATATATCGGAAGTATTTAAACCATTGATTGGAGACAGATTGATATTTTCGTTGTTAAACAGAAGACAGATAACAGAAGACAGCTTTACAAAAGAACTTAACTATCTTCATCTTAAGAAAGAAGCTTCTAAACTTATTGTTTCAGAATTTGAGAATCGTATGAAGAAAACGATAATGCATAAAGAATTGGGAAGACAGGTGTCTTACCAGTATCTGATGAGGTTAGAAGCATATAAGCTTATAAAGCATTTAATAGGTGAGAAAGAATATGAAGGGTTTAGAATATGGTGGTAGTATATGTATATCGTACTTGTATATGATGTTAGTAAAGATGAAAATGGGCAAAAAAGATGGTCACATATTTTCAAAATCTGCAAAAAATATCTGACGCATATTCAGAATTCTGTCTTTGAAGGAGAAATATCAACAGTTCAATTAGAAAAATTACGGGGTGAGTTGAAACCACATGTTAATACTAATCTGGATTCAGTCATTTTATTCAAAAGCAGGAGTGAAAAATGGCTGGATAAAGAATTTTGGGGTAAGGAAGATGATTTGACGAGTTTCATAATTTGATTGTCGACCAGAAATAGTGTAAAATATGCACAGAGTCGACAATTGTGATATTGCTATGCTTCTGGCATATTCAGGGCATAAAGTATTAGTAATCTGTTGGCGGATTTAAAGGGTAGACAGAATAATGCTTCAGAGTTGAGAAACAGAGAGGCTTTAATAATTACGGGAATTAATAGATACATAGTGGGATGTAAATAACAAATACAAAGAGCTTATACATTATGCCGGCTATCGAATTAATAGATACATAGTGGGATGTAAATTCTTAACAGGGGAGATAATGTTCAGATGGCTGTTGGGAATTAATAGATACATAGTGGGATGTAAATGAAAATGACATTTCGCTTGAAAGAAGCAGATGCGCGAATTAATAGATACATAGTGGGATGTAAAATTTATATTTTTGAAAGTAATAATATTAAATTT
>NZ_QSEU01000022.1:0-26898 GCF_003466705.1 Eubacterium sp. AM46-8
TTTGACTTCCTTTTTGGACTTCATCCCGTGCCTTACTCCACTTCAACGTCCAATCTGCCACTTCAACGTCCAATCTGCCACTCTTTGACTTCCTTTTGGACTTCTTCCGTGCCTTCCTCCGCTTCAACGTCCAATCCGCCACGCTTCAGTTTCACGCTACACTGTGCATCACCTTCCCTCCGCACTCTCCATCATCTTTCGAATATTCTATATTAGAACATTAAAAGAAAGGGGAATGTGAATGAAGAAAATTATCAAAATATATATTGCAATTATTGCTTCTTTATGCCTGTTCATGTCATTTCCGGCAGATATATATGCTGTGGTAATAGATGTGAGCAGTTACAACGGTTTTATTCAGTGGGATAATATGAAAAACTATATTGAAGGCGCAATTATCCGTATCGGATATGGCAGCGATATCCAGTCACAGGATGACTCTGCTGCAATCAGAAATATGGATGAATGTGAACGGCTTGGAATTCCTTACGGCGTCTATCTGTACAGTTATGCTTTGGATTATTATGACGCAGCAAGCGAAACTGCCCACGCCTTAAGACTTCTTCAAGGCAGAACGCCTCAGCTTGGTGTGTGGTTTGATATGGAGGATGCTGACGGATATAAAGCAAAAAATGGTCTGGATGTATACTCCGAAGGAGAACTGCTATCTGATTTCTGCGAAATGTTTGTTAATGCTATGCGTGTCAGCGGATATAAAACCGGCGTCTATGCCAATTACAACTATTTTACCAATGTGCTTGACCTTGACAGACTGAAATCAATCCCAGAGATGAATATCTGGCTTGCGCACTGGGGAATTGATTCTCCAAGCCTTGACTGTACCATGTGGCAGTTTGGTGCAGTAGAAATCGAAGATGAAGAATATGATGGCAATATATATTACTCAGATTATTCTGTTAAAAAAGATGATAATACTGGTGAAACTATGCGTATCGATGATAGTTCATCCAATAATATAAATGTTTACTATCAGACAAAGCTTTCAACAGGCCGCTGGCTTCCCATAGTTAAGAATAATGCTGACTACGCCGGAATATCCGGTCAGAGCATTACCGGTCTTGCAGCCACAACAGATACCGGCTATATAAAATACAGAGTCCATGTAAATAGTGGCTGGCTGGATTTCATAGACAGCCGCAACACTGATATTAATGATTACTATAATGGATATGCTGGCAATGACACACCTGTTGATGCCGTTGAGATATATTATTACACCCCTGATGATATTATTAATTCATCAGGTTATCATTATGCATTCTACAGGGTAAGCCCTGTAAACAGAGACTATTACAGTTTACAGAAAGATAACTCCACCGATAACGGAATGGACGGATATGCAGGAATATTCGGACATTTTATAGACAGGATACAGATTGATATACGATAACTATTGATATATAAATATTAACACAGACCAATGTCAAAACCGTCAGCCTGAACCCGATATCCAGACTGACGGTTTATATTAATTCCATGTTTCTCTTATAAATCTCTCTTTAATCTCTTTTTCAAGCCTTACAACGTCAGCTTCGCTTACCTTTCCATTATCCCCCTTTTTATATGGAACATAACCGCCTGCCATATTATCATGACCACCACCGGTTCCTATTCCTTTAAGTGCATTAACTGTCATTACGCCTGACAGATATTTACCTGCACTTCTTATTGACATCTTAATTCCATCCTTCTTAGGAGAATATACTACTGACAGATTAATTTCATCCAGTGTCAGAGTAAAATCACATATTGCCGCTATAAGCGATTCCTTGCACTCATAACCTGCACATGCAAAGCATACATCTTCTCTTATATCTATCGTACTGAGTGCGTCCTTATATGCCTTAATATCATCAAAATGCAGTACACTGCTGTCAAGGTCTGCAAGAATTGTCCTGTCAGTGTTCATAAACAACTTATAAAACATATCCAGATCAAGCTGTGAAACGCCTCTGCGCATATCAGCTGTGTCCATCTTAATCCCGTACAATAAAGCTGTTGCAACATTCTTTGACATCTCAATATTATTATCAAAATAATATGACGCAATAATCGAAGCGCATGCACCAACCTCCGGTCTTATATCTGAGAATCTATAATCAACATGTTCATATACAGGATGATGATCTATGCATATAATCTCATGACCATTCATATCTATAATGTTAGAATTACCTTTCTGTGCATCAACAAGAATTATCTCATCTTCTTTACTGAATTTATCTGCACTCATATATTCTTTAACTGCAATATCAAGCAGTCTTACCATCTTGGCTGTTACTGTTTTATCAATACTTCCCTTATAACAAATCTCTGCGTCTACCCCTTTTGCTTTAAGCAGTTCTGACAATCCATATGCACATGCCATTGCATCAGGATCCGGGAAATTATGTGTCTGTATAAACACTCTTTTTGTGCTTATATTAGCTATTATCTCTTCTAAGCAGTTCATAATGTACCCCTCATATGACCTTAGTGTTATTATTATATTCTTTATATGCGTCTAATTCAATCTTCATAATCACTTTTTTCAATAATTTTCATAAATTATATTAACCATAGTATGGGAGCAATCTATTGGAATCAATTCTATCTCTGGATCACATATATTATTCTTATCACGATAAAAATGGAGAGACTCCGGTAATCAATGATCTTTCTTTTGAAATAGAACCCGGAAGTTTCACCTCGATTGTCGGTCCATCCGGTTGTGGTAAATCCACACTGCTCTCTCTGCTATGCGATCTTATAAAGCCTGAAGCTGGAACCATATATATAAGACCGCCAGAGAACAATCCGGACTCCCGGATGGGATATATGCTGCAGAAGGATAATCTGTTTGAATGGCGCAGTATCTATAAAAATGTTATGTTAGGTCTTGAAATAAATAACAAAAAAACGCCTGAAAACATTGCATATGTTAATCATCTCTTAGAGCAATATGACCTTGCAGAATTCAAATCAGCGCGGCCATCCCAGCTATCCGGAGGTATGAGACAGCGTGCAGCACTTATCCGCACACTTGCTCTGAAACCGGATATTTTACTTTTAGACGAACCATTTTCTGCCCTTGATTATCAGACAAGACTCGAAGTAAGGGAAGATATATGTAATATATTAAGGAGTGAGAAGAAAACCGTAATATTAGTAACACACGATATATCCGAAGCAATTGCAATGACCGACCGTGTATTAATACTCACGAGCCGTCCTGCAAAGCTTCTGAAAACTATCAATATAGAATCAAGAGATACTCTTTCTTCCCAGAAATATTTTGATGAAATAAGGGAGGTGTTAAAATGAATATTAGTCCTTTACAGAAAAAATTCATAATAAAGCAACGTTTGTATACTATATCAGTAACACTCTCCCGCCTGATATTATTCTTAGGATTTGTCGGTCTGTGGGAATTCTCTGCTGACAAAGGTATTATCAACGCATTTATATTCAGTTCACCGGTAAGGCTGTATCAGACATTTATAGACCTAGCCAAAGACGGAGTAATATTCATGCATATATGGGTAACTCTCTATGAAACCATAGTCGCATTTGCAATAATTACAGTTGTCGGGATTATATTTGCAATATTGTTATGGTGCTTCAAAGGACTGTCAGACTGTCTTGAACCTTTTATGGTAGTATTAAACAGTCTTCCTAAGTCAGCTCTTGCACCTATGCTCATTGTATGGCTTGGCACTAATACCAAAGCAATTATCATAACCGCTGTATCCGTAGCCATATTTGGCATGATAATTAATCTGTACACAGGTTTTCTTGGAATTGACAAAGAAAAAATAACTCTGATACGGACCCTTGGAGGTAATAAATGGCATATTCTGTGCAAGCTTATCATCCCCGGCTCCAAGAAAATCATTATAAGTAACATGAAGGTAAATATAGGTCTGTGTCTTGTAGGTGTAATTATAGGTGAATTCTTAGCTGCCAAAAAAGGACTTGGCTACCTTATAATATATGGCAGCCAGGTATTTAAGATGAGTTATGTAGTTCTCGGAATTGTTATTCTCTGTATTATATCAACAATTCTCTTTGCTATAATAAATATAATTCAAAAGCTATTTCTAAAAGACTGATTATATATTATAATCAATATACATTTTGCAAAACAAGGAGGCTAAAATCCTCTGCTCCTGCATGAGCAGTCGCATTTTGCTTCGCAAAACAAGGAGGATTTATGCTTTCTCTTACAATTAAGGATTTAAAGCAATTTATGAATAAACTTCTGATAAGCGATACATTTGATGGTATGTGTATTTCAGAAGCCTATATATGCACTGGCTGCAGTTATACAATAGATGGAAAGCTCAACACCCACTTTTACCATGAAGATGAGCTTAATTCCATGCCTTCTGCAAGATATACATCATGGAAGAACATTAAGCCTTTCGCATTCAGCATAATTAAGGGCAGGAAAGTTCCTGAACTTTTAAAGGTTACATTTGTACTGCCTGAAGCAGTCGTTGCAAAGCTGATACTTGACAACAGCCTTAACTTTGACCCTGATTGTGTCAATGGTTTATTTCTTAATGTACGCTATCAGGATGGTTCAGTAACCATGACAACAGCATCTTCGCTTAGTACTTTCACTCTCGACCGTTCACTTGATGAAGCATTTGAACGATATATTCTTAACTTCCTGTCAGATGCTGATATTTCCTATGAAGAATAATTTAGAATTATTTAATAAATGCCGCAAAACCGCCTGTTTACATGCTCAGGCGGTTTTCTGTTAGCACTCTTTATCTTTGAGTGCTAGTTTTTGCTTGACTTATGTTTCTGAGTGTATTAAATTAACATTTAGTTTAATACTATACAGATTGGAGAGTGAAATATTATGTCAAAAGAACATGGTAATTTATCTATTAACAGTCAGAATATTTTCCCTATCATCAAGAAATGGATGTATTCTGACCATGATATCTTCTATAGAGAGTTAGTTTCTAATGCTTGTGATGCTATCACTAAACTCAAGAAGCTTTCAATGATTGGAGAATACGAAGCTCCAGACGATATTGATTATAAGGTTGAGATTAAGCTTTCTGCAAAAGATAAGACAATCAAGATCATTGATAATGGTATTGGTATGACTAAGGAAGAGGTTGATGAGTATATCAACCAGATTGCTTTTTCAGGTGCTGAAGCATTCCTTGAAAAGTATAAGGATAAGGCTAATGATGACCAGATTATCGGACATTTCGGTTTAGGTTTCTACTCAGCATTTATGGTTGCTGACCAGGTTACTATTGATACTCTTTCATTTAAGGACGGAGCTGAATCAGTTCACTGGTCATGCGACGGAGGAACTGAATATGATATAAGTGAGGGAACCAAAGCAGCTCCTGGTACAGAGATTACTCTTTACCTCAATGAAGACAGCTATGAATTTGCCAACGAATATAAGGCTAAAGAAGTTCTTGATAAGTACTGCTCTTTCATGCCGGTTCCAATCTTTGTAACTAACGAAGATGCCGGTGAACAGACTGAGGAGATTCCTGAGGAAGAAGTTACAGAAAAAGATACAGTTCTTGATACATTTATAAAGGATGCTGTAACTGAAGAAGTTGAGAAAGAAGACGGAACTAAGGAAACTGTTGAGAAGGTTCCAGCAAAGAAGATGGCCAAGATTGTTAAACGTCCGGTTGCAATCAATGATATCCATCCACTCTGGACAAAGCATCCTAATGAATGTTCTGATGAAGATTACAAGGAATTCTACCGCAAGGTATTCCACGATTATAAAGAACCATTATTCTGGATTCACCTTAACATGGATTATCCATTCAATCTTAAGGGTATTCTCTACTTCCCTAAGATTAATACAGAGTATGAATCTATTGAAGGTACTATAAAGCTTTATAACAATCAGGTATTCGTAGCAGATAACATTAAAGAAGTTATTCCAGAGTTCTTACTTCTTCTTAAAGGTGTTATTGACTGCCCAGACCTTCCACTTAATGTATCACGTTCAGCACTTCAGAACGATGGATTTGTTAAAAAGATATCTGATTATATCACTAAAAAGGTTGCCGACAAGCTTTCAGGAATGTGTAAGACAGATAAAGAGAACTATGAGAAATACTGGGATGACATCAATCCATTTATCAAATTTGGCTGCTTAAAGGATGAAAAATTTGCTGAGAAGATGAATGATTATATCATATTCAAGAACCTTGACGGCAAATATTTAACACTTAAGGAATGTCTCGAAGAGAATAAAGAGAAACATGAAAACACAGTATTCTATGTAACAGACGAAGTTGAGCAGAGTCAGTATATCAACATGTTTAAGAATGAAGGTATTGATGCTGTAATTCTTACTCATAACATTGACCAGCCATTCATCACTAACATGGAATCTAAGAATGAGAATCTCAAGTTCAAGCGTATCGATGCAGATCTTTCAGACAGCTTTAAGGAAGAGACTTCTAAAGACGAGTTGAAGGACATGACCGAAAAGCTCTCTAAGACTTTCAAGGATGCTCTTGGCAAAGAGAATTTAACTGTTAATGTTGAGAAATTAAAGGATGCATCTATATCTTCAATGATTACTCTTTCAGAAGAAAGCAGACGTATGCAGGATATGATGAAGATGTATGGTATGGCAGGCATGGATCCTAATATGTTTGGTGCCGAAGGTCAGACTCTTGTACTTAATGCTAACAATGATCTTGTTAAATATGTTGCAGAACATACAGACGGCGAAAATACTAAGATTATATGCGAACAGCTCTATGACCTTGCTATGCTTAGTCATGCACCACTCTCTCCTGAACAGATGACTGGATTTATTGCAAGAAGCAATAAAATCATGGAATTACTTGCAAAATAACGCCATTTAAACTATCATTGTCTTATATAACAATAAGGAAATATATAACATGACTAATTTTAACTATGACAATTATGACGATGATACTAAAGCTAAATACGATGACGGTATAGAATTCTTAGATGATATTGACGATGATTTCTCTTATGATGACACAGATTATGATGACTATGATATTCCACGATACAGCGACGAGCCACCTGCTCCTGCACGCAAGGACCATAAAGAAAGTATTGGACAGGAAATATTAAGCTATATTAAGATTCTTGCTGTTGCCATCATAGTTGCATTTCTATTCACAAGATTTATTATAGTTAATGCACAGGTTCCTTCTGGTTCAATGGAGAACACTATTCTTACAGGCGACAGACTTATTGGTTTCCGTCTGGCATATCTGTTTCACGAACCTGAACGTGGTGATATTGTAATATTTAAGTATCCTGACGATGAATCTCAGAACTTTGTTAAAAGAGTTATTGGAATTCCTGGAGATGTTATTAATATCAGGAATGGTTACGTTTATGTTAATGGAGAGATGCTTGAAGAGAATTATATCCGTGAGCCAATGAACAGTGATGGGGAAGACCTGACATATGTTGTACCTTCCGGTTCGTATTTTATGTTAGGCGATAATCGTAATAATTCCAAAGATTCCAGATACTGGACTAATACATTCGTATCTAAAGACAAGATAATTGCTAAAGTTTCTTTCAGATACTTCAATGTCAGGACGAAAAGGTTTTCTTTTTCTTTTATCAAATAATCCCCTGCATAATAGATAATATTCAGGGAACAATAATATGGCCGCTATGTTAATTGCAACATGGCGGTCATAATTGTTTTTTGAAAGGAGAAATATTATGGGTAATCTTAACTGTAATGCTGCATCTTGCATGCATAACTGTGACAACCAGTGCTGTCTTAATTCAATCTGTGTAGAAGGAAGCTCTGCATGCCAATGTGGTGAAACATGCTGCAGTGACTATGAACATCAGAAACCAGGTGCAACTAATATGTGCCATCTTCCTAAAGATTCTTTATCCATCTCATGTGAAGCAACCAACTGCATATATAACACTAATAAAAAATGTGATGCTGACCATGTAGACATATCAGGTATAAAAGCTGTAACAGAGGACGATACAGTCTGTACAACATTCCAGGCAAGGGGATAAGTCCTGCTTACACGAAAGGGCTGTCATGCATATGCATGACAGCCCTTAATAATACATAAAAATTATGCTCTTGATGTATACTCACCTGTACGAGTATCAATCTTAATCTTATCGCCCTGATTAACGAATAATGGAACCATAATCTTAGCTCCTGTCTCTACGATAGCTGGCTTAGTAGCACCTGTTGCTGTGTTACCCTTGATACCAGGCTCTGTATCTGTTACTTCAAGCTCAACTGAAATAGGTGGCTCAATAGCAAATACATTACCATCATGTGAACAAAGCTTAACCATCTCATTCTCTTTAACGAACTTAAGAGAATCACCAACCTGATCAGCACTTAATGCAATCTGATCATATGTCTCTGTGTTCATGAAGTTATAAAGATCTCCATCAGCGTATAAATACTGATATTCTGATCTGTCGATGTGTGCAAGATCAAACTTCTCAGTTGGTCTGAAAGAATTCTCTATAACACCACCAGAAATAATATTCTTTAACTTAGCTCTAACGAAAGGTGATCCCTTACCAGGCTTAACATGCTGGAATTCGATTACCTGCCAAATTCCGTTCTCATACTGAATTGTAATACCGTTCTTAAAACTACCTGCATCTACCATTCTTTGGTATACCTCCTAAATAATCAAATGACTTCTAATATTGTATAATAAATATAAACATTTGGCAACTACTTTTTCATTACAAGGTCAACAACTGCTTCCATTGCATATAAATATCCCTTAAGTCCAAGCCCTACTACCTGTCCGTTACATACAGGAACTGTCACAGAAGTATGTCTGAACTCCTCTCTTGTATGTACATTGGATATATGAACCTCAATCTTAGGAATTGCTGCAACAGATGCAAGTGCATCTCTTACTGCATAGCTGTAATGTGTGAATGCTCCGGGATTGATAACAATTCCATCAACATCATTGTAGTATGCCTCCTGAATCTTATCAATTATAGCACCTTCATGATTGCTCTGGAATACTTCCACATCAACTCCAAGTTCTTCTGCCTTCTTCTTAATCATTGAAACAAGCGCTTCATAATTCTGTTCACCATAGATGCCTTTTTCTCTTATTCCTAGAAAATTAATGTTAGGTCCGTTCATTACTAGTATCTTCATATCAATCCTCCATTATTCCCATATTAATAGCTGCCACGACATCTGTATACATATCTTCAAATCTTCTGTCATCAGTCTTAACAATAATATCAGCAGCCTCTTTATAAAGAGCCTCCCTTGCAGTCATAAGGCTTTCAATCTTCTCTCTTAAGTTACCTCCTGCAAGAAGCGGTCTGCTTGTATCCTTAGACAGACGCTTTACCAGTTCATCAACAGATGCTTCCAGATATACAACAATTCCAAGCTCCTTAAGAAGACTTCTGTTAACCGCTCTTACTGGCAGTCCTCCACCAACAGATATAACACAATTATCACAGACCTGTGCAAGCTCTTTGATAGCCTCTGTCTCCATATCCCTGAATGTCTCTTCACCGGAATCCCTGAATATATCCTTAATAAGCTTGTTGTACTTATTCTCTATATACTCGTCAGTATCAAGGAATTCCATATTGTGGTTCCTGGTAATCCATCTTCCAAATGTTGTCTTGCCACTTCCCATAAATCCAATGAGAATAATATTATTATGTCCGTTATTCATCAATTCCAAGCTCCTTCTGAAGACACTTATACACCTCATCAGCCTCTTCCTTAGTAATCTTACAGTCATTCCAGAGCTCGTAAGCACTTACACCCTGATACAGAAGCATCTTAAGACCATTATAAGCATTCTTTCCCTGTGCCTTAATAAGCTTCATAAACTTAGTATTGGCCGGATTATATATAATATCAACACCAACTGCTGCCTTTTTGTAAAATGCTTCATCATCAATAACAACAGCTTCGTCATTCGGATGAAGTCCAACACTTGTTGTCTGGATAATAACATAATCTTCTCCCGGAATATCAGCATAATCAGCAATATTCATAGGAATAACCTTATCATTGTTAAAATGTGCATTAACAGCCTGTGCAATCGCCTCAGCCTTATCAACTGTTCTGTTCAGCAGATACACACACTTTGCATTCTTACTTGAACATAAGAATGTTATGGCTCTTGCTGCTCCTCCTGCTCCAAGAATAATAACCTTAGAATCAGCAAGTTCAATTCCTTCATCTTCAAGTTCTCTCGCAAGTCCAAGAATATCAGTGTTGTATCCTTTAAATCCTCCGTCAACCCTTACAAGCGTATTAACAGCCCCTATAGCCTTGGCAAGCGGATCTATATCTACAAGAGAATCAATAACCTCTGACTTGTGTGGAACTGTAACATTAAGTCCCAGTATATTGAGACTGTAAGCACCTTTTACAGCAGATGCCACATCTCCTTTTTCCACTTTAAATGTAGTATAAACCATATCTTTTCCTGTCAGCTGTGCAAGATTATTATGAATTGCCGGTGACACAGAATGTCCTACCGGATTACCAATAAGTCCGCATACTCTTGTTGTTCCTTTGATGTCCATAATCTAAGCTCCTTTAAGCAATTAATGCTTTCTTCTATTATAGAAAAATAATACAATCCATTCCAGTCTTCTCTTAAGAATAATCTGAATCTCTTCATGCTTATCAATAGGCTTCACAAGAATGGACATAATACCCGCTTTGTTAGCTCCCCATACATCTGTAAAAAGCTGGTCACCAACAAAAAATGTGTTGCCTTTATCAGTACCCATAATCTCCATAGCCTTAATATAATTAACAGGTGATGGCTTTCCTGCCTTGCTTACATATCTTGAACCACAGGCGTCTGCAAGCGGCTTGACCCTGTACTCCTTATTATTAGATATGATACATGTCTCAAAGCCAATAGTCCTTAATCTGTCAAACAAATCACTGCAACGCTTTGTAACAGGTGCTCCATGCTCAACAAGTGTGTTATCAATATCAAACACAATCCCTCTGTAGCCCTTGTCATAAAGCCCCTGATAATCAATGTCATAAGCTGAATCAATATATATATCAGGATAGAATCTCTTAAACATAACTTAAATGCTGCCTTTCTTTAATCTGCTTCTGATATATTACTTAAGAATCTTCTTAATCTCTTCCATAAATGAATCAACATCCTTAAACTCTCTGTACACAGAAGCAAATCTTACATAAGCAACCTCATCAACGTTCTTGAGCTTGCTCATAACGATTTCACCGATAGTCTTGGTAGAAATCTCTTTCTCGCCGATATTAAATATCTGTGTCTCTATCTCATCAACCATATTATTAATCTGTGAGATAGAAACCGGTCTTTTATGGCATGATCTTACTATGCCGGCTGTTATCTTCTCTCTGTCATAAGGTTCTCTGTTATTATCTTTCTTAATAACAATAAGTGGCATGGACTCAATCTTCTCATATGTAGTAAATCTCTTACCACATTCATCACACTGACGCCTTCTTCTTATTGAACTGTCATCAGTTGGTCTTGAATCAATTACCTTAGTGTTATCTTTACCACAAAACGGACACTTCACGCTATCTACCTCCGAATTAAATATATAAATTAATTATGAATAAGCCCAGCCAAAATGTCAATCCTTTTAATGTTGATAAATGTATTATTCAAGGAGGGATTATGGCTGGATACAAAGTTGAAATATGCGGAGTCAATACAAGTGACCTTCCTCTTCTTAAACCAGCTCAGTCAAAAGAGCTGCTTTCAAAGATAAAATCAGGAGATACACAGGCAAGAGAAACATTTATAAAAGGGAACTTAAGACTTGTATTAAGCATCGTCCAGCGTTTCAACCAGAGTGGCGAGAATCTTGATGACCTGTTCCAGATAGGCTGCATTGGCATGATAAAAGCAATTGATAACTTTGATATGTCTTTAAATGTGCAATTCTCAACATATGCTGTTCCTATGATAATCGGAGAAATCAAACGTTTTCTGCGTGATAACAGTACAATACGTGTAAGCCGTTCATTGAAAGATACCGCTTACAAGGCAATAACAACCCGTGAAAATCTTATGAAGAAGAATCTGAAAGAGCCTTCAATTACAGAAATAGCTGAAGAAATCGGCATATCCAAAGCAGATATAGTCATTGCTCTTGAAGCCGTGACACCTTCAATTTCACTGTATGAGCCAGTGTTTAACGACGGCGGTGATACACTCTATGTAATAGACCAGGTTAAAGATAAGAAAAACACAGAAGACCGCTGGGTCCGTAATATTGCACTTAAAGAAGCAATCAACCGTCTCTCCCCAAGAGAACGCCAGATAATAACACTTCGTTTCTTTGACTGCCGCACCCAGACAGAGGTTGCCAAAGACTTAGGAATATCACAGGCCCAGGTAAGCCGTCTGGAAAAATGTGCCCTTCGCGATATGAAAAGACACCTTTGTTAATCAGTGCAATATAATAATATAAGCACATAATAAGGTGTTCCTATGCGTCTATGTGAACTTAAAGGAAAAACAGTTATCAATGATACCGACTGCTGCATATTAGGATTCGTTATTGATATTGACTTTGACCCCGCATCCGGATGTATACTTGCAATTATTGTTCCAGGCCCGGCAAGATTATGTGGTTTTCTTGGCAGAGATTATGAATATGTTATTCCATTCAAATGTATCCGCACAATCGGTCCTGATATCATACTTGTAAGTATATGTCCTGATAAGGTTAAGCAAAAATGTATCTGACCAGTATTGAAAAACCATGCCTCATGCTATAAAATAGTAATATATATGTTTTACGGAGGCGGATAATCATGGATAAGAAATATGTAGCTTATGTTGGCAGCTATACACACGAAAGCAGTAAAGGAATCCATATATATGACTGTGATGTAGCTAAAGGAAGAATAACAGAACGTGGAGAGGTTGCAATTGATAATCCTTCTTTCATTACATTTTCACCTGATAAGAACTTCTTATACGCTATATGCGACCAGGGTGTTTCAGCATATGCAATATTAGCTGATGGCAATATTGAACTTATGAACGTAGCATCAATCAACGGAATGCGTGGATGTCATATATGTGTTACAAGTGATAACAGATTCCTTGTAGTATCTGGTTACCACGATGGCAAGATAACAGTTATGCATATCAATGCAGACGGCTCTGTTGGATTTATTGCAGATGAAATATTCCACAAGGGAATCGGCAGTGTTGCCGAAAGAAATTTTCGTCCACATATAAGCTGGAGTGCATTCACACCAGATGAGGAGCTCTTATGTGTATGTGATCCCGGAATCGACCAGATAAAGCTTTATGAATTCAACCATGTAACAGGCAAGTTAAAGTTATATGATATAATCCGTTCACAACAGGAATCTGCACCACGACAGATAGAATTCAGCCGTGACGGAAAGTATGCCTATGTTGTATGTGAGATGAAGAATTATATCAACGTGTACTCATATGATAAGAACTCAGACAGGAACCGTTTCGAACTTGTACAGAATATATTCACTGTAAGACGCGACCACAAGACTAACAGTGCTGCAGCTAATATAATATTTGACAGTACAGGAAAGCATCTGCTCTGCTCTAATGCAGGTGATAACACAGTTACAATATATAACGTTGACACTAAGACAGGAAAGCTTTCAAGTCTCAACTCTCTTCCAATCAGTGGAGACTATCCTAAATACATAAAGCTTTTCCCTGATGATAAGCACATAATGTCTATGAACAACGAAGGTAATTCTATAACAATATTTACTGTAAAGTATGACAGAGGTCTTATCATAATGAATGGTCCAGAGCTTAAGATTTCAAGGCCTAATAACATGATAATTAAAGAACTTAATTAAAAATGTGCATTATGACACATATTAAGAATGGCTGCCGTTTAATAACGACAGCCATTAATTTTTATGAATATTTCTCTTCGCAGTACTTACATCTGTAAACCTGCTTTTCCTCATCAGCAAGTACGAACACCTGCTTTAATCCCTGCTCAATAGATGTGATACATCTTGGATTCTTACATTTGATAATATTAGTAACCTGCTTTGGAAGAGAGAGTCTCTTCTTGTCTACTATTTCACCATTCTTAATAATATTGACAGTAATATTATGGTCAACGAATCCTAAAACATCAAGATCAACAAGATCAAGACCACCTTCAATCTTAATAATGTCTTTCTTTCCCATCTTACCACTTCTTGCATTCTTAATAATAGCAACCTGACAGTCAAGCTTATCAAGACCTAAGTAATTGTATATCATCATGGCCTTTCCTGCTTCAATATGATCAAGAACAAAGCCTTCATTAAGTTCGCCTACATTTAACATAATTTTTCCTCCTTATGCATCCAGTGAATCAAGTACATGAGCTAATGATGGATTAACCGCTGTATCAAGTCCAAGTAAAGTAAGTATAAGTGCCATTCTTACATATACACCAAACTGAACCTGCTTGAAATAAGCAGCTCTGTCATCATTGTCAACATCAACAGATATTTCATTAACTCTTGGAAGCGGATGAAGAACATACATATCAGGCTTTCCAAGTGCCATCTTATCTTCATCAAGTATATAGAAGTCTTTCATTCTTAAATATTCATCTTCACTGAAGAATCTTTCTCTCTGTACTCTTGTCATATAGAGAATATCAAGTTCTGGCATAGCCTGTTCAAGATTCTCAACTTCTACGAAATCGCAGTTATTAGCCTTAAGCACATCATCCCTGATATAATCAGGAATTCTTAACTCCTTAGGCGATATAAGGACAAACTTTACATTCTTGTATCTAACTAATGAACTTATAAGTGAGTGAACTGTTCTTCCGAACTTAAGGTCACCACATAAACCGATAGTAAAGTTATCGAGTGAACCACGAAGCTCCCTTATTGTCATAAGATCAGTAAGTGTCTGTGTAGGATGCTGATGTCCACCATCACCTGCATTAATAATAGGGATGTGTGAATACTCGGAAGCTACCATCGGAGCACCTTCCTTTGGATGACGCATTGCACATATATCTGCATAACAAGAGATAACTCTTATAGTATCTGCAACACTTTCACCCTTTGACGCTGAGCTTGAAGAAGCCTCAGAAAAGCCTAATACCTGACCTCCAAGATTAATCATGGCAGCCTCGAAGCTTAATCTTGTTCTAGTACTTGGCTCATAGAACAATGTGGCTATCTTCTTACCATCACATACATGACCATACTTTGATGGATCCTTTGAAATATCTCTTGCAAGGTCTAATAATCTTGCCAGTTCATCAACGCTTAAATCAAGCGGACTAAGTAAATGTCTCATAATAGAAAAGCCTCCGTGTGTATATTTAATTAAAATAATTACTCTGTTCTGCTGTATTTCTCTGACTGAACCTTAATAAGTTCTGCATCATTAAAATAATCAATCTTCATAGCAGCCTTGACATTATTAAGAGTGTCCTGTGCAACAGCGTAAGCCGCTTCTGTACCTCTCTTAAGGATATTATATACTTCTGGAATATCCTTTTCATATTCATGTCTTCTTGCTCTGATTGGTTCAAGTTCCTTGTTGATAACATTAAGGAGGAACTTCTTAACCTTAACATCTCCAAGACCACCTCTTCTGTAATGATCCTTTAATTCATCAAGATTCTTATAATCAGGAAGGAATTCAGCAAAATCCTCATCACTGCTAAAAGCATCAAGGTAAGTAAATACTGTGTTACCCTCAACCTGTCCAGGATCAGATACCTGAATATGGTTAGGGTCTGTGTACATACTCATAACCTTCTTCTTAACTTCCTCTGGAGTGTCAGATAAGTAAATACAATTTCCTAATGACTTGCTCATCTTAGCCTTACCATCAGTACCAGGAAGTCTTAAACATGCCTTATTATCTGGAAGAAGAATCTCAGGTTCAACAAGAGCCTCTCCGTATACAGAGTTAAACTTTCTTACAATCTCACGGCATTGCTCAATCATAGGCTCCTGATCTTCTCCTACAGGAACTGTAGTAGCCTTAAATGCAGTAATATCCGCAGCCTGGCTTATTGGGTAACAGAAAAATCCTACCGGAATACTTGCCTCGAAATTACGCATCTGGATTTCAGATTTAACTGTAGGGTTTCTCTGAAGTCTTGAAACTGTAACGAGGTTCATATAATAAAATGTAAGCTCTGTAAGCTGTGGAATCTGTGACTGAATAAATATATTAGACTTAGCTGGATCAATACCAACTGAAAGATAATCGAGTGCAACCTCGATAATGTTCTGTCTTACTTTCTCTGGATTATCAGCATTATCTGTTAATGCCTGTGCATCCGCAATCATAATAAAAATCTTCTCGAATTCACCTGAATTCTGTAATTCAACTCTGCGCTTTAAAGATCCAACATAATGACCTAAGTGAAGTCTACCTGTTGGTCTGTCACCTGTTAATATAATCTTAGACATAGACCATCCTTCTTTCATCCCAAAATTGTAAAAATTATATCATACTTTTACGCAAATGGCAAAAAAGTTTAATATAAATTGGCAGAATTACTGCAATTCCTGCAAGGAACGTAAGCCCCTCATTCCAGCACACTGCATCAAAGCCAAAATGTGGTATCAGAAGTACAGCAACAGCTGCCCTTCCAGCCATCTCAGCAAGTCCTGAGAGGATAGAATATTTGCCATAGCCCATACCCTGAACTGAATACCTTGCAGTAAATAAAAGTGCCAGTTCTGCATTAAACACACTTATGTATCTTATAAACTTCACAGTGTAACCGACAACAACTGTATCAGCTACATTAACGAATATAAGTGCCATATATCTGCCGGTAAAGAAACATACTATCATCGTGATTACAGAATAGATAAGACCAATCTCTAAAGTTTTCTTAAATCCTTCACTGATACGGTCAAATCTCTTAGCTCCGAAATTCTGTCCAACGAATGATGAAAGAGCTGTTCCCAACGCATTTAGCGGGCACAGAATCAGATTCTTAATCTTATATCCGGATGTAAATCCGGCAATAGCATCCTCGCCTAACGCATTAACATAATACTGCAGGATAATAGCACCTATCGCAGTTATAGAATACTGTAAGCCCATTGGCATGCACATTTTAATAATGTTCTTCATGTAATACGGATGGAACTTTCTTTCATCTGCATTAACTGGAAATAACAGTTTGTACTTCTTAAAGATATATACAGCACTAAGAACACCTACAATTCCCTGTGAAAATATAGTAGCAATTGCAGCTCCGGCAACTCCCCACTTCACAACAACAACCAGAAACAAATCAAGAAATATATTAATAACAGTTGATACTGCCATAAATATAGTTGATTTTTTACTGTCGCCAAAGGCCATAAGAAGTCCGAAACAGAAGTTATACAGAACCGTCAACGGAAGTCCTAAGAATATAATAACAAGATACACATGTGCATCCTTAAATATATTTTCAGGTGTCTTTAACCACGTTAAAAAGAGTCCACTCATAGACGCTGTGACTGCTGTCATAATGACAGCAATCGCAAGTGCAAAGTAGACTCCGTTAATAAAATATTTTCTTAAATCAGTATTCTTTCCTGCGCCAAATGCCTGTGAAACAGGAACACTTATTCCTATACATGAACCTATACAGAAATAACATACAATATATGTAAGAGAAGAAGTTGCACCAACTGCTGCCAGTGCCTTAGAGCTTAAGAACTGTCCAACAATTGCTGCATCTGCAATATTATAAAGCTGTTGCAGAAGCTGACCCAAAAGCACCGGTCCTGCAAATGATAATAAAATCCTTGTTATCGGTCCATTAGTCATCTTTGCATTGTCAAGCGTCTCTGTACTGCTCATAAGCTTCTTCGTCTCCTGTAAATAATTAAGCTATATTCCAGACTTCTTATTGTGTCTCATTCTGGCAATAACTCTTGAAATTCCCATAATAATAAGAGTTCCTATAACAGCCCCGCAGCCATCGATAAGCACATCTGTTACTCTTCCACTTCTTCCCGGCACAAAGAGCTGATGTAATTCATCTGTCGCCGCATACAATATTGCTATAAATGCTGATATAGCAACATATCTTATATTAATTACTACTGCTGTAACCGCACCTAATACCAATCCTGCAAGCAGTGCATACTCCATTGCATGTGCGGTCTTTCTTACCGGATGGTCAATTGTCTGTGCCATATGAATCTGCTGTTCCTCACTCATATTATCAAATCCCGGAACAAATATATGACACACAGCCATTCCAGCCTTAATACTCTGGTTTTCTGATTCTTCTCCCGGTCTTGCAGAAAAAGAAAATATAACAACCATCCATGTAACCACAAGTATTGCAAATATAATTCTACGGATATTATAATCTGCTAATCTATCCATATATGATTAATCTCTGTATCCATGAGGATTATGACTCTGCCAGTTCCATGCATCCCTGCACATATCCTCTAATGATTTCTTAGCAGTCCATTCTAATATATCATGTGCCTTAGATGCATCTGCCCATGAGTCTGGAATATCTCCAGGACGTCTGTCTCCAATCTTATAATTAACCTTAACCCCTGTAGCATTCTGGAATGCATTAACGATTTCAAGAACACTGTATGGAGTTCCTGTTCCAAGATTAAATATCTCAACACCCTTGTGAGTATCCGCATATTCAACAGCCTTAAGATGACCACATGCAAGGTCAACAACATGGATGTAGTCTCTTCTGCATGTTCCATCAGGAGTTGGATAATCTCCCCCGAATATAGTAAGCTGCTCTCTTACACCTGCAGCAACCTGTGATACATATGGCATAAGATTGTTAGGAATTCCCTGTGGATCTTCACCAATCTTTCCAGATTCATGTGCTCCGATAGGATTGAAATATCTGAGTAATATAACCGTAAGCTCAGGATCAGCCTGTGCACAGTCTGTAAGAATCTGCTCCATCATTGACTTAGTCCATCCGTATGGATTAGTACAGTCACCCTTATGCATTGTCTCATTATATGGTGGCTTCTGGTCTCCATATACAGTTGCTGAAGATGAGAATACAATCTTAGTAACTCCTGCTTCCTTCATACACTCAATAAGAGTAAGTGTTGTATCAATATTATTGCGGTAATACTTAGCTGGTAATCTTGTTGACTCACCTACAGCCTTAAGTCCTGCAAAATGTATAACGCAGTCTATATGATTCTCTGCAAAAATCTTCTGCATAGCTTCTTTATCTTTAACATCTGCTTCATAAGAAACTACCTTCTTGCCAGTAATCTCTTCAACTCTCTTTATCGATTCCGGACAACTGTTACTATAATCATCAACAATAACAACTTCATGTCCTGCATTAAGTAATTCAACTGCTGTATGTGAGCCAATATATCCTGCTCCACCTGCTAATAAAACAACCATTACATCCTCCTTGGTCTGAATACATAATCGAATTTCATTCCACATACTACCACAGTATTAGTCATATATCAACCATTATCAATCTTTTCTGCCGATAAACGACTCATATAATCTGTAGTCACTATTCACAATCAGTTCATCTGGAAATGCTGTATCTTCAATAACTTTATATGCCCTGTCAAAATCACATATGCTCTCTTTAATATGTGCATCACTTCCTATAGAAATACTGACGCCTAACTCCTTGCACAGATTAAGCATATGCACATCATTCTCGTAAGCTCCCTGTCTTGGTCCTGACGGATTAAGAGAAGTATTATTAAGTTCAAGAAGCACATGCTTCTCCTTAGCTGCTCTCACAAGACGCTCATAATCTACAGGGTATCTTGAATCATCAGGATGCCCTATAATATTGACATATGGATTGTCCATCGCCTTAATTAAAGCATTGGTATTCTGTTCAATACTTCCCGGCTTGATACATGGAATATGAAGACTTGCTATAACAACATCACAGCCTTTGAGCCCGTATTCCTTAAGATCAATATTACCATCATAATCCATGATATTGACCTCACAGCCCATATATATCTTCACTCCACATTTCTGTCTTGGAATAATTCCCATGTTAGAAAAATATAATATGCCTGCACTTCCCGGCATCTTAGGTGCATGGTCTGTTATTGCAAGATGAGTAACTCCGATGCCTGCCGCATACGCCGCCATCTCATCTATAGTATTATACGCATGTCCGCTTACCAGTGTATGAGTATGTGTATCAATTGAATATTTCATAAATTCGTCTTCCTTATATTACTGGTATTATCCATACTGACTAAAATTCAATATCAACTGTACCATTAGCGTGCTTCATATAATCAAAAAGCTTAGGTGCTGTAAGAAGTGTAAGTGGATCTTTCTCTGTATCATCCTCTTCAAATATCTTAACAACCTCATCGATTTCTGAATTAGAAAGAGAATTAATATACTCTCTCATCTCAACTATTGTCATATTAAATAATTCTTCTTTACTCTTCATAACCTGATGTCTCCTTAATTAACTCTTCTAATCAATTCTTTTTCTAACTTATTACTCGGTGCGTCCTGTATAGATTACCTTACCCGTGTTCCATAACTCTGCTGTTCTTCTTGCAGCTTCAAGTCTTTCGTCATCATTCTTAAACTCAAATGTTGCTGACTGACATCCACAATCCAGACATGTTACATAATAACCATGGTCCTCTTCTTCAAGTATAGATGGTCCGAAGCATCTCGGACAATCCTGTAAATCAATCATCTCGTAAATCTCCATGTTATACGTCCTCTCTTAATGTTTTATATATTGGAAAATTAATGTGTTTTCTGACAACATGGATGATTATAGCACATTTGAGGGGAAAGGGAAAAGCTACAGATGATTTAATTTGCTTGTTGAGTTTTCATTTTATTAAACCACATATCATGTATCGCATATTTTCTCTATTCTGCAAGCCTAAAGCACAGAACCATCAGCTCATGATGAACTGATGGTTCTGATTATTAAATCCACTTATTCTTATTTGATTTTCTACACTTACTCTTAACTAAAGGTTTTACAATATCAAACCATGTTCCAACAAAAAATAATCCTAACATAAAAAAATATGTCAAACAAAAATAATTTTTATCTACAACAACACTCATATAACTAAATGAAGTCAACAAATATACCAATATTGACATATCAAGAGAAAATTTTTCCAAACACGTCATCCATTGTGTTTTTTTATTTGGTCTTTTTTTCATAAGCGTTTCAACAATTTTTATAACTATTATAGTAATTATTATTGCTAAACAGGCTAATCCTGCAACAACCACTTCAGTCTGCTCTTTCTTCCAATATAGCATTGGCAAAGTAACCAATGATATTACATAATAAATGATAAATATGATATTATTTGCTAATGGAAACACACCTGAATAATATAATGTATTCATTGACTCTTTATTACTTTGTATACTCTCGTCTTTTTTTTGATTTTTATTATTTTCACTATTATTTATTAATTCAATGGCATTTTCATACCTGTATATCTCTTCTATTTTGCCCCTAGATGATAAAAAATTTAAAAAACTTCTCCTAATATATATATAAACGCACAAATCACACAATATATAAATATTTTGTCCATTCCCCAATAGCTAATTTGAGAATAAACATATGATATACATAATGTATATATCGTCAAAGACAAAAAAAATTGTCAAATGTATTCCCCAATAGCTAATTTGAGAATAAACATATGATATACATAATGTATATATCGTCAAAGACAAAAAAAATTGTCAAATGTATTTTTCAAATAATAGCGCACTAACTTTTTATCTTTTCTATCATATTTAAATTGTTCTCAAAAATAGCAATTGGATAAATAATTATATAATAATATCAAAATTAGCATAATAACGCACAATGAAACTTTTAACAACGTGTATTCTTCTGTCCGAAGTCTTTCCAAACTTATATTTAAATTTATACCTACTGTATATATAAAATATATTACAGATGCCGCAAAAAAGCAAAAACTAATACCATTCAGTTTATCTCCTTTTACCTCTCTTTTGCTCCTTTCCCAATCATATTTTAATAATAACGATATGTATTCTATAATTTGATTTTGACATTTATGTAATTCATTTGTATTATTACAATCCATTTTTTCTATCTTTTTTATTAATTGCCATATATGTGCATCATCCATATAATTATGCGAACAATTACTTCCATACGCATTTATTCGAACCTTTAACTTGACCATACAATTTAACGTTTCTTGATATGAAGCACCTTGTATTTCCTCCATAATACTTCTCATACTTTCACGCCAATTTTTTCTTTCCAATGTTATATGTTCCAATTTACCCTGTTTATCACTTTTAATAAATGCAAATATTGCTGTAATGAATGCTGCTATAACTGATGATCCAAATAATATTTGAATAACTGCCTCTTGTTGCATACTACTTCCTCCCTATATTCAAAGCTTAACATAATTTTGTAATTTCACTAATGTTAACAGAACATCACAATAAGAGAGGTCTCCTCAACCTCTCTACAAATCAAATATTACAATCCCACAATGGGACTTTGTTTTTCAACATGAATTAACCCAAACTTATCCATAGTATATTGCTCCTTACCCTATGTATACTTGAATTAATCCAAACAATTATTTTCACATTCCGACTTAATTGAATTTTATCATACAGAACAATAAATATCAATTATTGTAACTGCACATTTTATGCATTACTGTAAACCTTGTGGTTCTTCCAACAAGAAAGAAATCATTTATGATGACTAATTTTTGTAATTTCCATTAACTAAAAGCTTTATATATTCCGTATCTTTGTGATACTAATTGTTAGCCTACCTTAATTTGCCTTATCTCCAACAGCCTTTCTGTATATGTCAATATCCTACCTCCTATTTTCAAAGCATTTTATCAACACATTCAATATATGTGAAAATGTGAGTAAAAACGCACATTGTAAACCATGTGATTGTCCAGGTCTAATTTCAAAAGAGTATCTTTCGTGAGAGAAAGTATTTTCACTTTTTTTCAAATCATCAATAAACATTTCATATGTATATTCTGATTCATAGTTACTCTTCATAGCACCTATTGTTAAATCTGCTATAACATTTTGTGTTTCTTTTGATAATTTTGTAAATAATTCTTTATATAACTTATGTCCTTCTATCATTTTCCCAAATTCATTTTCATAAATAAGTTTAAGTACAATTTCACACGAAAATGATAAATTAACAAATGCTGGATTTAAACGCCAAACATCTTCATTAGTTGGAGTACCATTTAGAAGTTTGGGAAGTATTGATTGATATAAATCATTTCCTATTTTGTAATATGTGTCTGCTAAAATTACACCTTCAGCATGACTATAAAATCCAGTAAAATATTGATCCTTTTTGGTATTAGAATTTGATTTCATTTAAAACTCCCCCTTAATACACATTTTATGTATTATACACCTCCAGAAGATTCATCAAATCATTAATCTCCTCGGCAATCTGCTTACCATTATCAGTATCCTTTACGAACACCCTCTGCTTTTCTACATAAACAACCTGCGACTCAGATTCAATATCTCTGTTGCTATTAATTGCCATGTTAATGCTCATAAATGGATGATGCTCTTTAATCTTCATTCCATGAGAATTATAGATAAGCGTATATCCGGCTATTCCTGTTGCGTCATGATATCCTTCGCAGAAACCGCCGTCTATAACAATCAGTCTTCCATTAGCTCTGACTGGATGCTGCCCTTCCTTCGTTCTGACAGGAGTATGACCATTGATAATATGTGCATTCTCATTGTAGAGATTAAACTCCCTTAAAATCATCTTGCATATTCTCTCATGTTCGTACTGGTCATAATATGGATTCTTGTCTTCTTTAATTGCATCCTTATAGTCAGCATTTTTCTCCTTGTCAAGGAATGTTCTTTCAAATGTTTTAATACACCTTCCCGTTACCGGCGATAATATATTGCTCCATAAAAACCACATAAAATCCACCGCGTCCGAATCACCAGTTCTTGCCTGTCTCACCATCGACTCGCAATAGTCAAGATACTCACGACCTGTGTACGACTTACCATCCACAACAATTCCGTCAAACACCCCTTGTTCATCAAGTGGCACACAGCCGTGGAATAGAAGATTTCCATTATGAATCTTATAAATGTTTCCTTTGTCATATAGAAAATTAATATGCCTCTCAAGCACCGTGCTGTTGATAAAATCTGCTCTGAATCTTCCCATCAGGAACATTTCTTCCATCGTCAGCTCATAAGGATTATTCATGTCAATTGTTGGGAACTCAGTAGTGTTAAGAAAATATTCTTTATCGCCGATTCTTACAATGCCCTTATCCAGATCCATCTTGTCTAGCAGAAGTCTTCCTTCCATTCTATATTCTGGATGCCTCTTAATAAGCTGCCCCTCTAGCTTGAATAAAATTACAGAAATAGCCTTATATACTGCATCATCAACATTTTTATCTGAATACGTCTTAACTGCAAACTGCAGAAGGAACCTAAGGCTTATTCCATAGCCATTCTCAAGTATTGACATAGTCTTGTATTTAATATTATTTCTGACGACAAGTGCCATGCACACCGGATTGCCGCAAAATGCTCCCATCCACAATATGTCATGATTACCCCACTGTATATCAACACTGTGATGCTCCATCAACAGATCCAATATCTTATCCGCATGCGGTCCTCTGTCATATATATCGCCCAGTATATGAAGATGATCCACAGCCAGTCTCTTAATCAGATCAGTCAGCGCAATAAGGAACTCATCACCATTGTGAAGACTGAGAATTGTTTCCATAATCTGTCTGTGGTAAACACTTCTGTTATCATCCTCATCCTTCTGTGCATGTATAAGCTCATCAATAACATATGCAAAATCCACTGGCATTGCTTTTCGCACCTTGGATCTTGTGTATTTAGACGACAGCAGCTTTGCAATCTGAATCAGCTGACCAAGTACATTTCTGTACCATTCATCAGTCACCTTATTTTCCTCCATAAGAATTGAAAGCTTCTCCCTTGGATAATATATCAGTGTACACAACTCCTGCTGTTCAAATACAGTAAGCTCATCTCCATACAGCATCGCTACCTTCTCTTTAATTACCCCAGAACAATTATTAATTATATGGTAAAATGCATCATATTCTCCATGGAGGTCACTCATAAAATGCTCTGTTCCCTTCGGCAGATTCATAATTGCATTCAGATTAATAAGTTCGCGGTAAACTGACTGCTTTGTGGGATATTTTTCTTTTAAAAGCTTTAGGTATTTATCGTATTCTTTCATGGGGCCTCCTTTTTATCTGGTTCTCATAATATTATTGACAACATATCTGGCAATATAATTTATACATTAACCCCTTTTTCTCACACATAATCACTACCAACCTTTCTGGCATATTTTTATAGTGTCTGACACATTAAAATATCAACATTTATTTGCGATTTAATAAGAATATTATAGGATATTCCTATATAAATCGCAATAAGCATGTATCATTTTGCATATATTATCAAAATATTTTTTATAATGTTTTCAGTAATTCTACTAGTAGTGTTAAAGTCTTATGACATGCGACATCTTGAAATTAAATTTCTCCAAAATAACTAAGTCCGAGACATTGTCCCGGACTTTTCTTTATATCTCATACTCTCTATTCAATTCATAGGTTTGGTAAAATTAACAAAAGGAATATTATATGTTCCATATTTTGATGCTGATGTTACTTGTGCAACAATCGGTCTTAAATATGATAATAATAATGATGGAGCATTCTGATTCAACAATTTTTCAATCATATTGTCATCTAATTCATCATTCCATCTAAAGTTAGCCCCTTCTATAGCTTTTATGTAAAACGGAATATCATCATTCTTTTCTCCTATTTCAACATCTAACTCAACTAATGCTTCATTTCGATTTTCTTCCTTAGCAACTTTAACAGACATATTCATTCTAATCTGTATTTTAGTATCTTTTTCACTATTAAATTTCTTATTAATCCAAAATTCCAAACCCGATAATGCCGGATTGGTAAACTGAAATGCACTTTCCATACTATACTCCTCTATGCTGCATATGATAAATATCCACTATCTTCTGGCTTTCCATAACAATCATTATTATTAACAACCCATGTTAAACCATTATTCTGCTGCTCATTATTATAAAAAACAGTATCAACATTTACGTCAATAGTAACTTCTATATTAAATTTCTTTTCTCCTTTGCCAGTTTTGTCCAAAAAATCCAAATCTAAATTCGCAATATCAGCCACAAAACCATTATCTATATCTGTAATATGAATATTTTTTTCAATAGATGCAAGTATTTGAGAATTTGAATTCAAAAAATCTATTGATGGTCTAAATAAATTATTAGCAAAATTAATTGAATCCTCTCCTGATAATACAATTGTGTCAACAACTTCACTAGCCATATAAACTATCTCCTTTAATTATATTTTACTATCTAAATATTCTTTCAATTGATTCATGTGATTCATACAATCAAAATACATGGCTTCTGTCGTTCCATCCTGTCCCGCAGTATTATTAATCATCTTATTAAAGCCAATTTTACTATACCACCCTATTAAATCCAACTTAGCATCAATTGTTATTACTCTTATTGGCCAAAAAATCGAAAGCTGCCTAACTTTTTCTATTATTGTATGTAAGACTGCTGTTCCTATCCCATTCTTTTGATATTTTTCATCTATAGCTATAAATCTAATATGTACAGCAGACAATTTACCATTATTTATCTCTGTACTATAATCTGATATTTCTTCTGGAAAATCTTCAAGTTTAATTTCCCTAAACATAATTTGATAATAACCTAAAATAATATCTTTATACATTATATTAT
>NZ_QSEU01000023.1:0-22152 GCF_003466705.1 Eubacterium sp. AM46-8
ACTTGCATGTGTTAAGCACGCCGCCAGCGTTCATCCTGAGCCAGGATCAAACTCTCATAAAAAGTTTGCCTCGTCAGTTATAAACTAACTAGCTTAAATAGTTTTACCAAAACTTACTGTTTAGGTTCGTGTATCTTTCGATACTCGCAAGATTCATTAATGAATCATTTTAAAATTCTCAAAGAATTTCAAGGTTGTCTTTCTATTCAGTTATCAAAGATCTATATCGCTCAAACCCAGTATTTATCTGGTGTTTTAAGTCTTATTTGTTACCGCTTACCGCGGCGACTTGTATATAATATCATCAGGTACACATATTGTCAACAACTTTTTTTAATTTTTTTTAAAAAAGTTGTAATTTATTTTAAACACACTATATATAGGGGTTTCCATCACATTTATATACAAGTTATATCTGCTTTTCTTCTATATCATATTCTGTTGCTTTGCCTGATTCTATCTTTTTTATTACCTTACATGGATTACCTACTGCAATACTGTTGTCTGGTATATCTTTTACTACTACGCTTCCGCCACCTATTACAACATTATTACCTATTGTTACTCCAGGCATTACTTTTACCCCACCTCCTATCCAGACATCATTACCTACATTAATAGGATAAGCATATTCCCATCCTTCGTTACGGCTTGCTGCGTCAACAGGGTGTCCTGCTGTATAGAAACCACAATCTGGTGCTATGAATACATTATTACCAAATGTTACTTTGGCACAGTCAAGTATTACAAGATTGTGATTTGCGTAGAAGTTGTCACCTGCTTCTATATTATATCCGTAATCGCACCAGAATGGAGCTGTTATAAAACAATTAATTCCCACCTTACCGAATATCTTTTTAATCATAGCAGTCTGTTGTTCTATCTGTGATGGTCTTAATGCATTAAAATCATAGCACTGTTCTTTACATAACATTCTGTCATTAACAAGTTCCTTTACTCCTGACTTGTATAATTGTCCACTAATCATTTTCTGTCTCTCTGTCATATTCCACATTTCCTTTATAACTTTACAAATATTGTGAATAACTTGTACTCATTGTTTTCTGCATATCATAATAATAGAAAGAAAAAAGACAGCCAGAACATTCTGACTGTCTTTTTCTTTCTGTCAACGGAGCAGGAGGGATTTGAACCCTCGCGCCGGTTGCCCGACCTACACCCTTAGCAGGGGCGCCTCTTCAGCCTCTTGAGTACTACTCCAGATTCCATGAATGCGAGCCCTAAACCATATATGTTTAACTCTTAATATGAAATTCTGCGTCAAACGCATTTATTATTCTAACAAAGCCCCCTGATATTGTCAAGGGGCTTTTATTTAATATTTGTACATTAATATTTATACTCTGCTGTATTCTTTTATAGCTGTTTCATACAGGTTGTTTCCCTCACTGTCAATTACTACAATTACAGGAAGGTTTTCCACTTCAAGTTCTCTTATAGCCTCTGTTCCTAAGTCATCATAAGCAATAACTGTGGATTTCTTAATACATTTACTAAGAATTGCTCCTGCTCCTCCTACTGCTGCAAAGTACACTGCACCATTTCTTACGATTCCATCAATTACTGCCTGTGAACGCTTTCCCTTTCCTATCATTCCCTTAAGTCCTAAATCAAGAAGGTCTGGTGCATATTTATCCATACGGCTTGCTGTTGTCGGACCTGCTGAACCTATGGGTCTTCCTTCTCTCGCCGGAGATGGTCCCATGTAATATATTATATTATTCTTCATGTCTATTGGAAGTGGCTGTCCTGCTGACAGAGCCTCTGCCATTCTCTTATGTGCTGCATCTCTTGCTGTATATATTGTTCCTGTTATGTATACATAATCTCCTGAATGAAGACTCTTTGCATCCTCATCACTCATTGGTGCATTAATATATTTATCCATGATTAGCCTCCCTGATTATATTACCCTGTGTGAATGTCTGTTTACATGACAGCAAATGTTTACTGCTACCGGAAGCCCTGCAATATGTGTAGGATATGTTTCTATGTTGATTGCAAGTGCTGTCTGTGTTCCTCCAAGTCCACCAGGACCTATTCCTAACTTATTGATTTTCTCAAGCATTTCTTTCTCTAAGTCACGGACATATTCAACTGGTGATTCTTCATTCAAATCTCTTGTTAATGCCTTCTTTGCAAGATAAGCACATTTTTCAAATGTTCCTCCGATTCCGACACCGACTACCATTGGAGGACAGGCATTAGGACCTGCATCCTTTACTGCTGTAAGTATTGCTTCCTTTACACCTTCTATTCCATCTGCTGGCTTTAACATGAATACTCTGCTCATGTTCTCGCTTCCGAAGCCCTTAGGTGCAACTGTTATGTCGACCCTGTCTCCTGGAACTATGTTAAAATGTATTACTGCCGGAGTGTTGTCTTTGGTATTCTCTCTGTAGATAGGATCTTTTACAACTGACTTTCTTAAATATCCGTCAACATATCCTCTTCTTACTCCCTCGTTAATTGCATCTGTAATATCTCCTCCTGTAAGATGAACATCCTGACCAACATTAATGAATACTACTGCCATTCCTGTATCCTGACATATAGGTATCATGTCCTCTCCTGCAATCTTTAAGTTTTCTTCAAGCTGCCCAAGAACCTGCTTTCCAAGTGCAGACTCTTCTTTTTTTACTGCATTTTCAAAAACATTCTTCATGTCATCTGTGAGAAAATGATTTGCCTCTATGCACATTTCTTTAATGTTGTCTGTTATTATTGATACATTAACCTCTCTCATTCCCAATTCCCTTCTTGTATTTTAATTATTAATTAATCCTGTAAATGCTAAAAACCTTTTTAATTCTTCACGCCAGAATTTCCATTCATGTCCGATTTGTTCAATCTCATCGTATACATAATTGTATTCAATATGGCTCATGAAATAATCTCGCAATATATGATTCATGTCTATCCATGGATCAAGTTCTCCACAAGCATGATATATTTCAGGTTTTATACTTTTCTGCTCTATTAATCTGTCTGCCTGATATGTAATTCCATATTCAGTTTTATGCAGGTCTCCATCACCATAAAGCTCTATTCGTCTTATTGACTTTACACTTCCATCATTAAGAAATTCTGAATCAGCTTTGTCACCTGCTGAAAATGCTCCTACAGTTCCATATTTTTCAGGATATTTGAGTGCAATATGAAGACATCCATATCCACCATTAGAAAATCCTGATACATAATTATTCTCTCTTTTATCAGAAAAACATGGAAACATATTCATAATTATATTGAATAATTCTTTTCCAACATATGACTCATACTTATCTCCAATATTCATATTAACAAAGCATGAATTCTGCACATTTGGAAGTACTGCTGCAAACCTGCCATCATCAACATATTCTGTTATTGGTGAATGATACAGCCATGCGGTATTATCACCACTACCTCCATGATATAACCATAATACAGGAAGCTTCTCATCATTTTTTATATCTGATGGCAGAATAACTGTGCATTCCATATTACGCTTAAGATATATAGAAAAGTGATTAACATTCATTACTGTTGCCATATATATCCTCCATCCTATACGACTGATCTTTTATTATATTAACTGTCTCATGTATGCATTTATCCCAAAAAATAAAATCATGACTGCCGGCAGTTTCATAATAATTCACTTTAAGTCCTGCATCTGATGCATACTTATTCCATTGTCTGCTCATTGTAAGTATCTGATCATATAATCCACATCTTATGTAAAATTCGGGATAATTTTCCACATTTGTCTTGAAATTATCATCTTTTAAACATTTCATTATATCAAATCGGTTATCTGATAATTTTTCTCTGTCTCCAAATATCTGATATGTATTTATTCCCTGTGGATTGTCAAATCTTTTCTCTATATCAAGCAGTCCTGAATATGAGAACACTTTGCCATATACATCTGGCTTAATAAGTGCAGCATGTACTGCTCCATATCCCCCCATTGACATTCCTGCTATGTAACGGTCCTTTCTGTCACGTGATAACCCAAACCAGTTAGTACAGGTTTCTATAAGTTCTTCTGTTAAAAATGTAAAATATTTTCTTCCATGTACATTATCTACATAACATTTGTTATCACCTGAAATCATTATTACCGCTATATCAGTATTATCTACATAATCTGCCACTCTGGATTTCGTAATCCATGTTGTATAATCTCCTCCCATTCCATGAAGAAGATATAAAGTCTTATAACTGCCTCTTCCCTGAGGAATAATTGCATTAATCTTAACGGGCATACCAATTTTTTTTGATTCATAATTAATATTAATTAAAGCCATATTATCTCCTACTAAAAAGGAAACCGTCACATATATAAATGTGGCAGTTTCCTTAAGATTACTCTTCAGATTCTACTGTTTTGTCTGTGTCTTCTTCAAAGCCCTCTGCATCCTTACCATCTTCATCAGCAGGCTGCTTCCTTACTTTGGCGATTGTTGCTACTTTAATTCCTTCATCAAGGTTAATAAGTTTAACACCTGATGTTATTCTTCCAAGATTAGATATATCTGAACACTGAAGTCTGATTATAATTCCTTCTGTTGTAATAAGCATTACTTCTCTTGAATCATCTACAGCCTTAGCTCCTACGACATTACCTGTCTTTTCTGTTATTTTGTAACATTTGACACCTTTACCACCACGATGCTGAACTGTATATTCATCAATGTCTGTTCGCTTACCCATACCATTCTCTGAAACTATAAGCATAGTATCTCCCTGGGTACTTACCTGAACACCAACTACTTCATCCTCATCCATAAGACTCATACCTATAACACCCATTGCTGAACGTCCCGTAGGTCTTACATCTGTTTCCTTAAATCTTATACACTGTCCAAGCATTGTTACCATAAGAATCTCTGCCTGGTCATCTGTAAGTTTAACTTCTATAAGTTCATCATCTTCTCTTAAGTTAATTGCCTGGATTCCTGTCTTTCTTATATTGGCAAAATCTTTAACAGGTGTCTTTTTAACTATACCCTTCTTAGTTGCCATAAACAGGTAATCTGTATCCTGAAGTATATCAATCTTAACAGGAACTACTGCTGTGATTGTCTCACCTGGTGCTAACTGTAAAAGATTAATTATTGCAGTTCCTCTTGAAGTTCTTGATGCTTCAGGAATTTCATAAGCCTTTAACTTATAAGCTCGTCCTGTGTTAGTAAAGAATGTAAGTACATGATGTGATGTTGTCATGAATAAATCTTTGATATAATCATCATCAATTGTCTGCATTCCCTTTATTCCCTTACCACCACGATGCTGGCTCTTAAAGTTATCAGGTGTCATTCTCTTTACATAACCCAAGTTAGTTCTTGCAATAACACATGGTTCATCTGGAATAAGGTCTTCCATTGAAATATCGTATTCATCATATCCGATAGAAGTTCTTCTGTCATCACCATACTTGTCTGCTATCTCTGAAATTTCAGTCTTGATAACTCCAAGAAGCAACTTCTTATCTGCAAGAATTGCCTTGTATTCTTTAATCTTTTCATGAAGTTCCTTCAACTCAGCTTCAAGCTTGCTTCTTTCCAGACCGGTCAGAGCTCTCAAACGCATATCTACGATAGCCTGAGCCTGTGCTTCTGAAAGTGCAAATTCAGCTATTAAGCTTTCCTTGGCAATCTGTACATTTGCAGAACCTCTGATTATTGATATAACTCTGTCTATATTATCTAAAGCAATCATTAAGCCCTCTAAAATGTGGGCTCTTTCTTCTGCCTTATTAAGATCAAACTTTGTTCTTCTTGTAACGACTTCTTCCTGATGAAGAAGGTAATACTTTAACATGTCATACAGGTTAAGCACCTTTGGCTGGTTATCTACTAATGCAAGCATGATTACACCAAATGTATCCTGTAACTGTGTGTGTTTGTATAACTGGTTAAGTATTATGTTAGGATTGACATCTCTTCTTAACTCGATGGCAATTCTCATACCCTCTCTGTCAGATTCATCTCTTAAATCTGTGATTCCATCAATCTTCTTATCTCTTACAAGCTCTGCTATTTTCTCGATAAGCTTTGCTTTATTAACCATGTATGGAAGTTCTGTAACTACAATTCTGTTCTTGCCATTATTCATCGGCTCAATATTAGTTACAGCTCTCACCTTTATCTTGGCTCTTCCTGTACGGTAAGCCTCTTCAATTCCCAACTTACCGATGATTGTTCCACCTGTAGGGAAGTCAGGACCTTTAACTATATCAAGGATTTCCTCAATTGTTGTGTCTCTGTCTTCTTCCACTTTATTGTCAATCATCTTTACAACAGCACCTATAACTTCTCTTAAGTTATGAGGTGGAATATTAGTAGCCATACCTACGGCAATACCTGATGTACCATTACATAACAGGTTAGGATATCTTGATGGAAGTACTGTAGGTTCTTTTTCTGTTTCATCAAAGTTAGGTATAAAATCTACAGTATCTTTGTTAAGATCTCTTGTCATTTCCATAGATATCTTACTGAGTCTCGCCTCTGTATATCGCATGGCGGCAGCTCCATCACCATCGACTGAACCAAAGTTACCATGTCCGTCAACAAGTGGATATCTTGTATTGAAATCCTGAGCCAGCTTTACTAATGCCTCATAAATTGATGAATCACCATGTGGGTGATATTTACCCATTGTATCACCAACGATACGGGCACATTTTCTATGTGGCTTATCAGGACCGTTGTTAAGTTCTATCATTGAATATAGAATTCTTCTCTGTACCGGTTTAAGACCATCTCTTACATCCGGAAGTGCTCTGGAAGCGATAACACTCATGGCATAATCTATATAATAGTTTTCCATGGTTTTCTGCATATCAACTTCTTGAACTTTATCAAAGATATGTTCATCCATTATTATAATTCCTTTCCGTGAAGTTATTAATTAACGCAATGTAAAAATCTGGAATACGCCATGCGTAAATCCTGCGGATTTACTTATGTGGCTAGTCGCCACATACAACTCAAAATTATAAAATATGCCCATGTATACAAGCATACGGTCATATTTATAATTTTTCCTTGTGCATGGCTTGTTAGATATCCAAATTCTTTACAAACTTAGCATTTGCTTCTATGAAATCTCTTCTTGGCTCTACCTTGTCACCCATAAGTGTTGAGAATGTTACATCAAGCTCTGAATCATCATCTTCGTTCATGTTGACTCTTAATAATACTCTCTTGTGTGGGTCCATTGTTGTTTCCCATAACTGCTCTGCATCCATCTCACCAAGTCCTTTATAACGCTGGACTTTGTTGTTCTGGTCTCTTCCAATTTCAGTCATTATTGCATTAAGCTCATCATCATTATAGGCATACCATACTTTTTTATTCTTCTCAACTTTATAAAGTGGTGGCTGTGCAAGATATACATGGCCTTCTCTTATAAGATCAGGCATGAATCTGTACAGAAATGTAAGAAGAAGTGTTGCTATATGTGCACCATCTACATCGGCATCTGTCATAATAATAATCTTGTGATAACGAAGCTTGCTTATATCAAAATCTTCATGAATACCTGTACCAAATGCAGTAATCATCGCTTTAATCTCTGCATTACCAAGTATTCTGTCAAGTCTTGCCTTCTCAACGTTAAGAATCTTACCACGAAGTGGAAGGATTGCCTGTGTAGCACGGCTTCTTGCAGTCTTTGCAGAACCACCGGCTGAATCTCCCTCAACGATATATATCTCACAATTCTTAGGATCTTTATCTGAACAGTCAGCTAACTTGCCAGGAAGTGAAGTGCTTTCAAGTGCAGTCTTTCTTCTTGTTAAGTCTCTTGCTTTTCTTGCAGCTTCTCTCGCTCGCTGTGCAAGCAACGATTTTTCACATATAGATTTTGCAACTGCAGGATTCTGCTCAAGAAAGTAAGTAAGCTGTTCACTTACTATACTGTCAACTGCTCCCCTTGCAACTGTATTACCAAGCTTCTGCTTAGTCTGTCCTTCAAACTGCGGATCTTCAATCTTAACAGATACGATTGCTGTAAGACCTTCTCTTATATCATCACCTGAAAGTCCCTGATCACTATCCTTAAGAATCTTATTCTTTCTTGCATAATCATTAAAAGTCTTAGTCAGTGAATTTCTGAAACCAGTCAGATGTGTACCACCTTCAGGTGTCTTAATATTATTAACAAATGAATCTACAACCTCATTGTATCCATCATTATGCTGGAATGCTACTTCAACCTGAACATTGTCTTTCACACCTTCACAATAAATAATCTGGCTGTATAAAGGTTCTTTACTCTTATTAAGATACTGGACAAATTCCTTTATACCACCTTCATAATGGAATATTTTCTGCTGCTCAAGACCTTCTCTTAAATCTGTAAGAGTAATCTTGATTCCCTTAGTAAGAAATGCCATTTCTCTTAATCTGTGCATAAGAATATCGAATTCAAATACAGTTGTTTCCTGAAAAATCTCTGAATCAGGAAGAAAAGTAACCTGAGTTCCTGTATCCTCAATATCGCAGTCACCTACTATCTTAAGGTCATAACATATCTTTCCTCTTTCATATCTCTGCTGATAAATGTGTCCATTTCTCTTTACCTGAACTTCAAGCCATTCAGACAAAGCATTAACTACAGATGCACCAACACCGTGAAGTCCTCCTGACACCTTATATCCTCCACCACCGAATTTACCTCCGGCATGAAGAACGGTATATACAACTTCAATGGCAGGTCTTCCTGTCTTATGATTAATATCAACAGGTACACCCCTACCATTATCAATTACAGTGATAGAGTTATCTTTATTAATCATAACCTCAATATGTGTACAAAAACCTGCTAAAGCTTCGTCAATTGCATTATCAACTATCTCATACACAAGATGATGAAGTCCTCTTCCTGATGTACTTCCAATATACATACCAGGTCTTTTTCTTACAGCTTCAAGACCTTCGAGTACCTGAATCTGGTCTCCACCATAATTCTTCTCTGCATTCTGATCTGCCACTTTAATTCCTCCTTGTTTTACAAAGCAAAATGTAATTAATTCTCATTAACTACATGACCATCTGTTACTTTAAATATTTTGTTAATATTCATTCTGTTATTAATAAATTCTTCAAGTCCGGTGCATGTAACAATCGTCTGTATATCTCCTATGCTGTTTATCAGAAAATTCTGTCTGTTACTGTCTAACTCAGACAAAACATCATCAAGAAGAAGTATCGGAGTATCTTTAATTACAAGTTTCACAAGTTCAATCTCAGACAGCTTAAGTGAAAGTGCAGCTGTTCTTTGTTGTCCCTGTGAACCATATTTTCTAACATCATTGTCATTGACTAAAAATATAAGATCATCCTTGTGAGGACCTTTACTTGTAGCCTTGTATTTAATATCCTTCTGTCTTGAATTCTTTACTTCTTCTTCAAAATCATTCACATCAACATCAGGAACATAACATACTTTAATATTCTCAATACCACCAGTAAGTTTTGAATGAATATCACTGATTATTGTGTTAATCTTTTCTATGAAACTTTTTCTGCCTTTAATAATAAGGCTTCCATACTTAACAAGCTGCATGTCCCATATATCAAGAGTCTGCATCAGCTGTTCAGATGGTGAAAATGCTATATCTTTGAGAAGCTTATTTCTCTGATTAAGTACTTTGTTGTAATTAACAAGGTTACTTAAATATATTTTATCAAGCTGGCTAAGTTCCATATCCATAAATCTTCTTCTCTCAGAAGGTCCGTTTTTTATAATATTAAGATCCTCCGGCGAAAAGAAAACAATATTAATAATTCCAAAAAGATCAACAGCCTTTTTAATTGGAATACCGTTAACTGCTATACCTTTAGATTTATTCTTCTTAAGATGCATATCTATACGATATTTCATACCATGCTTTAAAACATTCAGCTTAATATGAGATTCATCTTCTCCGAACCTGACGATTTCTCTGTCTTTACTGCCACGATGTGACTTGGAAGTTGAACACATATATATTGATTCTAATATGTTAGTCTTTCCCTGTGCATTGTCACCATATATTATATTAACATGCGCATTGAACTTCATATCTAGAAATTCATAATTCCTGTAATCCTTTAATTCAACAGATTCGACTATCACATTAACACCTATTTTTTAATAAGAATACTAGAGCCGTTGTACTCTACAACTTCTCCACCAAAAAGTTTTTTACCACGCTGTGTCTCAACAACGCCATTAACTTTAACTTCACCATCCTGAATAACAATCTTAGCTTCAACACCAGATTCTACTAATCCGGCTGCTTTTATTGCCTGTCCAAGTTTGATGAACTCATCTCTTAAAACTATTTCTTCCATAACTTTCCTTTCTCTTGTTAAGCTGTGAAGTTAACAGGAAGTATAAGATAAATATAATTTTCTTCCTTGTCTCTGATAAAGCAAGGTGATTTATGATTAACTAAATACATAGTGACATTTTCATCATCAATTACTCTTAAAGCATCCATAAGGAACTTAGGATTAAACCCAATCATAATATCCTTACCTTCTTTATCAATATCAATATCTTCGTTAAGGGCTCCAATTGCAGAATTAACATTTACCTGTAATAAGCCATTCTGTATATTAATAATAATTGGCTTCTTGTCTCCTTCCCTTATGAGAAGATTAGCTCTGTCGATAGAGTCAAGAAATTCTTTTTTATTAATAGATACTTTTGTTTCATAATCATTAGAAAGCATCTGATTAATCTTGAAGTAATCACCTTCAATAAGTCTAGAAACAACATGTGTCTGATCAAATTCAAATAAAACATGATTGTTAGTAAAATATATATTAACAAGACTTTCTGCATCAGCATTAAGAATCTTGCTTATCTCCTGAAGAGTTTTACCAGGAATAACTACTCTTACATCATCAGCTCTTCCTTCAAGCTTAATATTACGGATAGCAATTCTATGTCCGTCAAGACCAACAACCTTAAGTGTACCTTCGCTTATCTCAAAAAGCTCACCTGTCATCATCTTGTTATTATCGTTAATAGCGATAGAGAAAATTGTCTGGTTGATAACTTCCTTTAACTGGAACTGTGAAAGTGTTATCATTTTGTCTTTAATAATAGCTGGAAGGTAAGAGAAATCATCTCCAGACTTTCCGGCAATATTGAACTTACTCTTTTCGCATGTAATAAGAGCATTATTATTGGAGTCAGTAGATAAAGTAATATCATTATCGGGAAGCTTTCTTACGATTTCAGAGAAAAGCTTAGCGTCAATGGCAACTTTACCCTTTTCTATAATCTCACCTTCTACTATAGTTTCGATTCCAAGTTCCATATCGTTACCTGTGAACTTGATTTCGTTAGTAGTAGCATCAATAAGAATACATTCAAGAATATTCATAGTAGTTCTTGTAGGTACAGCTTTCATTACGATACCTACAGCTTTGTTTAAGTTTGATTTAGTAAAAACTAATTTCATGTTGATAACTTCCTTTCAAGAAAATAGTAGTGGAGAAGAAATATATATAAATATATTAATGTCGTAGCCGTAGTCTTAGGGGTTGTTAAAATGTTAAAAATCATGCAATGCCTTATAAATACTGGATTAGCATCAATGATAACCATGTTAGAAAACATAAATTAAGGTGTTAATTCACAGTGAAAAATTAATGAAGGATTAAAATAAAAATGTTCTTGAAAAAAGTTATAAAGAACATTCAACAAAAAAATAACAATTAATTAACAAAATATCCTAAGTCCATTGTGGATAACTTTCAGGATGGATTAAGCTTCTTTATTAATATATCAATAGTACTCTTGGTCGTTTCGTTAGTAGCTGTTTCTTTGGCAATTTTTTCTGAACCATATAATATAGTAGAATGATCTCTTCCTCCTAAGGCTTTACCAATAGCTTCAAGAGGAGTCTGTGTCATCTGTCTGCACAGATACATAGCTATATGTCGTGGAAATGCTATGTCAGCACTTCGTTTATGAGATATTATATCTTCAGGCTTGATATGGAAATGTTCAGCAACCACATCAATAATTAATTCAGGTGTAATCTCTTTCTTAGAGTAAGGAGATATAAGATCCTTAAGTGTATTCTCAGCAAACTCTGCAGTAAGAGGTGTGTGTGAAAGCTTAGAATAAGCTGAAAGTTTGGTAAGCGCTCCTTCAAGCTCCCTGATACTTGAAGTAATATTAGTTGCAACATAATCTTTAACTTCATAAGGAAAATCAATTCCTAAAGCCTCAGACTTCTTATTAATAATAGCCATCTTAGTTTCATATGTAGGAATCTGGATATCTACCGGAAGTCCGCTTTCAAAACGTGTTCTTAATCTGTCTGGCAGAGTTTCCATTTCTTTAGGTGGTCTATCAGAAGATATAACAATCTGTTTTCCAAGCATATAAAGGTCGTTGAAAGTATTGAAGAATTCTTCCTGAGTAGAAACCTTTCCTATTATAAATTGAATATCATCAATAAGAAGAACGTCAATGTTACGGTATTTATTTCTGAATTCAGTGTTTTTATTAGTCTTAACCGATTCGATAAGCTCGTTAGTAAATGTCTCCGAAGTTACATATAAAACCTTCTTAGATGGGTCACTCGCAATAATAAAATGTGCAATTGCCTGCATAAGATGAGTCTTACCAAGTCCGGCACCTCCGTATATGAATAAAGGGTTATATATCTGTCCAGGTGTTTCGGCAACCGCTAAAGATGCAGCGTGGGCCAGGTTATTATTAGTACCTATTACAAATGTGTCAAATGTGTAATTAGGATTAAGATTTTGTGTAGCAATGTTATTAGTAGTAGAAACAGATGATGTCTTTTTCTTTAATTCATCTTCTTTTTTCTCAGCAGAAGACATGATTATTACTGAGTATTCTTTATTCATTACTTCACAGATTGTACATGTGAGGTGTTTAAGATATCTCTTTTCAACGTATATAATACTTCTTTCATCAGCAGAAGAGTCATCATCTAAAGATGAGAAAGTAAGAGTTAAAACATCACCATCAAGCTTATATATTTTGAGGGGTTTAATCCATGTTTTAAAAGAAACATCAATAATTTCATGTTCTTCTTTAAAAGTAGAGAGAATTAAATCCCATTTATCAATCAATGTCTGTAATTCATCCATAAAATTTAGGCCTTTCTGGCTTGTTAATTCGCCTGTCTAATCATAAAAATACATTCCCTTATATAATATATCATTTATAAAATTTTTTCAATATTTGGGCAGATTAAGCCTTGTGGATAATTATCTGGAAAGAAATGTATTAACATCAGTGTGGATAATATTATAAACGCGAAAAAGGTCGAAAATAGGCACTTTTTCAAAAATATCGTTAATAACTAACATAATTATAAAGAGTTTTCCACAAGTTATCAACATTTTGTGGAAAACTCTTTTATATTCTTACTAAAAATTACAAGAAATGTCCTGTTTATGCGGATTAATGTATTGTGAAAAACCTGTTGAAAGTCATTTTTATATAATTGGTATACTTAAAAATATATGCAGTAAATATCAAGTTTTTCTTGACTTTATAATGTTTACACAATATAATCAGTTCTGTGTTTTGAAATTTTTTATATGAAAATATTCTTACCATAATAAACTACAATGGTAATGAAGGAGGTGCATAGACTATGAAGATGACATTTCAGCCAAAGAACAGACAGAGATCTAAGGTTCATGGATTCAGATCAAGAATGAGTACTGCAGGTGGAAGAAAAGTTTTATCAGCAAGAAGAGCTAAGGGTAGAAAGAAACTTTCAGCTTAATTAATATTTTCTTGATTTTGTTGGCAGATGGGAGTTTCTCATCTGCTTTTTTCAGATTATATTAATATTGAATTTAAGTAACATTTTAATTAATAAGAATGGTGAATGATATGAAATATAGGGATTTTGAAACATTAAGAAGTAATCAGGAATTTAAAAAGGTGTACAATAATAAGAAGTCTTTTGCTAACAAGAATCTTATAATGTATATTTCTGAGAATGGAACGGATACTAAAAGATTAGGTGTATCTGTGAGTAAGAAGGTCGGGAATAGTATTGTCCGACACAGACTGGCAAGACTGATACGAGAGGCATTCCGCCTTAGTACAGAATGTATACCCGATGGATATGATTATGTTGTCGTAGCCAGGGCCGGTTTGAAAGATAAGGGTTTTTTCGAAACTAAGGAATCAATGATTCATTTATTGAAACTTCATAAGCTTTATAAGCAGGATTAAACAGGCGGTTAATATGAAGGATATAAAGATTAAGTTAAAGAATGCGGGTAAGTTCATAGTTCTTAAGATGATAAGATTATATCAGCTCGCAATATCTCCTTACAAAGGAGGAAAATACTGCAGCTTTATTCCAACATGTTCGCAATATGCGATTGAAGCTATTGAAATGTATGGAGTTTTCTTAGGTGGATGGTTGGCACTTAAAAGAATATTAAGGTGCAATCCATTTAATAAGAACGCTTATGGCTTTGATCCTGTGCCGGTAGGCAGATATGGGAAACGAAAAAAGCAATAAACAACTGAATATTTGGATAGTGCTATATTATGCGGAGGTGACAATTTGAGTATTATTAAGCCAATTGCACAGTTACTTGGTTACATTTTAGACATCCTTTTCATGGGTCTTAATGCAATAGGAATTGGTAATATTGCAATAGCAATCATTATTTTTACTCTGCTTGTTAAAATGTTAATGCTTCCATTACAGATTAAGCAGCAGAAGATGACTAAGTTACAGTCAGTTATGAACCCGGAGATAAAGGCTATTCAGGAGAAGTATAAGGGAAAGAACAGTGATACAGTAGCTATGCAGAAGATGCAGGCAGAAACTAAGGCTGTTTATGAAAAATATGGTGTTTCACAGTGGGGAAGTTGTGTGCAGCTTCTTATCCAGATGCCTATTCTTTTTGCACTTTACAGAGTATTCCAGCAGATACCACTTTATATTTCACAGATTAAGGTACTTTTCCTTAATATACTTGGACTTAATGGTGCTGATGGTATCTCATCTGTTTCAGGATATGCTGATACTCTTAATGAGATATACGGAAAGACTGTTGACTGGAGCAATACAAGCACAGCTGTAACAACACTTAATTCATTCACTGCAGACCAGTGGACTAAGTTAAAAGAAGCATTTCCAGCATTTTCTGATATGATTACACAGAATCTTGATAAGATTAACCATATGAATACTTTCTTAGGCGTTAACATGTCTCAGAATCCAGGTTTTGGTCTTCATATAGCTATATTAATTCCAATTCTTGCAGGTGTTACACAGTTATATCTGTTAAGGTTTCACAGGCTGGCATGGAGCAGCCTGACAGTGATAATCCAGCAGCAGCATCTATGAAGATGATGACTTATTTCATGCCACTTATGTCAGCATTTCTTGCAATAAGTCTTCCTTCAGGTCTTGGTGTTTACTGGATTGCAACTGCTGTTATACAGACAATCCAGACTATCTTTATTAACAGATATTATGATAAGATTGGAACAGATAAGATTGTAGAAAAGAATGTTGAAAAGCGTAATAAGAAAAGAGCTAAGAAGGGACTTCCAGCAGAAACTATCGTTAAGGGAGCTTCTGTAAGTACCAAGAATGTAAATAATAATAAGAATTCTGCTAATTCTGAAAGAGCTAAGAAGCTTCAGGAGAAAAAGGAAGCTAATGATAAGAAAATTCAGGAATTAAGGGAAGCTGCAGTAGCAAATGGTAAGGCTGTTAAGCCGGGAAGTCTTGCTGATAAGGTTGGTATGGTATCAAGATACAATGAGGTCAACGATAAAAGAAAATAGAGAGGGTTAAGTAATGGAATATATTGAAGTTACAGGAAAATCTGTTGAAGAAGCTATAACTAATGCCTGTACTAAGCTTGGTATTCCAAGTGATAAGCTTGATTATGAAGTTATAGACAAAGGTAATTCAGGATTTTTAGGAATATTTAATTCCAAGCCTGCTAAAATTAAGGCAAGAGAAAAGCAGGAAGAGACTGTAGTAGAACAGGTAAATGCTGAAGAGCCTAAAAAGGCCATTGAAGCACCTGTTCATGCAGAGAAGAAATTCGAAAAGAAGGCAGATAATTTCAAGAAAGCAGAGCCTAAGAAGGAATTCAAGGCGGAACCTAAGAAAGAGTTCAAGAAAGAATATAAGCCTGCTGATAACCACAAGAATGCAGAAGTTAAAGAAGTTCCTAAGGCTGAAGAACAGCCTAAGGCAGAGCCATTTACAGCTGAGCAGAAGGAAGTTATTAAGAAGGATATACAGACATTCCTTAATAATATGTTTGGTGCTATGAGCATGGAAGTTAAGGCTGATATTACATTTGACGATGAAGAAAACAGCGTTAATGTAGATCTTTCTGGAGATAACATGGGTGTTCTTATCGGTAAGAGAGGACAGACACTTGATTCTATCCAGTATCTTACAAGTCTTGTAATTAACAAGAACAGTGAGAAGTATGTAAGAGTTAAATTAGATACAGAGAACTATAGAAAGAGAAGAAAAGAAACTCTTGAGTCTCTTGCTAAGAATATTGCATACAAGGTTAAGAGAAGCAGAAGACCTGTTTCACTTGAGCCTATGAACCCATATGAAAGAAGAATTATCCATTCAGCACTTCAGGCAGATAAGTTTGTTTCTACAAGAAGTGAGGGTGAAGAACCTTTCAGACATGTTGTTGTTTATCTTGAAAGAGAGAATAATAACAGATATAACAGATAATTAGATATATGATTTTATTAAATGCTGTGGTATTATTATCACAGCATTTTTTATATGGAGGATGGAAATGGAGGATACAATAGCAGCTATATCTACAAGTACAGTGTCAAGCGGTGGAATAAGTATTGTAAGAATAAGCGGTCCTGATGCAATTATTATTGGAGATAAAGTTTTTAAGTCAAAAAAGAATATTAAGCTTGCAAATGTAAAGAGTCATACAGTACATTTTGGAAATATATGTGATAATGATAATGAAATTGATGAAGCACTTGTAATTGTAATGAAAGCTCCTAACACTTATACAAGAGAGAATATTGTTGAGATTGACTGTCATGGCGGTATTCTTGTTACTAAGAAGGTGTTAGAGGCGGTACTTAACGCTGGTGCAAGGCTTGCAGAGCCTGGTGAATTTACAAAGAGAGCATTTCTTAATGGAAGAATTGACCTGTCACAGGCGGAGGCTGTTATTGATATTATTAATGCAAAGAATGATTATGCTCTGAAGTCATCTGTTAATCAGTTAGATGGTAAGTTATCTGAAAAGATTAAGAATATAAGAGAGATAATATTGAATAATGTTGCATTTATTGAGGCTGCTCTTGATGATCCAGAACATTTTGATATAGATGCTAATGTAGATAACCTTAAAAATGATGTGGAAAACTGTCTTAATAATGTGGATAACTTGTTAAAAACATGCGATAATGGCAGAATCATGCATGATGGCGTGCGTACAGTCATTTTGGGGAAAACTAATGCAGGAAAGTCAAGCCTGCTTAATGTACTTGCAAGAGAAGAGAGAGCAATTGTTACTGATATAGAAGGAACTACGAGAGATACTCTTGAAGAAATGATTAATCTGTCTGGAATTACTCTTAATCTTATTGATACTGCAGGAATCAGAAAAACTGATGATGTTGTTGAAAGCATTGGGGTTAATAAGGCTAAGAAGCTTGCAGAAATCGCTGATCTTGTAATATATGTAGTTGATTCTTCAAGAGTACTTGATAATAATGATTATGAGATTATGGAACTTATCAAGGATAAGAAGGTTCTTGTAATACTTAATAAAGCTGATCTTGCACAGGTTACAACAGCAGAAGATATTAAGAAAATAATGAATTGTGAGACAGTTACTATATCTGCAAAGCAGGAGACAGGAATTGAAGAACTTGAGGAAACTGTTAAGAATATGTTCTTTAACGGTGAAGTTAAGTTTAATGAGGATGTATATATTACAAGTACAAGACATAAAGAACTTTTAAAGAAGGCTGATGACAGCTTAAAGCTTGTACTTGATGGAATTGATAACATGGTAAGTGAAGATTTCCTTACTATTGATTTAATGGCTGCATATGAGAATCTTGGTCTTATAATAGGAGAAGAGATTGAAGATGACCTTGCCAACAGAATTTTCTCAAAGTTCTGTATGGGTAAGTAATGCAGGTTGATAAGGAGAAGTAATATGCCTAATATTAGAGAAGAATATGATGTTGTAGTAGTAGGTGCTGGTCACGCAGGCTGTGAGGCTGCCCTTGCTGCTGCAAGAATGGGACTTGAAACAATTATATTTACAGTAAGCGTTGAAAGTATAGCAATGATGCCTTGTAATCCTAATATAGGAGGAAGTTCTAAGGGACATCTTGTAAGAGAAATAGATGCTCTTGGTGGAGAGATGGGAAAGAATATTGATGCTACATTTATACAGTCAAAGATGTTAAATGCATCAAAAGGCCCTGCAGTTCATTCACTCCGTGCACAGGCTGATAAGTCCGATTACAGCAGAAGAATGAGAAATGTGCTTGAGAATACTGAACATCTGCATATAAGACAGGCTGAAGTTTCAGAGATTATTGTTAATGATGGAAAAATTGGCGGTGTAAAGACTGTTTCGGGTGCAGAATACATAGCTAAGGCAGTTGTTTTATGTACAGGAGTATATCTTAAAGCAAGATGTATATATGGTGATGTAAGTTATCATACAGGTCCTAACGGATTACAGGCTGCCAATCATCTTACACAGTCACTTATTGATAATGGAATTGAAGTGAGAAGATTCAAGACAGGTACACCTGCCAGAGTTGATAAAAGGTCAGTGGATTTTTCTAAGATGACAGAGCAGTTCGGTGATAAGAGGATTGTGCCATTTTCATTTGAAACAGACCCTGAGAGCATACAGAAAGATCAGGTAAGCTGCTGGCTTACATATACTAATGAAGAGACACACAAGATTATTATGGATAATCTTGACCGTTCACCTCTTTATTCAGGAGATATCCACGGAACAGGCCCAAGATACTGTCCATCAATTGAGGATAAGGTTGTAAGATTTGCAGACAAAGACAGACATCAGGTATTCATTGAGCCAGAGGGCTTGTATACTAATGAAATGTATCTTGGTGGAATGAGCAGTTCAATGCCTGAGGATGTGCAGTATGCAATGTATAGAACAGTTCCTGGTCTTGAGAATGTCCGAATCGTAAGAAATGCTTATGCTATTGAGTATGACTGTATTAACGCTGTTCAGTTAAAGTCTTCTCTTGAATTCAAGAAGATTGAAGGATTATTTGCTGGTGGACAGTTTAATGGAAGCTCAGGATATGAGGAAGCTGCTGCACAGGGAATTGTCGCGGGTATCAATGCGGCACTTTTCGTTAAGAAGGAAGAACCACTTATACTTGACCGTTCAGAAAGTTATATAGGAGTTCTTATAGATGACCTTGTAACTAAGGAAACAGCAGAGCCTTACAGAATGATGACAAGCCGTGCAGAGTACAGACTTATATTAAGACAGGATAATGCAGATATAAGACTTACTAAATATGGTTACAGAGTCGGACTTATAAGCGAAGAAAGAATGAACCGCCTTACTCGCAAGATTCAGCTTATAAATGAAGAAATTGAGCGTGTTAAGTCAGTTAATATAGGAACTGGAAGTGAAGTACAGAAGGTACTTACAGATAACGGAAGTACAGAGCTTACAACAGGTGCTACACTTGCAGAACTTATAAGAAGACCGGAGCTTTCATATGATGTTCTTGCTCCAATTGATAAGCACAGACCAGAGTTGCCTTGTGATGTATGTGAGCAGGTTAATATTAATCTGAAATACGAGGGATATATAGACAGACAGTTAAGACAGGTTGAACATTTTAAAAAGCTTGAAAATAAGCTTATACCAGACAGCCTTGATTACTTAGAAATAAGTGGATTAAGAAAAGAGGCTATGCAGAAGCTTGATAAATTCAGACCTCGTTCAATTGGACAGGCTTCAAGAATATCAGGTGTTTCGCCTGCTGATATATCAGTGCTTCTTGTTTACCTAGAGTCTCTTAGAAGAAAGCATTAATCATTGATAAGGAGAAATGTATGATAAATGAAACATTTAAGAATAATCTGAATTCTATAGGTGTTGAGCTTACAGACAGACAGTACGAGCAGTTTGATATGTATTATAAGCTGCTGGTTGAATGGAATAGCTTTATGAATCTTACTGGAATTACAGATTACGAAGAAGTTCTTTTAAAGCATTATGTTGACAGTCTTGTGTTAGATATTGAAAAAATCGGACATAAAAAGAAAGAGATTTCTCTTATTGATGTTGGAACAGGTGCTGGTTTTCCGGGGCTTCCGTTAAAAATAGCACATCCACAGCTTAATGTAGTTCTGCTTGATTCACTTAATAAAAGAGTAAAGTTTCTTAATCAGGTAATAGAAGAACTAGGACTTACAGGAATAGAAACAGTTCATTCAAGAGCAGAGGATGGTGGAAGAAATAATGACTTAAGAGAACATTTTGATGTAAGTGTTTCTCGTGCTGTTGCTAACTTAGCAACTCTTGTGGAATATAACCTTCCATTCGTAAAGGTTGGTGGATATTTCGTGGCATATAAGTCAGGAGATATTGATGAAGAATTAGTAAATGCTAAGAAAGCAGTCAGTGTTCTTGGCGGAACAATAGAAGAAGTGAAGAAATTCCAGCTTCCTGGTACTGATATTGACCGTTCTTTAGTATATATCAAGAAGATTAAGCCTACATCTGGAAAGTTTCCAAGAAAGGCTGGACTTCCTTCAAAAGAGCCAATCTCGTAGATATAATATAGTTTATGAACATTTATTATAAACAAAACCATATTATTCACATTATATGATTAGCAATTAATCATATTGTGGATAATATGGGTTTTGTTTATATGCTTTGTTAATTATCTGGATATTATAAAAATGTCTGATACTGGATAACTAATTAAGAAAAATCTCAGCCTGTCTTACGAATTCAGCCGGCTGTTCAACCTGTGGAAGCTTCTTGGCATCCTGAATCATAACATTTTCAATTGCTGGATTGATGTGGATATATTCATCAATAACGTCATTATTATTGTGCATACCGTTAATCATGTATATACAGTTATCAAGCTCAGAAAGTGCCTTTGAGATAGTAACAGTAGTAAAATTACATTCTGTGCTGATGAATAGATACTTAGCAGCTGTGTCACCAAGATGTGCATTCTCATGGCATGCGTTGATATAATCAGCAGAAACTTTACCATCCTTGAAAGTTCTTGAAAGAAGCTTTCTAATAGAAGGTTTGTTAAACAGAATGTTGTACACAGTAGTTCCGATAACAGGCACATTTAAAATGTGTCTTCTTATTCCACTTAAGTTATCAGGCCCTTTAAGAGCATCTTCAACTGATAAAGGAGAAACAAGAATAATCTTATTAAACAGTGCATGATTATTAAATGCAGCCATTATCACAATTGGTGTTGAGCCTGCTGTAGCAACAACATCAGTCTTGGAATGGATAACATTGACTACAAAATCATTAATAAGCTGTGTATACATAAAAGTCGTATAAGTAAGATTAGGTTTATCAGAATGACCACATCCTAATAAATCAATAGCATATACCTTATGATTCTTAGCAAAGCTGTTAATAGTCTGTTCCCATTCGTAGCTTGAACTGTAAGAATTAAGATCGTGTATAAGTAAAAGTGGAGAACCTGAGCCAGCGGTTACATATGCGATATTGCCGAACTTCCATTGATAATTGCTTCTTATTCTTTTGCCTGTATAATTATTAGCAGTAGATGATTTGAATATTATGCTGTTAATCAGGTGTGTAGTAGTAACAACAGCAGCTCCCATACCAACTGCCAGTCCTATTTTCTGCCATTTATTCATAATAGATTCCTCCTGGTTATTTCGAAAGAAAATGTTCTAACGCACTTATAGATAAAACAATTATATTCCATTATTTAATGTGTGGCAATGGTAATTTTATGTTAAAGTATTTTAAGATTGATAGAAAAAATGTACTTTATCTGTTAATATATATAAGGTGTTATTAAATGATAAGAAAAATATTTATAATTACTAATAATTATAAAAGATAAGAA
>NZ_QSEU01000024.1:0-14484 GCF_003466705.1 Eubacterium sp. AM46-8
ATATTATATGATAGCACAAAAGAACACAAAAAGGAACTTTTTTCTTGACAATAAATTTTAGAAGCTATAATTAAAAATATAAGTTCACAAAAGAGAACTTACATGTGCGCATAATAATCATAATAGGTTACTAAATTTATTAATTTAGTGCATATGATGTTACCGACAATATGTATATAGTGTATTAAGATATGTTTACGATGTTCGTAAGAATATCGCATACTATTGAATATTCAACTACTGTAAAAGAAAGTAATAAGAGTATTCTGCAGAGAAAACTAGCTGAAATTTGAGATTCCTAAGTATTTAGAAAATTTAATAGATCAGGGATTAGCACAGTCGATATGCTTAAATACATGCTTAATATAAAAATGCAATCTACGAGAACTCTCGCATGATTGCATTTTTATATTAAGGAGATATACGAAACAGGAGAGACTTAATTTATATCGCATAGATATGAAATAAAGGAAGTATCGAAGGTGAGAGAAGATAAAGCCAGATAGTCTTGAGGACGTGGGAGAGATTCTGCGTCCTTTTTTAGTGCGGATCAATTTGATAGATGTTATAATGTGAAAAATAAATGCGAAACAGAATAAAGATGTTTACATGGTAGCACTCAGAGATGAAGGTAAGCTGATAGGATATTATGAGAAGCATGAATATCGAAATGTAGAAACTATGAAACAATATGATTTATGTTAATATTATGATATAGATTAAACAGGGAATCAGTGATAAAACAATATCGGACAGGAGTAAAAATTATGCTTAATATATTAATTGTAGAGGATGATATAAATATTAATAACCTTCTTTGTGAGGTACTTAGGAAGGCAGGTTATACGTGTGAACAGGCATTTTCAGGAACAGAGGCAAAGCTGCTTCTGGATATAAAAGAAAAGGCTTATACGCTTGTACTGCTTGACTTAATGCTGCCTGGTGCAAGTGGTGAAGAGGTTTTAAAAGAGATAAGAAAACAGGGAAGGCTTCCGGTGATTGTGCTGACTGCAAAGGATAGTATAGATGATAAAATCGGAGTGCTGACAGACGGAGCAGATGATTATATAACAAAGCCATTTGAGATTAGAGAGGTATTGGCACGTATTCAGGTGCAACTTCGTCATATAGAGGCAGAAACACAAAGTGAAGCAGAGGCAGAAACAGAAGCAGAAACGGAAGTAAAAACAAAGGCTGGTATACAGGAAGGACAAGGCAGCGGAAGGCTTGAGTTCAGGGATATGGTGCTTATACGCTCTACCTTTGAGGTAAGTATCGGTGGCAGGGTGCTTCCTAAGATTACAAAACAGGAATTTGCAATACTGGAATTGCTGCTTAAAAACCCGAAGCAGGTGTTTAGCAAGGAGGATATATTTGAATATGCGTGGGATGAGCCATATATGGGTGAAACAAAGACACTGGATGTGCATATAAGCAATATCAGAAAGAAAATAAAGACCGTTACACCTGATGAATATATAGAAACAATATGGGGGATTGGATATCGCCTGCATGAATAATTTACTTTTTTTTTACTATTTATTTGCGATTGATTAGGATTTATTTTTTATGATAATAGCAGTTAAGAAAAGGAGGAAAAAGCTTTGAGTGAATTATTATTGCAGACAAGGAATCTGACTAAGCAGTATGGCAGACACAGGGCGGTTGATGATGTAAATATGCACATTAAAAAGGGTGCGATATATGGCTTTATTGGAAGAAACGGAGCCGGTAAAACGACCTGTCTTAAGATGATTAGCGGACTGTCAACACCGTCTTATGGCGAAATAGAAATGTTTGGGTATAAGGGAAAAGACTTACAAAAGGTACGTTCAAGAGTAGGGTGTCTTATAGAAGCTCCCGGACTTTATGGCAATATGTCGGCATATGACAATCTGAACATTAAATGTAAGCTTACGGGGATTAAGAAAAAAGGATATATAGAAGAGCTGTTAAAAACAGTGGGCCTTGATACTGTTGGAGAAAAGAAAACAAAGCATTATTCGCTTGGAATGAAGCAGCGCTTAGGGATTGCTCTTGCACTTGTAGGCGAGCCTGACCTGCTTATTCTTGATGAGCCGATTAACGGACTTGATCCACAGGGAATAGTGGAGGTGCGTGAAACTATCCAGAAGCTTGCAAAGGAGCGTGGCATGACAATATGTATTTCAAGTCATATTCTGGAGGAATTATCAAAGCTTGCTACAGATTATGGCATTATTCATAATGGATGCCTTGTGCAGGAGCTTACAAGAGAAGAGCTTATGAAAAAATGCAGTGAGCGCATAGAGCTTACACTTGATAATCCTAAGCAGGCTATTGCTGTGCTTGATGATATGGGCTTTAGCAGCTATCAGGTTATAGATAAAGAACATATTCATATATTTGAAAGACTGGGAGAAAGTGCCAGACTGAACATGGAGCTTGCAAAGGCGGGAATTCCGGTTAAAGGAATATCTATTACAAGTGAAGAACTTGAGAATTATTTCTTAAGGCTTACAGGGGGTGACAATCGTGCTTAATATGATAAAGATGGATGTATACAGAATGTTTCGTACAAAGAGTATGTATGTAATATGGATTATATTGCTGGCATCAGCACTGCTTACCTCATTTCTTTCAAAAATAGATTATGATGCAGTTAATAAGGAATGGGAGCAACAACAGGCAGATGACAGCAACAAGGAACAGCTTTTGCAGCAGAATACAGATAATGTCAATATTGGTATGAGTGTGGAATTACCTACGGAGCCAGGGAAGAAGGTTACGGTAATGGATGTTTTCTTTTCTAATGCACAGGGGAAGTTTTATGCACTTTTTCTTGTAATATTTGCGGTTATGTTTGCAACAGCAGATATTAAGAGCGGTTATATTAAGAATATTGGTGGACAAGTGTCACAAAGGGGGATGCTTATTGTTTCAAGGGCAGTTGCGCTTGCTTTATTTACAGCAATTACCTTTGCAGGGATATTTGTATTCCAGGCGGCAGCGAATATGCTTGCGTTTAAATGTGTGATGTGGGGTAACTGGAAGGAGATTATACCTTATTTCTTAACGGAACTTATGCTTCATTATGCATTTGTGTTAATATGTATGGCGATAGCAGTTATAATTAAGAATAATGTCATAAGCATGACCTTGTCGGTATGTCTTACCATGAATATAATGAGTATTGTGTATGCCTTTATAGATTATGTAGTTAACAGAAAGGGACTTCATAACTTCAGCATCTATAAGTATACAGTAACTGGAAGGATGGCAATGCTTCCTATGAATGCAGGCAGGGAGGATGTTGTTAGTTCAATGTGTGTGGCAGCTGTATTTATTATAATAATGCTGTCATTAAGCAGTTATATTTTTCAGAAAAGGGATATATAGAGAATGAGGATTATTATTGGAATATTAGCAGTAATAATTATTATACAGGCATTTATTATGTGGAAATACCAGCGGCAGATTAAGGACATCTGCCGCCAGTTGTCGTTTCTTATGGAACACGATAGTAACAAGCTGATTCAACGTGAAATAGATATGGGGGGAATAGGTGAGCTTTCAGATAAATTGAATGAGCTTCTTGACTTGCGTAAAAAAGAAAGAAATGAGTACAGAAAAAAAGAAGAGCTTATTGCAGATACATATACTAATCTTTCACACGATATAAGGACACCGCTTACATCACTGGATGGGTATTTCCAGCTTATAGAGGAATGCGACAATATAGATGACCAGAGGAGATATCTTGATATAATCAGAGAAAGGCTTAACAGCCTTAATGAAATGCTGGAGGAGCTTTTTACATTCACTAAGCTGAAAAATGATTCATATAAGCTGGAGCTTACGGATTGTTGTATGAACAGAATATTAAAAGAAGCTGTATTTTCTTATTATGATGAATGGAAGAAGCAGGGCATCTGCCCAGATATTAGTATTACTGAGGAAATGCTGTATATATCAGGTAATAAGCAGGGCTTAAGGAGAGTTATACAGAATGTCATAAAAAATGGTCTTGATCATGGGGAAAAGAATATAAGTATCAAGCTTACCCGTGAGGATAATTACGCCTTGCTTAAAATCAGCAATTATACGGAACATCCTGAAAATATTGACTTAAGTCATGTGTTCGAGCGTTTTTATAAAGCAGATGTGGCAAGAGGCAGAGCCTCAACCGGACTGGGTTTATCTATTGCAAAAGAGCTTGTGGAGCGTATGAATGGAGATATAAGTGCAAGAATACAGGGGAATGATTTCATTATTGAGATAAAAGTTTTGCTTGTGGTATAACATGCATAGGCTGAAAAACAGGAGCCTTTCAGACAGAGGAAGGATGTCTTTCCTTAGAGGGGGCCCGCCCATGTATAAGATATCAGGAAATTGAAGTGGATTATCTTGACCAGAACTTTAAGAATATTCTCAGAAGAAATGGATTTGAGTCATTGGAAGGATTGAGAGAATATCCAAAGGAGCATTTTATAAAGTTTAGTAATATGGGGCAGGCAACACTGCAGGAATTATATCAGATTTGATGACTTCCTATGTATGGATGCGTTTAGAATGTGGATAAAAAGCAAAGATGATTTGAGAAGTTACAGCCTTGAGGAACTTGAAGAGATGTGTCCGAAGGGTATAAGGTTGTTTGTAAGATTAAAGAAGTTGAAAACAATACAAGAGTAATCTTATGTGATTTGTTAAATAAAAGAAAACTATGAAAAATAATAAATTGTTGTATTATGATGTTGATAATAAAATATGGAGGTGTATCATGAAAGCACATAAATATTGGTCAATCGGAGCAATAGTTACAATGGTTGGAACTTTTTATACAGGATATAAAGGGTTAAAAGCAGCACACAAATACTTTGCATTTGGCTCTCTGATATGCATGATTATGGCAGTCTATTCTGGTCATAAAATGATTTCAGGTAATAAAAGTACAAGAAAACAGGTGAAAAATACAAAAGCGGAGGAATAGTAAATGTTAGAGTTAGGAATAAAAGCACCGGATTTTGAATTGCCGGATCAGAACGGAGAAGTGCATAAATTAAGTGATTATTTAGGTAAAAAAATAATTTTATATTTTTATCCAAAGGATAATACGCCAGGATGTACGAAGCAGGCATGTGGCTTTTCTGAGCGTTATCCACAGTTTACTGAGAAGGGAGCTGTTATTCTCGGAGTGAGCAAGGACTCTGTAGCGTCTCACAAGAGATTTGAAGAAAAATACGGACTGGCATTTACGCTATTAGCAGACCCGGAGCGTAAAGTTATTGAAGCATATGATGTCTGGAAAGAAAAGAAAAATTATGGAAAAGTATCTATGGGTGTAGTAAGAACTACGTATCTTATTGATGAGCAGGGAATCATTATAAAGGCAAATGATAAAGTCAAGGCGGCAGATGATCCTGAAAATATGCTTAAGGAATTGGCATAATGAAGATTATTTTATCACCTGCAAAAAAGATGATTGTAGATACCGATAACTTAGCACCGCTTGAATTGCCTGTCTATATTGATAAGACAGCAGAAGTATTAAACTGGATGAAAAGCAAATCAAAAGAAGAACTGAAAGCTATCTGGAAATGTAATGACAAGATTGCAGAGCAGAATTTTAACAGATTGGAAAATATGAATCTTTATAACAGGCTTAGGTCTGATTTATCTTCAGATTCAGAATATGTATTTGAACGTAAAATAAAATAGTTATTCAGGTAAAAGATGCTCAGTTTGGCATCTTTTATAATAATGAGAATTATTACTATTTTTTATTGACAACAGGATGATAGTGATATACAATCTTTATTAAGAACTAATCCTAATAAGGAGGACTAATGACAAGTAGGAGAAATACCATTCAAAAAGATCTTGTAAGAAATACCGTATACGAAATGAGAAGACACGTTACGGCAAATGAAGTGTATGAATTTATAAAAAAAGCATATCCAACAATTGGAAAAGGAACTGTATATAGAAATCTTGATATATTGGTAGAGGAAGGTGCATTAAGAAAGGTTGAAGTTCCGGATGGACCGAACCGATTTGATTTTACATTGAAAAATCATTACCATGTAAGATGTATAAAGTGCGGTGAAGTTTTTGATGTGGATATGGATCAAATACCGGATTTGCTGGAAAAAATTCATAACACTCATGGAATTGAATTTGTGGATTATGATATTTCATTTAAAGGCATTTGCCCGAAATGCAGGGAGAAGGTAAAGGAGGAACAGCATGGATAGGAAAGCAATGTATAAGTTGAGTTATGGACTGTTTATATTGACCGCTAAAGAAGCAGAAAAAGATAACGGATGCATCATTAATACAGCCATTCAGGCAGCTTCGGAACCAAACCAGTTAAGTATCTGTGTAAATAAGGCAAATTATACGCATGATATGATTCAAAGAACCGGAAAATTTACTGTATCAGTCTTAAGTCAGAAGGCACAATTTGAATTGTTCAAACATTTTGGCTTCCAATCAGGAAGAGATACCAATAAGTTTCAAGCATTTGAGCAGTGTGCCAGGGGCACAAATGGTATTTATTATATTACAGAAGGTACAAATGCATACATTTCTGTGACAGTTACTAAAACAGAGGACTTGGGTTCACATACGATGTTTATCGGTGAGATAACCGATATGGAAGTTTTAAGCAATGTTCCTTCAGTAACATATGATTATTATCAGAACAATATTAAGCCTAAGCCACAGGAGGTTGGAAAAACAGAGGACAGTCAGACAATATGGCGTTGCAGAATTTGCGGATATGAATATGTAGGCGAGGAATTACCAGATGACTTTATATGTCCTTTGTGCAAGCACCCAGCATCAGATTTTGAAAAAGTAGTAAAGAAAACGGAGGTAAAAGAGATGGCAGCAAACAAATATGCAGGAACACAGACAGAGAAGAATTTACAGGAGGCATTTGCAGGGGAATCACAGGCAAGAAATAAGTATACCTATTTTGCTTCTGTAGCGAAAAAGGAAGGTTACGAGCAGATGTCAGCATTGTTTTTAAAGACTGCAGATAATGAGAAAGAACATGCAAAGATGTGGTTCAAGGAATTAGCAGGAATTGGTGATACAAAGGAAAACCTGGCGGCAGCGGCAGAAGGCGAAAATTATGAGTGGACAGATATGTATGAAGGCTTTGCTAAAACAGCTGAGGAAGAAGGATTCCCTGAGCTTGCAGTAAAATTCAGGGCAGTAGGTGAGATTGAGAAGCACCATGAGGAAAGATATCGTGCACTTCTTAAGAATATTGAAACTGCACAGGTATTTGAAAAGAGCGAAGTTAAGGTATGGGAATGCCGTAACTGCGGACATATTGTGGTAGGAACTAAGGCGCCTGAAGTATGTCCGGTATGTAATCATCCACAGAGCTATTTTGAAGTACATGAAGAGAATTATTAAGGAGATGAGATTATTACGAAGAAGAAAGTGATTAATTCAAAAAAAGCAGTAATGATAGGCTGTGGCTTTGTTGGTTCCGCATCGGTATTTGCTCTGATGCAGAGTGGCTTGTTTACAGAGATTGTCCTTATCGATGCAGATAAGAACAAGGCAGAAGGAGAAGCGATGGATATCAGTCATGGTATTCCATTTGCGAGTCCGATGAAAATATATGCCGGAGATTATGATGATGTGGTTGATGCTGCAATTGTTGTCATATCTGCCGGAGCGGGACAGAAACCGGGAGAGACAAGGCTTGATCTCGTAAATAAAAATGTAGCAATATTTAAGTCAATCATTCCTGAAATATCAAAGAGAAATTTTGCGGGTATTATGCTTGTAGTTGCGAATCCGGTAGATATCCTGACTCAGGTAGCCATAAAGTTATCAGGACTTCCAGAAAACAGGGTTATTGGATCGGGTACTGTATTAGATAGTGCAAGATTAAGATATAAGCTTGGTGAGCATTTATCTGTGGACAGCAGGAGTGTTCATGCATTTATAGTAGGTGAGCATGGAGACAGCGAAGTAGTAGTATGGTCATCAGCCAATGTATCTGGTGTTCCATTAAGTGAAATGTGTGAAATGCGTGGACATTACAAGCACAAGGAAAACACGGCTGAAATAGCTACAGCAGTCAAGAACAGTGCTTATGAGATTATAAACAAAAAGCACGCTACATATTATGGAATTGCAATGTCTGTAAAAAGAATCTGCGAAGTGATTATGAGAGATGAAAAATCAATACTTCCTGTATCACACATGATTCATGGAGTATATGATATTGACGGAGTATCGTTAAGTATGCCAGCTATTGTAGGTGCAGATGGTATTGAGTCTGATATACCTATTAATTTAAGTGGTGAGGAAGCGCTAAAGCTTAAAGAATCCGCAGATTCTTTGAAAAAGATTATAGAGACAATTGAATTATAAATTTTACACATGGAAGGAGAAAAAGGCATATACCTGTATATACAGTGGAAGGCAGTCATGTTCATGTCGTGGTTGGGGAGACAAAACATCCAATGCTTGAAGAGCATTTCATTGAGTGGATTACATTAAATACAAACCAGGGAATATACAGAAAACAGTTAAATCCAGGGCAGGAGCCTGTTCTTATGCTTTGGACTGTATAGAAGCAGAGTTGGTAAATATCAAAAACAAACATGGAAAAACAGTGGCTTATATAAGTATATGCATGGCTGAATATTGGAAAATTGAAGGTGATGAATTACAAGATTTAGCCATGTGTGCTTTACTGCATGATAATGCTTTGACACAATATATTTCGGAAGACTGAAAAATGATTCCGTCATTAATTGTAAAAAAGATTTATCCGAGAAAAAACAAATCTTCATTGTATTTATGGTAAAAAAATATTACTAAAATTCCATTTAAAACAGATGTGTCAAATGTGATTTTGTATCATCATGAACATGCCGATGGAACTGGTCCTTTTCAAAAAAAGTGGAATGAAATTCCATTGTTTGCAAGGATTATTCACCTTGCAGATACCATTGATATTATAGGAAATAACATGGAATCTGGTAATAACAGTTGGAATTAGTTATTTAAATATGCAGATGAGGCATATGAACTGCTTCATGATGAGTTTACACCGGATAAATATGATAGGATTAATATAATATTAGAAAATCTCCGAAATTAAACAGTAAAACACTTTAGTGATGAAGAGCAGTATATGGAATCTATTAATTATAAGAAGATATTTACACAGAAAGTTCAACATCAGGAATTTATACATAAACTTGATGAATTTATGGAACATCACAATGATGAGGTAGAAGATCAAGATGAACAGATTATGGGGATTTTAAAATATCTCACAGAGTGGTTAGTTAATCACATTCTGTATGTCGATGGTCAAATTCCAAAAGGCTGATATAGTAAGAAAGGCTGTTATTTTTTAGAGAGTAGCAGCCCCAAGTCACTTTTGTTTCATTATTTTCATAACAAACTGGAGCTATATCTTTTTCTATGGAAGCATGCAGAGGATTTGACAAAAAAATATATGTGTAAATATAAGGTATATGAAACAGATGATTTTTTTGAAATGATGCGTCGTGTGCAAATGTCAATATAAAATTGTAGTTTTTTTATCATATAAGAATGTAGGAAAACCTACACGCTTATATGATATTTTATGTAACTTAAATTTCCTCAATCATATACTGCCTCTGATTCTTTAGTCTATAGGATGGACCATTTCGAAAATGGTCTGTTTGTCGTAATGAACAGCACTTTGATGTTTTATTTGCTATTGCTATCTGCTGCAATTACAGATTTAATCTGCTTCATAAGTGTATCATAGTTATCCTTATTGTCAATTCCTCCAAGCATTGGGTCACCTACAATATTACCATTTCTATCAACTAGTATAGTTGTGGGAAATGCCATAATATCAGAGGCATATTTACCTGCATTTGAGGAAGAGTCAATCGAAAGGTTGCGGTATTTTGCACCCTGGCTTTCAAGAATAGCAGAAGCCTCTTTTATGGCAGTTTTATTGCCATTGAAGGTTTCGGTATTGATGCCTACAACCTCACCGCCCATTGACCTGATAGCTTCGTTTAATTCATTAAGCTTAGATAACTCTGCTACGCAGGGCTTACAGCCGTTAAACCAGAAATTGACTACAGTTACTGCGTTTTTTGAAAATAAACTTTCATCGACGGGATTGCCATTAAATCTTTACCGGATAAATTGCTGAAAGGTGATGTGGCTTCGGTATTGTTTTTCTTACTACTGTCAGAAGTAGTCTTATTTTCAATTTCAGCTATCTGCTCCTCGATTTTTCGTATAGCATCAATATCTTCTGTAAGTGTCTTTAACTCGGCCTCTGTAAAGGAAGCTTTGTTCGATTCTACTGTACCAGCCAGATAATCAGCATAATTGCCATTTGGATCAACAGTGCTTTTATTCATCATGCATCATTCCTTCTGTGTAAAGAGCTTGTACCTGGTTATCTTGATGAGATTACTGGAGAGTATGCAACACCGGAAGGCTATCTCGTAGATGAGCAGGACGAGGAAGAATTTGATAAGCAGTTTTCATAATTATGCATCTTGGTACCGTTTTTGTGCATGTTAGTTGTCTGTATATAGACAATGAAATCAATTAATGATAGAGTAATTATGGTAGTAAATCACCTAAAACGTATATGGAGTTGCATGAAAAAGGAGATACATATATTATACATGAATATTAAATGAGAAAAATAGACAGATTGCAAGAGTACTCTGTCTGTAAAAATTACCAAACTTCCTGGAGGGATAGATTTCTATGATTATCAGATATGCAGAAGAGAAAAATTTTATAGAATTGCGACAGTTTTATGACGGTATGTGTAAAGTTTTGAGCGGAAAAGATTTTCTGCCGGAGGGAGATAAAGGTGGTTTCCCTCCAGATGAAATGATCAAAGATGCAATCAAAGAGAGAAATCAGTTTATCGGTATTGAAGATGGTCGAATTGTTGCGGCGTATATTATGAATCATGATCGTGATGAGGCGTATCACGCAGTTAAATGGCTTATTGATGCAAATGATAACGAGACAGTAGTTCTTCATGCCTTGCGAGTCCTTCCGGAATATGGAGGTCGTGGATACTCGAAGCAGTTAGTTCAACACGCAATAGACACAGCAAGGGAAAGAAACCTTAAATCAATTCGTCTTGATTGCATAGAGGGAAATGATATTCCACAGAAAATGTATATGTCGTTTGGATTTAAGTATGTGGATAAAGTTGAAATCACATATGTTGATATTGGAGTACCGAGGGAGTTCCTCTTATATGAGTTTGTACTCTAATCAAGACATAATAACAGTTATATCTTGAACATTGTACAAACAACTTCAAGTTTGTAGAATTAAGAAAATCGGAATTTGAAGCGGAGGTATGTATTATGAATATAGGATTTTGGTCGTGTATAATTTTGGTAATACCATTTCTGATTATAGGTGTGTTATTTGCGATTTTTAAGGAAAAAGCAGCAAAATTTGTTTCAGGATTTAATTCATTTTCTAAAGAAGAACAGGCATTGTATGATAAAGCTCATATCTCTCGTGATATAAGAAATCAGTGCTTTATGTGGGCTATTATAATGTTGGCAGGAGCATTATTATCCTGCTTTTTAACCCCATATATAGCTATACCAACCTATATTATTTGGTTAGTTCTGTTTTTTAGAGAAGTCCACTTTGATAATCATAAAGCGTTTGAAAAATATTTATTAAAGTAACTTCCTGTTTATAAAACTGATAAAGGAAAGCAGGTGCGTTTTTATGGATAAGATTACAACAATCAAACAAAGTGCAGAGAGTATTTTCACAGGTAATATCAAATCGGCAAAGAATCTTATAAATAAGGAATATCCATTTAAGAAGTTAAAACCAGAGGGAAGAAGCTATACAGATAAGGAAAAGTATGAGCAGTTTGTAAGAGATGGCTTTATAGACAGATATACCGGGGGAAAGCTTGTTAATCCGGGATTGTTAAAGATGTTATCATATTACATGCCGGATGCATTTCCATATCAGAGCCATTGGAAGATGGAAGAATGTCACAGTGCCTACTGGGAGCTGGTCCCAACAATTGACCACATCATTCCTATTGCCATTGGAGGAGAGGATAACCCGTCTAATTATGCGACAACGTCTATGCTTCACAATTCAGTTAAGAGTAACTGGACATTAGAGCAGCTAAACTGGAAACTGTATCCTGCAGGAGATATTAATGAGTATGACGGGCTTACTGATCTTTTTGTGAAACTTACAGAAAACGACCTTGAGCTTTTTGATGACCCATACATAAAACGCTGGTATAAGTTATCTGTGGGAATGAAATAGAGACAGTTCCTAAATGTATATAACAATTGATTGTAAATGAAAGAGATAAGAGTATGCATATATATGTAGATGCTGACGCATGCCCTGTGATTGGGATAGTTGAAAGAATAGCTAAGAGTCATAATATTGCCGTAATGCTTTTGTGTGATACTAATCATTATCTTACATCAGACTATTCAGAAGTAGTATATGTGGGTGCCGGAGCTGATGCGGTTGATTTTAAGTTAATAAGTCTTTGTAAGATGGGTGATCTGGTAGTTACGCAGGACTATGGTGTAGCTGCCATGGCATTAAGTAAGGGTGCATATGCCATTCATCAGTCTGGGAAATGGTATACAAATGAAAATATTGATCTTATGTTAATGGAGAGACATATAAGTAAGAAAGCAAGGCGGGCAAGCAGCAAAAATTACATGAAAGGTCCAAGGAAAAGAAGTGATCAGGATGATTTAAACTTTGAAGCTTCTTTTGAGAGACTAGTGGGAAAGCTGCTATAGGATAAAGGGGAAGATATATGGGAGAGTATTTTAGCTGGATTAATCTTGATAGAAAAGAATATATAAGTCCGAGTGATTTTGAAATTGGAAATAAAAGATATGAGTCGGTATCCATAAATAATGCTCTGCTGTGTGCATTGAGAGAGTTAATGGGCAATGAATGGAAGGGTAGCAAAATCATATTCATAGGTGATGAATGTGGTCAATCCAGTATAAACATACCTAATATCTTAAATGACATATTACAGGACGATAATTTTGAAGGCAATTTCGTGGATTACGCATATGAAAATTTCCAAAATATATCCTGTAAGTTTGAGGCAGCAAGGAAGACAGTGACAGAAGAAATTTCAATTTTCTTAGAAAGAAGCAGACGAGGGGAAGACGATTTTATAAATGAATATGGGATAGATATTAATAACCCATTTGCAGGGATGTTTAACAGAAAAGGTAAATCATATAAATATACGATTAATTACAGCAAGGGCGAGGCATATTGTCTTGATACAACAAAGATTATTACATCAGATGATAATGTACTTGATAGCATAGATCCATTGCCTGTTTTGTTAGGGTATGGAAATACAATGCAGCCTGGGGAGTGGCTGGGAGATTTTGTGGGTGTTAGTGATTTGTTAGATACTGGAATAACGCTATTAGAGAAAATAAGGGTCCCGTGGTAAGATAAATAAATTTTGGAGGAAACTATTGTGAATATACAGATATTTGGAACTAAGAAATGCAATGAAACGAAGAAAGCAGAGCGTTTCTTTAAGGAAAGAGGCATCAAGTATCAGTTCATAGATATGAAGGAAAAAGGAATAAGCAAGGGAGAATTCAATTCTGTAGCACAGGTTAATGGCGGGTTATCAGGTATGATTAACTGGGATGGAAAAGATAAGGATCTGCTTGCTCTTATAAAATACACAGCTGATGAGGACAAGCTTGAAAAGGTATTGGAAAATCCATCAGTTATTAAGACTCCTGTTGTAAGAAATGGAAAAGCATCAACACTTGGATACCAGCCGGATGTCTGGAAGAGCTGGAGTTAAATAAAAATTAGGAGACAGATACATGAATTTTGAATTAGCGAGCTTGGAGGATTTTAATGAGATAGAAAATCTCTATTGGGATTTAATAGATAAAAGCAAAGAAGAACCTTCTTTTCCTGACTGGGAAAAGGGTGTACATCCTTCAGCAGATTTTTTAATGGCTGGTATTGTTCAGAAAGAGTTATTCGTTTTAAGAGATGAAGGAATAATTAAGGCGTGTGCCATAGTTAACAGTAATTCTAATAAAGAGTATAAAAGGGTAGCGTGGAAAGTAAATGAAAGAGATAATAATGTATGGATAATCCATGCTCTTGCAGTCCGATATGAGTACCGCGGTATGGGTCTTGCTACTCAATTTGTAAAAAACTTAATATCATATGCTAAGTTAGAAAACATAGAAGCCATTCATCTTGATGTAATAGATAAGAACACACTAGCTGACAAGTTATATATCAGAGCTGGCTTTAAATATGTAAGTACTGAAAACATTTTTTATGAGGTAGTTGGAAACAGACAGTTTAGAATGTATGAGTATGTGATAGAGTAGAAAGTATTAGAAATACGCATATAATGTGCAGTATCTGCCTTACAGGAAGCTATAAAAGAAAACTAAAGGGGGATAA